>JAQSWF010000004.1 GCA_029266775.1 Pseudonocardia sp.
GCTACCGGCTGCGGACGACGGCGACCGGGCAGTGCGCGTGGTGCAGCAGGGTGTGGCTCACCGAGCCGCGCAGAATCCCGCCCAGTCCGCCGCGTCCGTGGCTGCCGACCACGATCAGCTCCGCGCCGCGCGACTCGTCGACGAGGGCGGCTGCGGGGTCGCCCCCGACGACCTTCTCCAGAACGTCGACCCCGGGAAACTCCTCACAGGGGCCAGCGAGACGCTGCATCAAGATCGCCTGCTCGTCGTCCGCGGCCTGCTGCCATTCGTGTGCGGGCGACGCGTCGGTGTCGATGTCGGGCCCCAGCCAGGTGAGCACCGCGGTGAGCCCGACACCACGGCTTGCGGCTTCGCTGAAGGCGAGGTCGATGGCGCGCTCGGACCGCGGCGAGTCGTCCACCCCCACGACGACGCGGCCCGCCGAAGGTCCCGGAGGTGCGTCCTCGCCGAGGAGGCGGATCACGACGACGGGGCACGGAGCGTGCATGGCCACCTGCAGCGACGTCGAGCCGGCCAGCAGACTGGAGAGATCGCTCCTGCCCCGGGCGCCGAGCACCACCATGCTGGCGTCGGAGGCCTGCTTCAGCAGCGCGTCAGCCGGATGGCCGTTGTCCAGCACCGTGCTCACGTCCAGGCCGGGGACGGCCCGTTCCGCCCGTGCCGCCGCGTCGTCCAGCATCTCCTCGCCCGCCGCCCGGCCCGTTCGGCCGGACGTGTGCACGAGCCGGAGCGGGCACGAGCGGCGGCGGGCCGCATCCACGCCCCAGGCGAGGGCGGCGGTTGCGAGGTCGGACCCATCGATTCCGACGACGACCGGCTCTGCGGTACCGGACCTGGTCATGACGACCTCCCGTACGACACCCCCCATCACGGCGAGCGGGGTGCTGCCCGACCACGAAACAGCGCGTCACGGCCGTGTCACATCACCCGGGCAGGGTGACCGCGCCACCATCGGTCCGACGCCGTTGCGTCGCGGAGGTGTCGCCCTGGTCAGGTTCACGCCTCGCGGCACGTTCACCCGAGCCGGGGGATGCGGCCGAGGCCGGGGTCGTCCGAAGGTCAGCGCGACCCGGACCGGAAGGAGCCCGGCGTGACCGATCTCTCGAGCAGGCCCGAGATCAGTGACCACGCGGAACTCCGCGCTGATCAGCAGTTGCCGATGCCGGACGCCACTGCAGTACGACAGGTGCGACAGGTGCACTTCCACGACCCCGACGCCCCACCGGCGGCGGTCGTGGTGCCGTCGGTGTTCGTTGCCGCTCGTGATGAGCACGGCAGGTTGCTCCTGGTCCGCCGGTGGGACAGCGGCCTCTGGGAGTTGCCGGGCGGTCGGATCGACGTCGGTGAGAGCGCCGACCACGCCGCCGTCCGCGAGACGGTCGAGGAGGCCGGCATACGGGTCCGGGTGGTCGGCATCGTCGGCCTGTTCACCGACCCTGCGCACGTCGTTCGGTCGGTGTCCGGAGAGGTACGCCAGCAGTTCATCGTGTGCTTCCGCGCCGTGCCGATCTGGGGACGGCCGCGCCCCGACCGGTTCGAGACGGTGGAGGCCGCATGGTTCGAACCCCCCGAGATCGCAACGCTGGCGGTCGAGCCCGCAGCACAGCACTGGATCCGGCAAGCCCTGTCCGACGCGCCCGAACCCCATCTCGGCTGAGGAGGTCCACCATGACCCAGGTGCAGGTGACCGGCGTGCGCCGTCGGCGAGGCGGTTCGGCGACCAGGCAGCCTCGGGTCACCCGCGAGCAACGCATCTCCCGAGGACGAGCCGCCCGCAGCGAGACCCCGCGGTCGAGCCACGCCGAATTCGCGCCCGGCCCGCACCGGCCCGACCCGGTCGGTCAGCTGGAGAGCCAGGGGGCGGCGCGCGTTCCGGAACTGCTGCCGATCCGGTACGGCCGGATGGCGATCTCGCCCTTCACGTTCTTCCGGGGCGCCGCGCTGGTGATGGCCAGCGACCTGGCGAGCACCCCCAGCAGCGGAATCACCGTGCAGGCCTGCGGAGACGCCCACCTGTCGAACTTCGGCATGTTCGCATCACCGGAGCGCCGCCTCGTCTTCGACATCAATGACTTCGACGAGACCCTTCCCGGGCCGTGGGAGTGGGACATCAAGCGTCTCGCGACGAGCGTGGAGGTGGCCGGCCGCGACATCGGCTTCTCATCGAAGGAGCGCAGTGTCACCGTCCTGGCGACCATCGCTGCCTATCGGCGAGCGATGCGGCAGTTCGCGGAGAAGCCGGCTCTCGAGGTCTGGTACGCCCACGCCGATGTGGCGCAGGTGCAGGCCCGGCTCGAACAGGTGCTCGATCGCCGGCGGCGCAAGACACTGGCCCGCGCGCTCGCCAAGGCACAGACCAAGGACAACCTCGGGGCGCTCGACCGGTTCGCCGGGAAGGAGAACGGCACCTGGGCGATCGTCGCGGAGCCACCACTCATCGTGCCCCTGCGCGATCTCGTCGGAAACGGCACGGGCCCCGGCGAGGCCACGGCCCAGCTGCGCGACATGCTCGACGCGTACCAGACCAGCCTGGAACCGGAGCGTCGGTCCCTGCTCGACCGGTACGAGCTGGTCGACCTCGCGCGCAAGGTCGTCGGCGTCGGCAGCGTCGGTACCCGCGCGTACATGCTGCTCCTCCTCGGCGACGACGAGCGCGATCCGCTGTTCCTGCAGGCGAAGGAGGCGGGCGCGTCCGTGCTGGAGGAGTTCGTCGAGCCGAGCACATACGACAACTGCGGCCAACGGGTCGTGGTCGGGCAGCGCCTCATGCAGACGGTCAGCGACATCTTCCTTGGCTGGGTCCGCGTGCAGGGCTTCGACGGGCGGACGCGGGACTTCTACCTGCGTCAGCTGCGGGACTGGAAGGGTTCGGCCGAGATCGAAGCGATGGTTCCGACGGGGATGCGCGTCTACGGCGAGCTCTGCGGGTGGACGCTGGCCCGGGCGCACGCGCGGTCAGGGGACCGCATCGCGATTGCCGCCTACCTCGGCGGCGGTCCCACATTCGATCATGCTGTGCACGACTTCGCGCGCGCGTACGCGGACCAGAACGAACGCGACCACCAGGCGCTTCTGGACGCGATCGCCGCGGGCCGCATCTCCGCCGCCGAGGCAGGGGCCTAGGCCGTGTCCTGTAAATCCTGGTACGAGGGCGGACCTCCGTGCCGGGTGCTCGGCAGCCTGCAGGTGTTCCTGCGTGGAGGTAAGGCGCGATGACCACGATGCGTTACGAGGTGCGGGTCGCCGGGCGGATGTCCGACCGGGCCTGTTCTGCTTTCCGCGACATGACCGTTGTGCCGGTGGATCCGGAGACGGTCATCTACGGCGACGTGACGGACGACGCCCAGCTGCACGGGCTCCTCGCGTTGTGTCAGGACCTGGGGCTCCGGGTCGTCGCCGTGCGCGAGGCACTCAACGCTGCGGTCCTCACGAACGGGAGCACCCTCAGCGCGCCGGTGCGGAACAGGCGCTGATCCTGACCGGTGACGGAGACGCCGTCGCAGGTCGGCGCGACGTCGACCCGGTCACCTTTTGCGGGGTGTGGGCCGCTCCAGTGGGCGTCCCTACCGTCGGTTCCGTGGTGAAGATGGCGCACGGAATCACAACGGGTGACGGCGCCGCACCCGCGGGCCGCCGCGTCGACATCGACCCGGGCGCCGGGTGGGCGGACGCGCTGCTGCGCGATCGGCCCGTCGCTGCGCAGGCGGCGACGGACGCGCCGCACCGCCGGGGCGGACGGACGGGGCGGTTCGGCAGTCCCCCTTCACCCGGCCAGGGTGAGGTCCCCGTGCACTGACCTACCGAAAGCTGCAGCGCGGGCCGGAACGCGGTCCCGGGATCTCACAAAGCAGAGGCGGTCGGTCGTGTCGGACATGGAGCTGGAGCGCAAGGAGTCGCTGAGCCGGGCGGAGGCCGCGAAGCGTCTGGCGACGTTCGCCGAGGCGTTGGCAGCAGGCGAGAAGGTCAAACTCGATCTCGGTGGAACGTCGCTGACCCTTCATGTCGCCGACGACGTCCGCATGGAGTTCGAGGTGGAGGTCACGGGGGACGAGATCGAGGTCGAGATGGAGCTGAAGTGGTCGACGACGCCGCCCCAAGCCGCGCGACGGAGGGCGTGAGTTCCGACCGGTCCTCCATCCGGGGTGGCGCGCCGGCACCTGAAGGGGAGAACGGTGTGGCCGACTTCCGTCCGCGTTCGCCGGACAGCGGACGTTGTCGGCCGTCGCGAGGAGTCGAACGTGGTCGACGACCGGTAGGAAGTGATCATCTTCGGCATCGGCGCCGTCAACCGTCGCTCACGGCGATCGCCAACGCGCTGCGCGTGGGTGATCACCTGACTACCCGGCTCGGCTGAGAAGACAACAGGGCGTAACAGGAGCGAACCATGAGCGATCGAGTGGACGCATTGGTGATCTTCGGCGCGACCGGGGACCTGGCCAAGCTGGAGACCTTCCCGGCCCTGGTCGGGCTGGTGGACCGGGGCATCCTCGACGTGCCGATCGTCGGTGTGGCGAAGAGCGGCTGGGGCCTCGACCAGTTCCGGGAGTACGCAGCCGCGTCGCTGCGGGGCGCGGGGATGGACCCGAGCGCGCCGGCGGCGGCGCGGATGCTCGGGCTGCTGCGCTACATCGACGGCGACCTCGACGACGACGCAACCTATACGGCCATGTCCCGGGAGATGGGTGCCGGCGGCCGGGCCCTGTACTACCTGGAGGTTCCGCCCCCGCTGTTCGGCCGGATCGCCCGCGGTATCGCGGCGGCCAACCGGGTCGAGGGCGCCCGGGTAATGGTGGAGAAGCCGTTCGGCACCGACCTGCGCAGTGCGCAGGAGCTGAACGCGACGATGCACGCGGTGTTCCCGGAGGACGCGGTCTACCGGGTCGACCACTGGTTGGGTCTGGACCCGCTGAACAACGTGCTGGTCGCCCGCTTCGCCAACGCGGTGTTCGAACCACTGCTGAACCGCACCCACGTCGCGAGCATCCAGATCACGATGGCCGAGGCGTTCGACGTCGCGGACCGCGGGCGGTTCTACGACCGCACCGGGGCCGTCCGCGACGTCGTGCAGAACCACATGCTGCAGGTCCTCGCCACCGTCACCGCGGATCCGCCGGACGGGCGCGGCCTGGACACCTGGGTGGACGCGAAGTCGCGGGTGGTGAACGCCCTGCGTCCGCTGACGCCGGACGACTGTGTCCGCGGGCAGTACGAGGGCTACCGCGAGGTAGCGGGTGTGGACCCGCTCTCGCGCACCGAGAGCTACGTTGCCCTACGACTCGAGCTGGACTCGTGGCGATGGGCTGGCGTACCCATCCTCATCAGGGCGGGCAAGACGATGCCGGTCACCGCCACCGAGGTCTCGCTGCGGTTCCGGCGCCCGCCGCACGACGTCTTCGGCGTCGGCAACGTGGGCGTCGCCAACGCGCTGCGTTTCCGGATCTGGCCCGACGCTGCGATCACCCTCGCGCTGGCCGGCAAGAAGCCGGGTGTGGGCCGCGAAGCGCAGCTGCAGGAGCTGTCCTTCGCCGAGCAGCCCGGGTCGACCATGCGGCCGTACGACCGCCTGATCGGAGCGGCACTGGAGGGCCGGCGAGTCCTGTTCGCTCGGCAGGACACGGTCGAGGCCGCGTGGCGAGTAGTCGATCAAGTGCTGGACGACGACCTCCCGGTGCACTCCTACCCGCGGGGCACCTGGGGCCCCAAGGAAGCCGACGCCCTGCTGCCCGACGGCGACACCTGGCACGACCCGGTGGGCTGAGGTGTGCGCGCCAACAGGATGAGCGAGACCCCGGACCCTGGTCGCAGCGCGGACGTCGACGCGGTCGAAGCCCCTGCAGCACCCGCCCGGGCCGGCCTGGTGCTCGTGGCCCTGATCCTCGTGGCCGGGGTGGCCAACCTCAACCTGTCGGTCGCGAACGTCGCGCTGCCCTCGATCGGTCGAACCTTCGACTCCTCCCAGACGGCACTCGACCTGATCGCGGTCGGCTACTCGCTCGGCCTGGCCACCTCGGTGCTGTACCTGGGTGCCCTCGGCGACCGCTACGGGCGCAAGCTGATGCTCGTCCTCGGCATGGTGCTGTCGGTGCCCGCCTGCCTGCTGGCGGCGTACGCGCCCTCCGACGGAATCCTGTTCGCCGCCAGGGTGCTCGGTGGGCTCTCGGCGGGAATGGCCTACCCGACGACGCTGGCACTGATCGCGGCGCTGTGGTCGGGACCGGGGCGGACCAGGGCGATCGCGCTCTGGTCGGCGATCGGCGGCGGCATCGCGTCGCTCGGGCCGCTCGTCGCCGGCGCGCTCCTCGAGAGCTTCTGGTGGGGCTCGGTCTTCCTGGTCACGTTGCCGCTCGCGGTCGTGGCCGTCCTGATGGCGTACTTCATCGTGCCCAGCCACGTCAACGAGACCACGGAGCCGGTCGACAACCTCGGCGGGATCCTGTCGGTCGTCCTCGTCGGGGCGCTGATCCTCTCGATCAACTTCGCGCCGGTACCGAACACGACAGCCCTCACGCTCGGCCTGGCGGCGATCGCGCTCGCCGCGCTCATCGCGTTCTTCGTCCGGCAGCGTCGTGCGAGGAACCCGCTGTACGACCTCGACGTCGCCCGGCGCCGTATCTTCTGGGTGGCGGCCTGCGCGGGCATCATCGTCTTCGGCTCGCTGATGGGCTCGGCGTTCGTCAGCCAGCAGTACCTGCAGAACGTCCTCGGCTACTCGACCCTGCAGGCCGGGACGGCCTTCCTGCCCGCCGTCGTGTTCATGATCCTCGTGGCGCCGCGCTCCGCCAGGCTCGTCGACACGCGGGGAGCCCGGTTCACGCTGCTGACCGGCTACGTGTTCCTCCTGCTCGCCTTCGGCGCGATGCTCCTGCTGTGGAACGACGACAGCCCCTACTGGCAGGTCGGCCTCGCCTACGTCCTCATCGGCATCGGCGTCGGCTTCGCGGGCACGCCCGCGTCCCACTCCCTCACAGGGTCCGTTCCCGTGCGTCGGGCCGGAATGGCGTCGGGCACGGCGGATCTGCAGCGCGACCTGGGGGGCGCGATCCTGCAGTCGGTCTTCGGTGCGTTGCTGACCGCGGGGTACGCCGCAGCCGTGTCGGCGGCCATCGCCGCATCTCCGCAAGGCCAGCAGATCACAGACAGTGTCCGGAACGAGCTCACCAAGTCGTTCTCGAGTGCCGCCGACACCGCCCAGCAGTATCCGGATTACGCGGCGCAGATCGTCGAGGGGGCGAAGTCGTCGTTCCTGTCCGGGGCCGACTGGGCCTACACCGCCGGGATCATCGCGATTCTCATCGGTGCCGCGATCGTGTTCTTCCTGTTCCCCACGAAGGAGAGCGAGCAGCGACTCCTGGCCGCCTACCAGGCCGAGGACACCGCACGGCAGCAGGGAAGCCGATCGTCGGGGTGAACGGCCGCCTCGACCTCGACCTCGACCTCGTCCTCATCCCGTTCGGGTGACGTGACCGCCCGCCGGCTCTCCGTAGCCTCGGCACACTCGTGCGTCGGGCCGGAGGGAGCGCCACCCGTGGGGGTTGAACAAGACCGCGTAGCAGGTTTCGGCAAGCTCGAAGACGGCCTGCGTCAGGCCGGCGACTGGTACCTGTGGGGGCCCTACGTCAGCGAGCGGCAGTGGGGCACCGTGCGCGAGGACTACAGCCCGGACGGGGAGGCCTGGGCCTACTTCCCGCACGACCACGCCCGGTCCCGGGCGTACCGGTGGGGTGAGGACGGCCTGGCCGGGTTCTGCGACATCGAGCAGCGGCTCTGCCTGGGGCTCGCGTTGTGGAACGGCCGCGACCCGATCCTCAAGGAGCGCGCCTTCGGGTTGACCGGCGCCGAGGCGAACCACGGCGAGGACGTCAAGGAGTACTGGTGGTACCTCGACGCCGTACCCAGCCACGCCTGGAACCGGTGGCGGTACCACTACCCACAGCGCGCCTTCCCCTACGAGAGCCTCCGACAGGAGAACGGTCGCCGAGGCAAGCTCGACCCGGAGTACGAGCTCTTGGACACCGACGCCTTCGACGACGACCGGTTCTGGATCGTCGACGCGCGCTACGCGAAGGCCGAGCCGGGCGACGTCCTGATGGCGGTGCAGGTCACCAACGCCGGCCCGGACCCGGACGTCGTGCACGTGCTGCCCACCGCCTGGTTTCGCAACACCTGGTCGTGGGAGGTCGACGGCCCACGGCCCGCGATGGAGGCCGCCGGGGACGGGTCGGTCGCCGTGCACCACCCGTTCCTCGGAGAGCTGGAGCTGCTGGCGGGGCCCGGCCCGGACGGCGTTGCAGCGGCGACACTGTTCTGCGAGAACGAGACCAACACCGAGCGCCTGTACGGAAGCCCGTCGGCGACGCCGTACCCCAAGGACGGGATCAACGACCATGTCCTGACCGGGGCGGCCACGGTCAACGCCGAGCGGCGCGGGACGAAGTGTGCGTTCTGGTACCGGCTAAGCGTCCCGGCCGGAGCGACCGTGGAGGTGCGGCTCCGGCTGCGCCCCGCGGGTACGTCGCCCGAGCCCGCGACGGCGTTGGGCACGGACTTCGACGACGTGGTCGCGCGGCGCCGGGCCGAGGCGGACGAGTTCTATGCCGAGCTGACGCCCGCACCCGCCTCGGCGGACGAGGCGCTGGTCCTGCGCCAGGCCTTCGCCGGAATGCTGTGGAGCAAGCAGTTCTACCACTACGACGTCGCGCGCTGGCTCGACGGCGACCCCACCCAACCCCTGCCCCCCGCCGCCCGGCTGGGCGGCCGGAACGCCCGGTGGCGCAGGTTCAACTCCTTCGACATCCTGTCGATGCCGGACAAGTGGGAGTACCCCTGGTTCGCAGCGTGGGACCTCGCCTTCCACTGCGTCGCCCTGGCCCACTGTGATCCGGCCTTCGCCAAGTACCAGCTGCGCCTGCTGTGCCGGGAGTGGTTCCAGCATCCGAACGGCGCCCTGCCGGCGTACGAGTGGGACTTCGGCGACGTCAACCCGCCCGTGCAGGCCTGGGCCGCGCTCGAGGTCTTCGTCATCGACGGCTGCCGGGACTTCGACTTCCTGGGCCAGGTGTTCGACAAGCTCCTCGTCAACTTCACCTGGTGGGTGAACCGGGAGGACGCCACCGGGTGCAACCTGTTCGAGGGCGGATTCCTCGGGTTGGACAACATCGGTCCGCTCGACCGCTCCCACCTCCCCGTCGGCGGCACCCTGCAGCAGGCCGACGCCACCGGCTGGATGGCGTTCTACGCCCTCTACATGGCGATCATCGCGGTCGTCCTCCAGCGGGGCACCCAGCGCCCGACGAGCGACCTCATCGTGAAGTTCCTCGAGCACGTCGCGGCGATCCGGACTGCGATCGGCGAGCAGGCCCTGTGGAACGACCGGGACGGGCTGTTCTACGACCGGCTGGTCAGTCGGGACGGGACGGCAGTGCCCATCGAGGTGCGGTCGATGGTCGGCATCATCCCGCTGCTGGCCGCCGCCGTCATCGACGAGCCGATGCTCGACCGGGCCCAGCGGGTCGGGAAAGGCTTCGCCGAGCTGCTCGTCCGCGAGGGCCTGCAGGACCGCGAGAAGCTGGCCGAGATCGGGCTCCTGCGGGGCCGGCCCGGGAACCGGGGCCTGCTGCTCGGGGTGGTCGGGACCGACCGGCTCGAGCGCCTG
Source organism: Pseudonocardia sp. (assembly GCA_029266775.1). Classification (GTDB taxonomy): domain Bacteria; phylum Actinomycetota; class Actinomycetes; order Mycobacteriales; family Pseudonocardiaceae; genus Pseudonocardia. The sequence goes on from JAQSWF010000004.1 coordinate 9,653, forward strand.
TTCGGTAGGCTGTTCGACGAGAGCGAGTTCCTCTCGCCGTACGGTCTGCGGGCCATCTCCGCCTATCACCGCGCCCACCCCTACGAGCTCGACGTGGATGGAGCCCGCGCGACAATCGACTACGAGCCCGCCGAGTCGACCACGGCGATGTTCGGCGGGAACTCGAACTGGCGTGGCCCGCTGTGGTTCCCGCTGAACTACCTGGTGATCAGCGCGCTGGAGCGCTACCACCGGTTCTTCGGTGACGACGTCACCGTCGAGTATCCGACCGGGTCCGGCCGGCACGTCGCGCTCGACGCCGTCGTCGCCGATCTGCAACGGCGGCTGGTCTCGATCTTCCTGGTGGGTCCGGACGGGCGGCGGCCCTGCTTCGGCGGTGTGGAGCGGCTGCAGACCGACCCGGCCTGGAAGGACAAGCTGGTGTTCAGCGAGTACTTCCACGGCGACGACGCCGCGGGCCTCGGCGCCTCGCACCAGACCGGCTGGACGGGGATCGTGGCCGATGTGATCCGCCGCCGGCACGGGGCGGTGCCGTCGGTGGGTGCGGCGCTGCGGGCGGTGCGGCTCGAAGGCGAGCGGGAGTGAGCGGGGACGCCGCACGGCCCGGCATCTGGTACCCGCTGGGAGCGACGATCCGCGACGGGGGAACGAACTTCGCCGTGGCGTCCGCGGCCGCCGACGGCATGCTCTTGTGCCTGTTCGAGGGGCGCGGCCCCGGGGACTGGGGCAGGGAGACCTGCATCCCGATGCTCGACCGGGACGCCGGGGTCTGGCACGCGTTCGTTCCGGGGGTGGGTGCCGGGCAGGCGTACGGCTACCGCGCCACGGGCCCGTTCGAGCCCGCCGCGGGTCTGCGCTGCAACCCGGCCAAGCTCCTGCTCGACCCGTACGCCCGCGCGATCAGCGGTGAGGTGCGCTTCGGCGAGGAGGTCCTCGGTCACGTGCCCGGCGACCCCGACACCCCGAGTGATCTGGACTCCGCGGCGCACGTTCCGCGCAGCGTGGTGACGGCCGACGACTACCGGTGGGCCGCCGATCACCCGCGCCCGGGCCGCCGGTACGCCGACACCGTCGTCTACGAAGTGCACGTCAAGGGCTTCACCGCGGCGCACCCCGACATTCCACCCGAGCTGCGCGGCACCTACGCCGGGCTGGCCCACGAGGCGGCCATCGCCCACCTGCTCCACCTCGGTGTCACCGCGGTCGAGCTGCTCCCGGTGCACCATAACGTGCCGGAGGCGTTCCTCAGCGACCCCGGGCTCACCAACTACTGGGGCTACAACACCATCGGGTACTTCGCCCCGCACGCCGGATACTCGGCGGCGGTTCGAGCCTGTTGACGTACGCGCCGTCCGGCGGGCTGGTGGCGGCTCCCACAACCGGCCTGCCCGAGCAGGTCGGTGGCGAGCGGAACTGGGACTACCGCTACACCTGGGTCCGGGACGCCTCCTTCTCGGTGCATGCCCTGCGCCGGCTCGGTTTCACCGACGAGGCCGCGCAGTTCGCTGCCTGGCTGCGTGACCGCGTCACCGAGCGGGTCGGCGGTGAGGGCGGTCCCCTGAACATCATGTACCGCGTCGACGGGTCGTCGGATCTGAAGGAGGAGTCGCTGGAGCGCTGGTCGGGCTACCGAGGGTCGAGGCCGGTCCGGATCGGCAACGGGGCCGCGGACCAGCTTCAGCTCGACATCTACGGCGAGGCGCTGGACAGCATCTGGTTCGCACACACCCGTGGGCTGCAGATCGGGCACCGCGGCTGGATGGCGGTACGCGGGCTGCTCGACTGGCTCACTGCGAACTGGGACCGTCCCGAGGAGGGCATCTGGGAGACACGGGGTGGCCGCAAGGACTTCACCTACGGCCGCCTGATGTGCTGGGTGGCGTTCGACCGCGGTCTCCGGCTCGCCGCCGCCTACGGGCGCCCCGCGGACGTCGCGGGCTGGACGCGAGCCCGAGACGCGATCTACGAGCAGATCCTGACTCGGGGCTGGAATAAGGAGCGCGGGGCGTTCGTGCAGCACTACGGCAGCACGGTGCTGGACTCGTCGTTGCTGCGGATGGCGATGGTCGGCTTCGTTGCTGCCCGTGACCCGCTGTGGACCTCGACGCTCGACGCCATGGAGGAGGAGCTGGTCACCGACAGCCTGGTGTACCGGTACGACCCGGCCGCGTCACCGGACGGCCTCGCAGGCGACGAGGGCACGTTCTCGCTCTGCTCCTTCATGTTCGTCGACGCCCTGGCCCAGGCCGGCCGGGTCGAGGAGGCCCGGCTCGCGTTCGAGAAGATGCTGACCTACGCCAACCATCGTCTGCAGTTCGCCAGCACGTCGATCTACCACTTCCTGTTCGTGCCGCTGACGATCGGGCTGAGCCTGATCACGGCGATGCTGCAGACCCGGTGGTACCGCACCGGTGAGCCGGAGTACCTGCGGTTGACGAGGTTCTTCGGCACCTTGCTGGTGATCAACGTGGCGGTCGGCGTCGTCACCGGGCTGGTGCAGGAGTTCCAGTTCGGCATGAACTGGTCGGGATATGCGCGCTTCGTGGGTGATGTCTTCGGAGCACCGCTCGCGATCGAGGGGCTCGCCGCGTTCTTCCTCGAGTCGGTCTTCCTCGGACTGTGGCTGTTCGGGTGGGACCGCCTCTCCCGGCGGGCCCACCTGGCGACGATCTGGATGGTGGCGCTGGGTGGTGTGCTCTCCGCCGCGTTCATCATGGCGGCGAACTCCTGGATGCAGAACCCGGTGGGCTATGCGATCGACCCGTCGACCGGCCGGGCGCAGCTGACGAGCATCACGGCACTGCTGGTCAACCCGGTGTTCCTCCGCAGCTACCTGCACGTGCTGTTGGCCTCGCTCGTCACGGCGGCGGTCGTGGTGCTGGCGGTGTCGGCGTGGCATCTGCGGCGCGGATCGAGCACGGCGGGGTTCGCGGGCTCGGCCCGACTCGCCCTGACCGTTCTGGTGCCGGCCACCCTGCTCAACCTGTTGGTCGGCAGCGAGCTCGGGGTCACCGAAGGCGTGTACCAGCCGATGAAGATCGCCGCCGCCGAGGCGCAGTGGGAGACCTGCCAGCCCTGCTCGTTCTCGCTGTTCCAGATCGGCGGGGGCGCGAACGACCAGACCCGACGAAGATCATTCAGGTTCCGCACCTGCTGTCGCTGCTCGCCACCAACTCGTGGAACGGCCAGGTGGTCGGACTCAACGATCTCCAGGCGCAGTACGTGCAGCAGTACGGACCGGGGCAGTACGTGCCGAACGTGTTCATCCAGTACTGGTCGATGCGTGGAATGGCCTACCTCGGCAGTCTCCTCCTGCTCGTCGGGCTGTGGGGGCTGTGGCGGCGCAACCGGCTGGCGAACTCCCCGTGGTTCCTGCGGGTGGCGATCTGGATGCTGCCGGTGCCGTTCCTGGTGAACACGTTCGGGTGGATCCTCACCGAGAACGGCCGCCAGCCGTGGATCGTGCAGGGACTGCAGAAGACCCAGGACGCCGCGTCGCCCTCGGTCGGAGCGACGGCACTGGTGACCAGCCTCGTGGTGCTCGTCGCGCTCTACGCGGTGCTCGCTGTCGTCGACTGGGTCCTCATGGCGCGCTACGCCCGACGGGAGCTCGTGTCCCAGCCGGTCGAGAGCCCTGGCGAGAAACCCGCGAAACCCGCGTTCGAACCGTCCTACTGATGCCGGGAGTTCGGATGACGCTCGTGTCCTTCTGGTACGTCGTGCTGGTGCTTCTGTGGACCGGGTTCCTGCTGCTGGAGGGATTCGATTTCGGCGTGGGGATGCTGCACCGTCTCGTCGGGCGGGACGAGGCCGGGGTCCAGACGGCGATCCGCACCATCGGCCCCGTGTGGGACGGCAACGAGGTGTGGCTGATCGTCGTCGTCGCGGCGACCTTCGCCGCCTTCCCGAGCTGGTTCGCCACCATGCTCTCCGGCTTCTATCCGGTGTTCCTCGTGGTTCTCGTGGGTCTGATCCTGCGCGGGGTGTCGTTCGAGTTCCGCAGCCACTCGACGGATCCGCGGAGCAGGCGCCTCTGGAGCGCCGCGCTGACGGTCGGCAGCCTGGTGGTGCCGCTCGGGCTGGGCATCGTGCTCGGTGGCCTCCTCGGCGGCCTCCCGATCGACTCCCAGCAGGAGTTCGTCGGTGACGTCGGCGACCTGTTCGGTCTCTACTCGGTCGTGACCGGGGTGACGATCACGCTGCTCTGTCTGGTGCACGGCGCGGCCTTCCTCGCGCTCCGCACCGCGGACGACCTCCGTTCGCGTGCCCTCACCGCAGGCAGGGTTGTCGGCCCACCGGCCGCGGTACTGGTCGTCGTCTGGACCCTGTGGACCCGCATCGCGTCCGGGAACGGCGTGCTCCTGTCGGTGAGCGAGTTCGGCGCCGTGCTGGCCGCGATCGCCGCCGCCGTGCTCCTCGCCGGAGGCCGCGAGGGTGCCGGCTTCGTCGCCACGTCCCTGGCGCTGGCGGGGGTGGTCGTGTCGCTGTTCTCCGAGCTCGCCCCGCGCGTGATGGTGTCCACCCTCGGTGCGGCGAACGATCTCACGGCAACCGGAACGGCGTCGTCCCCGTACACGCTGGGCGTGATGACGGTGGTGCTCGCCGTGCTCCTGCCCGTCGTCGTGCTCTACCAGTGGTGGGCCTACCGCGTCTTCGGCGGTCGCGTGCGCACCGGGCTCGACCAGTCGACCCACCCGTCGGGCACCAGCGCCGAAGCCCTGGTGGGCGGCGGCCGCGGCAGCCGGATTAACCGGCCGCCCCTGCCGCGGGCCGGTGCAGGGCCGCCGCCGAAGCAGCCACTGGGCCGACTCGCGTCGTGGCTGCTGGCCTGGCTGGCAGCATGGCTGATCATGCGCGCGGTGACGGCCGCGGTGTCGGCTGACGGGGATGGGCCGCGCGGACATGTATAAGCCACGACGAGTGATGTTGACCGAGGCCGAACGTCGGAAGTTGCGGGCGATCGAGACGGCGCTCGTCGCCGCGGACCCGGCGTTGGCCGCGTTGCTGGACGGCACCGCGGAAGCCGCACTGCTCGCGCGCCGAGTGCGCAGAAGGCGGTGGACCTACATGCTGGTGTCGGTGTTTCTGTTCGTCGTCGGGGCACTGGCGGCGGACCCGGGGATCATCGCGTTCGGCGGGACTTTGCTGCTCATCGCCCCGGTGGTCCTGCTGGTGATCGGGCAGGTCGGGCGCTGGAGACCCCCGCCGGATGGCAGGACGTCCTGACCTCAGCGCGTCAGCGGCAGGCTCGGCACGAGCAACTCCCGCTCGTGGGCGGCGACGACCGCGGCCCGGCGGCTGCTCACTCCCAGCTTGAGATAGACCGCACGCAGGTGCGACTTCAGGGTGTTGACCGAGATGGACAGATCTTCGGCGATCTCCTCGAGCGACAGGAGTGACGGGAGCAGGGACAGGACCGTCTGCTCGCGTTCGCTGAGCTGCAGCCCGGTCTCCGGCCGGTGCAGCGTCCGGCGAGCGCGCGCCGCGCGATCGATCAACGAGCGCAGGCCGTCGGGGCCGTCCGGCCACGCCCGCAGCACCTGCCACACGCCCGGGCCGGCCAGGACGAACGGCCGCACGAGATCCAGTCGAGAGCCCAGGGTCAGCGCCTCCTGCACCGCGCGCAGCGCAGCGGTGCGCTGCTCGGTGGCGAGGGCACATTCGGCGTCGGCGAGCAGGGCCTCCACCCGCGTCGTGGGCAGCAGGGTGGTGACCGTGCCGGCGAGCAGGGGGGCGAGGATCGCTCGCCCGGCTTCCGGTCGGCCGTGACCGACCTCGGCCCATGCCCTCATGAGAGCGGTCTCGCCGCATTCACCGGCCCGGTCGACGAGCCAGTCGAGCACCACCCCCGCGTGCGGCCGCCCGAGAGTGTGCGCGGCGCGGTACTCCATCAGCGCGGCGCTCGCGGCGTGCTGCACGGACAGGGGCCGGTCGCCGGCCTCGAGGCGCGCCCGGAGCATCTCTTCGAACCCCACCGCCCGCTGCCCGGCATCGAAGACGGCGCAGCCGTGCAGCGCACGCAGCCCGAAGCGGATCGACCGGCTTCCTCCTGCTGTGCTGAGGCCCTGCGCCGTGTAGCGACGTGCCTCACCAGGTTCGCCCCGCAGCAGGGCCGCGTTGGCCAGCAGTGCGCGGGCGAGGTCGACCCAGACCGAGCCGAGCCAACCGTTGGCGGCTCCGGAAGCGATCACCGCGTCGCCGGCAACCACCATCGAGCGATAGTCCCCGTCTATGGCGGCGCAGCCCGCCAACAGCGCGCGGCACTGCAGGGCCAGGTAGCCGAACCCCTGTTGCTCCGCCAGATCCAGCACCTCGCAGAGGGCGTGACGGGCCGCCGCCCGATTCTGCCCATCCGGTAGCTGGTAGATGGCTTCGACCAGGTCGGCCAGGCCGGCCGCAGCCGCTTCGCTCGGCCGTGGACGCGGCAGCCGATGCCGCGCGAACGTGCCGAAGAACCCGGTGGACTGGCACGCGTGGAAGGCTCGGGCTGCCGCGTGCAGAACGCGGAGCGCCGCACCGGCTGTGTCGGGCCAGGCCAGCTCCGCCTGCTCCAGCGCCGCCTCAGCCTCCGTCAGCTCACCGGCCTCGATATGGCACATCGCCGAGGTGAGCGCGAGCCACGGATCCTTTCTCACGTCCTCCTCGTCGAGCCGGCGGAGCGTCCGGCGCAGGAGCGGATGACCGCCGGTGACGACCAGCCGCAGCGCGAACCGGTGGACCAGCTCGACGGCGCGCGACGAGTCACCCGCCGCGCTGATGTGCACGAGTGCCGGCACCGGGTCGTCGCGCTCGGCCCACCAGGCCGCCGCCTTCTCGTGCAGAGCCGACACTCGAGCGGACATGCCCCGCTGCATGTCCGCCCGGACGTAGGAGCGCAGAAGAGGCTGCATGCGGTACATCCGTCGTCCTGTGCCCGCCGTGGCGACCATGGACGTCTCGCGTTCCAGACGGTTGAGCAGTTCGGCCGCGTCCTGTCGCCCGGAGAGCTCCGCTGCGAGCTCAGGAGGAAACACCTCGCAGACGCTGACTGCGCCGAGGAGGTCGCGGATCTCGGGTTCGAAGCCCGAGAGGACCTCACCGACGAGGTACTCAGCAACCGAGCGCTCGTCGCCGGAGAAGGCGGCGAGGGAGGCAGCAGGGTCGGGCGCATTCCGCAGGGTGATCGCGGCGAGCCGCAGCGCCGCAGCCCATCCTTCCGTCAGCCCGTGCAGTGTCGTGATCTCCGGATCGTCGAGGCGGGCCCCTGCCGCGTCGAGAAGTGCCTTGGCCTCGTCCCGCGAGAATCGCAGCTGATCGACCCGAACTTCGTGCACCCGGCCCTCGAGCCGAAGCCTGGGCAGCGCCAGGGGTGGGTCGAGCCGGCTGGACAGGACAAGCCGCAGTCCGCCCGGACGGTGCCGAATGAGGATGCGCAACGCGTCCAGGGCGTCGGGCGCCAGCAGCGCGTCGACATTGTCAAGAACCAACCGGACCGACTCGGCGAGGTCGTCCAGGGCGTACACGATCTCGCTCGAGAGCTCGGGAACCGACGCGGGGGGTGCGGCCAGGAGCCGGCGCACAGCGCTGTCGTCGGACACGGCGGAGGACATCGCCACGGCGCCCATGACATCGAGCAACAGCCGCAGCGGGTCGTTGTCGTCGTCGTCGAGCGTCAACCACGCCGCAGCCGGCACACGGCGGACGACCCAGTCCGCCAGCAGGGACGTCTTTCCGTATCCGGGCGGGGCGCACACCAGGACGAGCGACTGTTCGGGAGCACGGTCCAGTTCGTCGAGCAATCGCGATCGCGTCACGAGGCCGATCGGCGCAGCGGGCACCGTTGTCTTCGCGGAAGGAGCGTGCACCGTCACCCGCCTCCCGACCGACCGAAACTCCCTGCCGGGACCACCACGGGCCCACGTTCCGCTGAATCGTAGCAGCCGAGGTTTCAACGTAAATTGATCGTCGGCGGTCCCGTCGCGATTCACGGCGCTGTTCGACAGGCAGCAAATCGGGCAATGGCAATATCCTCGTGGCAACCGTCCTATGTGGGGGGTTTACCGGTCCACCGCGCCGGTCACTCCGATGGAGAGGTCGACGTGGAGGAGTGTGCGATCGTGAAGCCCGAGCACCTCGGCTCCGCCGCCGCGCCGTCACTTGAGGCGCGCCGCCAGGCGTACGAGGGAGTTCGCGCGCTGCTGTCGGACGACCACAACTATGAGCTCGGCCTCTTCGCCCTGCAGGACGTCATCGACCGCGTTGCCGAGCAGCAGGGCACCGACATGCTCGCCGCGATGACGTTCGAGATGGCGCTCAAGCTGGCGCAGGCCTTCGAGCGGATCGCGAGCGAGGAGGGCTTGGCAGCGGTCGACCTCCTTGACGTGTGGTTTGCCGACTGAGGGAGACCCTGCCCCGTCCCCGCGAGCCACGGGCACGATCGGTGACGCCGACATACGCCTTGGCATTACCTACGCATGCTGGGACGCTCCTCGTCGGAGGCTACCGCGGTCTCCGCTCGGGGGGAGCGGTGCGCAACGAGGTCCGGAATGATGCTCCGCGGAGAGCCGATCCGTTCGACGCCGCGGACCTCAAGTTCGCCGTGCCCGGGACAGGGCGCCTGGTCAGCCGCTCTCGGCTGCACGACACCCTCACCGCGGGCCTCGGCAGCACCCTCACGCTGGTCTCGGCACCGGCAGGATGGGGCAAGACGGTCCTGGTGGCGTCGTGGCTGTCGGCCCGGCCGCCGGACCGCCCCGCCGTCTGGATCAGTCTGGTGGACACGGACGACGATCCGCGCAGCTTCTGGGCGACCGTCGCCGCCGGACTCGCCCGCAAAGTGGGTGAACCGGCGACCACCGCGTTGCGTGACATCGACGCCGTGGATGTCAGCGAGCTTCCCGGCCGCATCGCTGCAGCTCTGACCGGCGCCGGGCCGGTGCTCCTGGTCCTGGACAACCTGCACGAGCTCCGGTCCGCCGCCGTGCACGAAGGTGTGCTCGGCCTGATCGAACGGCCACCGAAGGGGCTGAGGATCGTCGCCACGAGCCGCGAGGATCCACCGTGGCCCCTCGACGCGCTCCGGCTCACCGGGGCGCTGTGCGAGGTGCGTTCCGAGGAGCTCGCGTTCCGCGCCCACGAAGCCGGCGTGATGCTGTCGACCGCGGGGATCGAGCTGGAACCCGACGTCCTCGCTCAACTCGTGGGACGCACCGAGGGTTGGGCGGCCGCCCTCCGTCTGGCTGCCCTCGAGCTGGCGGGAAACCGCGACCGCGCCGGGCGCGTGGCCACCTTCTCCGGCGACGACCACAGCGTCGCCGGGTACCTGCTCACCGAGGTGCTCGGCCGTGCCGCGCCGCCCGCTCGGGACCTCCTCGGCAAGATCTGCGTACTCGACTTCGTCTGCGCCGACCTGGCGAACGCGGTCACCGGCTGCAACGACGGTGCGGCTCGGCTCGCCGAGCTGCAGGCGTCCAACCTCTTCGTCCACTCGATGGGTCGACCGGGGCGCTGGTACCAGCTCCACCGGCTCGTTGCGGACCTGCTGCGCGCGCAGCTGACCGATCCCCGACAGCGACGCGATCTCCACCGGCGTGCCGCGGAGTGGCACCGGGAGCACGGTATGCCGCTCGAGGCCGTGCGCTACGCCCTTCGTGGCGGGCTGTGGCGACTCGCCGCGGACATCGTCGGGGTACACATCGTGCCGCTGGTGATCGGTGGCAGACCGCGCGACCTGCACGTCGAGCTCGGCTCGACACCACGGGAGGTCATCTGGGCGCATCCCGAGCTGGCCAGTGCACTCGCCGGTGCCCGGGTCATGGAAGGGCGGTCCGAGGAAGTTGCCCAACTGGTCGCAGTCTCCAGGGCCGGAATGGCCGACCTGTCGCCACCGCGCGCCCGGCGCACCGAGGTCGTCCTCAACCCGATCGAGGCGGGACTCGCCCGCCTGACCGGTGATCTGCCCCGAGTGATCGCGGCGTGCCGGCGAGTGCCGGAGGACGTGCCCGTCCTCAGCAGGCTGGGGCTCGTCGACTGGCACATGCTGAGGATCGTCACGCTCGGCAACCTCGGCACGGCCGAGGCGTGGATCGGCGAGCATGTGGACGCGGAGAAGCACCTGCGGGTCGCGATCGACACCGAGCGTTGGGGCCGCACGTTGCTGCCGCACCTCAACGCCAAGGCGAACCTGGCGTTGTTGCACTACGAGCGTGGCGACCTGGAGTCCGCAGAGACGGACGCGCTGGCCGCTGTCGACCAGGCGAGGGCGCTGGGCTGGTCCCGCACCCCGCAGGTGGCGTCGCTGTATCTCGCCCTCGCCGGTCTCCACCTGGACCGCGACGACCTCGAGGCGGCCGACGTCTGGCTCGGGCGCGTGGCGGACATCGGCGACAGCACAGAACCACATGTGCGCCTGGCCGCCGCGGGACTGCGGGCAGCGCGACGTGCGGCCGCGGGCGACCTCGAGCAGGCGCTGGTCGGTCTGCGCGCCGCCATCGATCTGGCCGAGGACCATCCGGTCCCGGCGCCGCTGATCGACCGTCTGCTGGTGCTGCAGTTTCAGCTGCTCTGCCGGCGGCGGACCGCCGTGGTGCAACAGCCACCCTGAGAGCGCTGCGTGACCCCGGTGCACCGGAAGCCGCGATGGCCGCAGCTCAGCTGCACCTGTTCGACGACGACGCGTTCGGTGCGGAACGCGTGCTCGCTCGGATCGAGCGGAGCGAGTCGACGCGGCGGCAGGTGTCTCTGCAGGTGCTGACGGCGCTCGCGGCCGATGCTCGCCACGACGCCGGCCGTGCCCTTGACCACCTCGAGAACGCCCTGCTCGCGGCTGCCCCCCAGCGTCTGCGGCGGCCCTTCCTCGACCTCGGCGCCGGCCTCGACCGACTGTTGACGGCACGGCTCGAACGCGGTACCGAGGCGACCGCGTTCGCGGTCGATCTCGCGCAGCGGGCCAGTGGTCAGGTTCCCCGGCCCGCCGCCACCGGTCCCGTCGACCCGCTCACCACCCGCGAGCAGGTCGTGCTGCGCTACCTCGCGAGCTCGCTGTCGAACGCGGAGATCGCGGCCGAGCTCTACGTCTCGGTGAACACGGTGAAGAGCCACCAGCGCACGCTCTATCGCAAGCTGGCGGCAGACGGCCGCCGGGACGCGGTGCGCCGGGCTCGCGAGCTGCACCTGCTGTGAAAACCCGGTACGTGCGCGACATGTCATCCCCGCAGGAGGAGGTCGTTTCATCCCGGTAGACGGAAATCTCAGCAGCCGCTGATCGAACGGAGTGGCCATGACTGGATCATCAGGCGAGCCGGCACCGCCTCGTCTCCCTGCGAACTTCGTGTCCCGGACCCGGCTGCTCGCCCAGCTGGAGAGGGCGTCGTCGGGCCAGGCGGTCGTCGTGCGGGCACCCGCGGGCTTCGGCAAGACAGCCCTCCTTGCGGACTGGGCCCGCACGGGCGGAGGAGTGGCGTGGTCGCGGGCGAGGCCGGGATTTGGCGCACTGCTGGCCCAGGTCACCTCCGCACTGGACGCCTTGCCTCCGCCGACCCGGGTGGTCGTCGACGACGTGGACGAGCTGGACGCGTCGACCGTGCAGGTTCTCGCAGACCTGGTGCGTCGCCGACAGCCTGACGTCCGGCTCGTGCTGGCCGGGCGCCGGCTGAAGGTGGACGGCGCAAACGTGTGCACCGTGGAGGCCGAGGACCTCGCGTTCACGCCGGCAGAGATGTCTGCATTCCTGCTGAGCTGCAGCGTGGTCCTCGACGCAGGGCGACTGCGGCGCCTCCACGCCCGGATCGGCGGTTGGGCCGCCGGGCTGCGGCTCGCCGCACTCTGCCTGCAATGCGGGGAGGACCCCGAGCATGTGCTGGGGGCGCTCGGGGACGTCGACGACCCCGCCGCCGGTGAAGGCGACGAGCGGACGCCCGATCGGGCGCTGGTTCTCATGATGTCCACGCGTCGCTCGCTTCCGCAGATTGCCGATCACCTGCAGGTCCCGGTGCCGGTCGCTCGGCGGCGCATGCACGCGACGTACGCCGCGCTGGGTGCGAGCAGCCGCAGAAGTGCCGTGCTGAGCGCGCAGGAGCGTGGGTTGCTCGGCTGAACGGCCGGCTAATCCCTGATCTCGTGCATCGAGATCAGGTGAAGGTCCAGCGATCGGACGAGCGCGAGGATCCCGTGCAGGTGGGACTCGTCGACCACCTCGCCGAAGATGATCGTTTCCGGGGGTGCGTCGGCGACCGCCAGGCCGTAGAACTCATCGCGCGTGCGATCGGACAACGATCCTCGGACCCGAAACTCGAAGCGCCTGGCGGTCATTCGCCCCCCAGTGGCTCGCCGGTGCCGGAGCGCGGACGCATCCGGCCGTGCCCCGACAGTCGTCGGATGGGAGTGGCCGGACATCACCCGAACGAGGTGAGGCACGCGGCGAGCACGGTGATGAGCAGGGCGCTCCACGTCTACCGGCTACGTCGAGCACGGGGGCGGGAGTGCCGGCTGATCGTCGGGCACGTGTCGAATCGAGAGCAGCCCCCGCTCGTGCGCCGCGACGACCGCGCTGCGGCGGGTACTGACGCCCAGCTTGGCGTAGATCGTGCGGGTGTGCGACTTCACGGTGTTGATGGAGATGCCGAGCTCCTCCGCGATCTCATCGAGCGAGAGAAGCGTCGGCAGCAGGGCCAGCACGCCCGACTCACGCGCGCTGAGCACGGTGTCCCCCGACGCCTCCTGCCGGCGGTGCAGCACCCCCAGCGCGGCCTCGGCGATCGGCTCCGCGTCACCGAAACTGCCCATCTGGTGCACCAGGAGCTCGTGCAGGGCCGGCCCGGCGAGCACGAACGGTCGAAGGACCCCGAGCGGAGCCGCCACGGTGAGCGCCCGGCGCAGGGCCCGGCGCGCGCTCGCGCGATCACCCGCCGACAGATCGAGCTGCGCTTCGACGAGCTGCGCCTCCACGATCGAGTGCCGCAGCAGCGGCGGCGTCGATCCATCGAGGAGCGGACGGAGGGCGTCGCGGGCCGCTGCCACCCGACCCGCGCGTGCTTCCTCCCACGACCGCATCAGCTGCGTCTCCCCACAGTCACCGGTTCGGCCGGTCGACCAGCTCAGGACGCTGCGGGCAGCCGTGCGGTGACCGGCCGTCAGCGCGGCCCGGTACTCCAGCACCGCGACGGCCGCTGCCTGTACCGCCGCGACGTGACGGTCCCCGTGGTTCGCGCGGGCGTGGTGCATCTGCTGCAAACCGGCCGCGTGCTGCCCACGGTCGAACGCGGCGGCCCCGAGGACGAACCGAAGACCGAACTCGACCTCGCGGTCGAGTGCTCCTGAAGCGCCCTGACCCTGCCCCGCCAGCCGGTACGCCTCGGCCGGCTCGGCGCGCAGCAGCGCGCCGTAGGCCAGCACGACCTGCGCCGCGCTCGACCAGGTGGACCGCTGCCACCCGTGCTCGGCGGCGATGCCGAGGGCCCCCTCGGCTGCGGCGGTCATGGTCTCGCACCGGTCGAGGCCCGCCGCCGCCGCAGCGCTGAGCGCCTGGCACTGCATCTCCAGATAGTCGAACGTCTGGGCGCGGGCGCGGTCGAGGGCACCGCTCAACAGTTCCAGTGCGGCGCGGGCGTCGCCCCTCTCGGACAGGAGGTCGGCACCGCGTCGGAACGCTGCGAGTGCGGAGACAGCTGCTCGTGAGACGCGGTGGTCTGCACTGCCCGGCACGTCGTCCGCTGCAGCAGCGACCACCCTCCGAAGCGCGGCGAGCTCGGCTCCAGCCGGAAGGGCCCAAGCCTGACGCGTCCGCTCGCGGTTCACCTGCAGGCTGTCCGCGGTACCTGCGCCCGCAGCCGCCGGGTTCCGGCCGTCGACGACCGCGATCTCGTCCGCCGTCGACGCGGCACGGACGGCGGCGTGCACTGCTGCGAGCAGCGGCTGTCGAGCGACTGCGTCGCCGGCGACCGTCAGGGCGCGACTCAGCAGGGTATGGTCGCCGGTGAGCAGCAGCGGAACGGCCCACCGGACCAAGAGGTCGGTGAGCACCTCCCCCGACGCACCGTCGATCGCCTGCGACAGGGCTTCCACCGGCCGGCCGCGCGACGCCCACCAGTTCGCAGCCCATGCGTTCAGCTGCAGGATCAAGGCGGGTCGCTGTCGGGCGAGCTCGGCACGGAGGTAGGAGCGCAGGAGAACATGGACCCGGTACTCCGACCGCCGTGGGCCACGAGTGATCAGTCCTGAGTCGTGCTCGAGCGCGTTGAGCACCTGCGGGGCGTCCGGCCGGCCGGACAGCTCGATGGCGAGCTCCGAGGGAATCGGGTCGCACACGCTGACCAGGCTCAACAGGTCTCGCGTTTCCGCGGCCATGCTCTGGAGGACCTCGCCGACGAGGTAGTCGGCCACCGAGCGGTCGTCTCCGGAGAACTCGGCGAGAAAACGCTCGGGATCGTCCGCGGCGCTCAGCGAGGACGACGCGAGCCGCACTCCGGCCGGCCAGCCGTCCGTCCCTTCCTGCAACACGGCGATCTGGGCCGGCCCCAGGCTCGGCGCGGCGCGGGCGAGCAGCTCGGCTGTCTCTGCACGGGTGAAGCGCAACTGCTCGGCCCGCAGCTCCCCGAGCCTGCCCTCGAGGCGAAGGCGCACCAGGGACAGTGGTGGGTCGAGCCGGGACGAGAGTGTGAGGCGGACGGTCGGAGGGAGGTGCCGGACGAGTTGCCGTATCACGCCCAGCGCGTCCCTGTCGACGACCTCCTGCAGGTCGTCGAGGATCAGCCGGACCAGTACCGGTAGCTCATGGAGAGCGTCGACGAGGTCCGTCCAGAACTCGTGGCGCGTCGCTCGATGCGGTACCCCGAGCTGGTTCACGGCATTGTCCGCGGGCACAGCGGCGCAGCGCCCGAGGGCAGCCACGATGCCGGCGCACAGCCGTTCGGGGTCGTTGTCGTCCCGATCGAGGCTCACCCACGCCGTGGTGTCGTCCGCCGTGCGGCGCGTCCAATCGGCGAGCAGCAAGGTCTTGCCGTAGCCCGGCGGCGCGCACACGAGCGTCACCTCGCCCTCCCCGGCCTCCAACGCGTCGAGCAGACGCCTCCTGGAGATGAACTGGGAAGGCAGCTCGGGGACTGACGTCTTGATACGGGGAATTCGCACGGCCACTCACCCCCGCCTCAGGTTGGTCGACCGCCGACCCGTTCCGCGGAGCCCGAGGACTGCCCTGTCCCGAGCGCCTGGGCAGTCTCCCTCGCACAGGCCTTGGCTTCAGCATGCGCACTGTAGTCCGCGATGTCCTTGAGCAACCTGCGGCGGACCTTCGGCTGCTGGGCGAGCGCCGTCGCCAGGACGGTGAGCAAGAACCACATCGTCAGGCTGCTCACCACCACGCTGATCGCTGGAATCATGGCCTCGCCCCATCTCGCTGCCAGCTCGCGAGCTGCCAACGCCCGCCAGATGAGCATGAAGTTGACGAGGTAGCCGATCAGGTAGGACACGACGAACGCAAGGGCGAACTGCTTGAGCGTCCCGGAGCGTCGGCGGTTCCTGATCGGCTCGTCCAGGTTCGGCAGCAGCACTGACAGGACGTTGTCCACGCCCAGCCAGAGCACGATGCGACGAAGCTCATCGCGTTGATGCACACGCCTCCACCCATGACGATCGAGATCACGACAGATACTCCCGGACCGACGGTGTGTCCATCACCTCTCCCGGGTGATTGGGTGCGAGGGGCTGCGTCGGGTGAGGTCCGCAACCGGCTCGACTCGACCGAGCCCGAGGTGGGACGCTGGCGGGCATGCGGTGGGCTCGATGAGCACCGTCGTCCGCCTGCTGGGCCACGTCGCGCTGGTGGAGGAGGTCGGGGTGTGAGCGCGCGAGGTCGCCGGAGCGGCCCGTGACGACCCGGGAACGCCTTCGGACCGTGCTGCCGGCGGGCCTCGCGGCAGTCGCGGCGGCGGCCGTGCTGCTGCCCTGGTGGCGTGCCGACCGTGGGGCGGTGCTGCTGGGCGCGGGGCCGCTGGAGGAGCTGGCGCCGGACCGGTGGACGGGGATCGAGGCGGCGGGCCCGCAGGCGGCAGTGCTCGGCGGGCTCGCGGTGCTGGCCGCGGTGCTCGCGCTGGGGGTGGTGGCGCGGGCCACAGGGGCGGCGCCTCCGGCCCGGCTCGTCCTGCTCGCGCGGTACGCGGCAGTGGCCGCCGGGGCCGTGGCGGTCGCCGTCGCCGGCACGGTGCTGGTGGACCGTGGCGCCGGCCGCGCGCCGGGGGCGTGGGTGGCGCTCCTGGCCGGTAGCGCAAGCCTGGTGGCCGTGATCTGGCTGCGAGGACCGACGCAGCGCGGGCGCGTGGCGGTCGTCGCCGTGGTGGTACTGGCCGTGGTCGCCGTGGTGGCCGTGGTGGCCGTGGTGCCCGCCGTGCCACAGCCGCCGCACCGTGACGCAGTCGGGCCGTTCCTGCCGGTCGCCGCCGTCGGTCCGTTCCCGCTGCGCAGTGGCGCTGCCGGCCTGGCCGCAGCAGACGACGCGCGTCCGGTCCTCGCCGACGGGTCGCCGGGCCTCGTCTCCCGGGCCGGGATCGTCGTCGCGGACGACCGCGGGCGGGCCCAGGTCCTGGCCCGCACCGACCGAGGTGCGCCGGCGCCGCTCGGCGTGGCCGGCGACCGGCTCGCCCGGTGGACCTCCGCCGACACGGTGACGGTCTCCGGGCTGCGGCCGGACGACGCGCTCCACGTGGTCGTCCGCGGGGTCACCGAGGCCGGCCCGGTCGGGGCGGACGGCTCGCTGTGGCTTCGCACCGACGCGGACCCCGACGAGACAGTCCGTCGCCTCGACCTCGCCGAACGCGACGGCACGCAGCGCCTGGCCGCGACCTTCCTGCCGGTGGTCACCATTCAGGAACCCGAGCCGCCCGTCGACGTGCGCGCCGTGCTGCCGGTGCGGAACGGCGGTCTGCGCGTCCTGGGCGCAACCGGCGGGCTGGAGCTGTTGACCGTGACGGCCGTCGGCCTTGCGGCCGCCCCCCTCGCGGGCACGGCGTGTGCGGCTACCGGCGCCGCCGGTCTCGCTCGCGTGGCGGCGGACGGCACCGGCGTGTGGTTCGTCGTCGCGGGCCAGGACGGTGATCGGCTCGCGCATCTCGACCGGCGGAAGCCCGCCGCCATCACGACCGTCTCCGCGCTGCTGCCAGGGCGTGTCAGCGCGCTGGCAGCACCCGGAGACGGATCGCTGCTGTTCGTGGCGAGCGACGCAGTAGGCGAGGCGCTCTGGCGGCTCCCCGACGCCGCCGCGGCCCTCAGCGGGACGCTCGGCCCTCCCGACTGTCCGGTTGCGCCCTGACCCCTGTCGCTGTCCGGAAAGCCACATTCCCGGCACCGCACGTCCGGAACGTGGCTTTCACGACGAGGCGGGGCGGCGCGGGATCAGCCCCATGCCGCGCGACGGGGATCGCCCGCCGTGCTGACCCGCCGCGCGGTGGCGAACAGCACGACGACCGTCGCGACCGCGGCCGCGACCCCGACCGCGGCGGGAGGATCGTTCAGCGCGATCCCGACGAGGGCCCACACCACGGCCGCGGCGTAGCCGACCACCGCCGTGGCGTTGGTCACCACGGCCGCCACGATCCCCGCGGCCACGATCAGGACGAGCACCCCGGCGATCACCGCGAGCGCACCCTGGGCCGGAAGCCCGAGACGGACACCCGTCGCCGCGGTCCCGGCGACCACGGCGATCGAGACCCACCCGGTGTAGAGCGCCACCGGCAGGCGCAGTGCCACGCGCTCGGCGGTCGTGCTCGAGCGCTCCCGCGACAACCGGCCGAACACCCGGGCCAGCACCACCAGCAGCGCGACGATGAGCAGCTGAGCGAGCAGCACGTACCGCGCCGAGAACGCCAGGATCCACAACGCGTTGAACACGGCCGACGTGGCCAACCACCAGCCCGTGGCGCGGTGCACGTCACGGCCCCGCTGCCCGGGAAGCAGCTGATAGATCGCGTATCCGAAGAAGGCGAGGTAGATCGGGCCCCAGATGGCGAAGGTCCAGCCGGCCGGCAGCACGGGCGAGCGGTATGCCTGCGCGACCACCCCGACCGACTCGCCGGCGCCCCCGCTGCCGCCCAGCCACGCGACGGCGATCTGCAGCACGGCGAGCACCGCCACCACACCCGCCCGCACGAGGTCCGCCGTCGAGGAGCGTTGCTGGGTGAGCGGCATGGGTCCATTGTCGGACTCCGGGTGCCCTCGCGGCCACTCCTCGCGGCCCGAGTACCTCCGGAGCGCACTCTGGGCACCGAAGTGCGATTACTTCAGCAGCAGGATGTCCAGCCGCCGCGCCGCGACGACGAGCCCGACCACGATCATCACGAGGAAGTACGAGAGGTGCCCGAGCATGCCGAGGTGCACCGCGCCGGTGGTCAGCCCGCGCATGAGCTCGACGGCGTGGAACAGCGGCATCGCCTCCACCAGGAGCTGCAGCCAACGGGGGTAGACCGACAGCGGGTAGAACGTGGTGGCGAACAGGAACATCGGCAGGATCGCGAGCGTGACGAGGTCGAAGTCCTGCCACGAGCGCATGTAGGTGGTGGCGGCCATCCCGACGGCCGCGAAGCCGAACGCCACCACGAGCGCCGCCGGCAGCGCGAGCAGCGCCCACGGCGAGAGCAGCAGGCCGAAGCCACCCATCACGGCGAGGAACCCCAACGCGTACAGGGCGCCCCGGAGCAGGGCCCAGCCGATCTCGCCGAGGGCGATGTCCACCGGTCCGAGCGGCGTCGCCAGTACCGCGTCGTAGAGGCGGTTGTACTTGAGCTTGAAGAAGACGTTGAACGTGGAGTCGAACACCGCCCCGTTCATGGCGGCCGCGGCGAGCAGCCCCGGGGCGATGAACGCGGCGTACGGGATGGGCTGCCCGTCGGGCCCGGGCAGCGGGCCGACCAGCGCGCCGAGCCCCTGCCCCATGGCGACGAGGTAGAACACGGGCTCGAAGAAGCCCGAGACGAACGCCAGCCACGCTCGCCGCGAGGCGGTGACGGAGCGCAGCACCAGCGCGCTCGCCCGCCCGGCGTAGCTCCCGGCCGGAAGAAGCCGGGCCCACGCGGGCGGCCTGGGAACCGGGACGTCGGGGCCCGCGACGTCGGGCAGCGGCACGTCGCGGAGCGTCATGGGTGCAGCCTCCGGCGGAAGCGCCGAAGCGCGAGCGCGCCGCCGCCGGCGAGCAGCACCAGCAGGAACACCACATGGCCGAGGGCGGCCAGTGCCGTCGAGGCGCTGCCGGGACCCGCCCCGACCACGGCGGCGCGGGCCAGCTCGGTGCCGTGCCACAGGGGCGAGATCCACGCGACGGGCTGCACCCAGCCGGGCAGCTGGTCCACCGGGAAGAACGTGCCGGAGAACAGCGTCATCGGGATGAGCACCAGCCGGAACAACACGGTGAAGGCCGTGCCCTCGTCGTCGATTCCGGCGGTGAAGGCCGCGACGACCGCCGACACGGCGACACCGGTGAGGACCGCCGCCAGCAGGGAAAAAGCGATCCCGACCGTGCGGACGCCGCCGAACACCGCGATCACGGCGACATAGATCGCTCCGGACCCGGTGGCCTTGACCGTGAACCAGGCCAGGTGGCCGAGCGCGACCTGCCCCGGCGAGATCGGCGTGGCCGTCATGGCCCAGTACACGCGCTGCCACTTGAAGCCGGAGAGCACCGGGTAGGCGGAGTCGAAGACGGCCGTCTGCACCGCGGACATCGCGAGCAGCGCCGGCGCCAGCCACACCAGGTACGGCACGCCGCCGGTGGCGTCGGCGGCACGCCCGGTGCCGTCGATCAGGGCGCCGAACCCGAGGCCGAACGCGAGCAGGAACAGCAGGGGCTGCAGGATCGACGAGACGGCGGTGGCGCGCCAGTTCCGCCGGTACCACGTCCAGTGGTGCTCGACGACGCGCAGGACGCCGGGCACGACACCCTCGGCACGCTCGGTGCGCGTGGGTGGTCCCTCGGCGGCGGGCAACGCGTCGACGCGCGGCGTGCTCGGGAGGTCGATCCGCTCGGCCATCAGTCGACCAGGCTTCGGCCGGTGAGCCGGAGGAAGACGTCTTCCAGCGACGAACGACGCACGAGGGCGGACTGCGGACGGACGCCGTTGCGGGCCAGCTCACCCTGCAGGTGCTCCCCGTCCGCGGTGTACAGCAGCAGCCGATCCGGCAGGACCTCGACGCGCTCGGCCAGCCGTGTCATGAGCTCGACCGGCGCGGCGACATCCGGTGGGAACCGCAGCTCCAGCACCTCACGAGTGGAGTAGCGCGCGATCAGCTCGGCGGGCGAACCCTCCGCGGCGATCACCCCGCCGTCCATCACCACCAGCCGGTCGCACAGCTGCTCGGCCTCGTCCATGTAGTGCGTGGTGACGATCTGGGTGACCCCCTCGCGCTTGAGCCGGTACAGCCGCTCCCACAGCAGGTGGCGCGCCTGCGGGTCCAGGCCGGTGGTGGGCTCGTCCAGCAGCAGCAGCTCGGGGTCGTTCACGAGCGAACGCGCGATCGTCAGCCTGCGCTTCATGCCGCCCGACAGCGGCTCGACCGGCGCGTCCGCCCGGTCCGCCAGCTGCGCGAACTGCATCAGCTCGACCGCCTTCTCCCGCACCCGCGCGCGAGGCAAGCCGAAGTAGCGGCCGTAGACCTGGAGGTTCTCCCGGACGGTGAGCTCCTGGTCCAGGTTGTCCAGCTGCGGGACGACGCCGATCCGAGCGCGGATGCGCGGGCCGTCGACATCCGGATCCATCCCGAGCACCTGCAGCGTGCCCCCGGAGCGGGGCGACACGCAGGCGATCATCCGCATCGTCGACGACTTGCCCGCCCCGTTCGGCCCCAGGAACCCGAAGACCTCACCGCGTGCGACATCGACGTCGATCCCCCGCACGGCCTCGAACTCGCCGAAGCTCTTACGGAGATCGCGAGCCTGTACGAGACCGTCCCCCACACCAGCACGCTAACCCGGCGCACCGACAGATTCATGTCGGTTACCGCCGACGGCAGTGTCCTCACACCCTGTGGATCGCCGCCTCACCCGGCTGCGGCGTTGATCCGCTGGACACGCGTCAGAGGTTGGGGAACCAGAGCTTGATCTCGCGGGCCGCCGACTCCGGCGAGTCCGAGCCGTGCACGAGGTTCGACTGCGTCTCCAGGCCGAAGTCGCCGCGGATCGAGCCCGGCACGGCCTTCTCGACGGGATCCGTGCCGCCGGCGAGCTGGCGGAACGCGCTGATCGCCCGTGGGCCCTCGACGACGGCGGCGAGCACCTTCCCCGAGGTGATGAACGTGAGCAACGACTCGAAGAACGGCTTGCCGTCGTGCTCGGCGTAGTGCTGGACGGCCAGCTCACGGTCCACCGTGCGCAGCTCGAGCGCGACAAGGTCGAGCCCCTTGCGCTCGATCCGGGCGAGAACCTCGCCGACCAGCTTGCGGCTCACGCCGTCGGGCTTCACCAGGACCAGGGTGCGTTCGCTCACGCGGTTCACCCTATCCGCCGCACCATCCGTGACCGGGTCGCTCCCCCGCGGCTGATGGATGCACGCGGGAGACACCGAGATCGCGATCGCCGACCGTCAGCGCACCTACGAGCGATCGGGTCGGCAGACCGTGACGTGGCGGCGGCATCGGCATCCCGACCCGCGGCCGCCCGGTCCCCGTGATCGCCGCTTGGGTGCGTCCGCTGCTGGTGATCGCCGTGCTGCTACGAGCGGGGGCCGCCGTCGCCCGGCTCCCGGCGGGCCTGCTGCGCGGGCAGCTCGCCGCGCTCCATCCTGCGCCGGACGTCGCGACGCATGAGGAGGATCCCGCCCCAGACGGCGGCGAACACCAGGCCCATGATGCCCAGCGCCGGCACGAGCAGCCCGCACAGCACCGTCGCCGCCTGCAGCGCCAACGCCACGGGCAGGCCCCACGGGCGCCGCTGCAGGCCCGCGGCCACGATCATCGCGAGGGCCAGCCCGCCGATGAGGCCGACCCCGAGCGGCGTCGCACCGGTCCCGACCTTCGGCAGCACGAGCAGCGCGAGCGCCACGACGATCGACTCGAGCACGAGCAGCGCCGCGAACACGCCGCGCAGCCCCGCGGTGGGGTCCGGAATCGGGGCAGGCTCGCTCATGCGGTCTCGTCGCCGGTCCTCGCAGGCCGCGTTCGCGGCGCTGCTGTGTCGAGGGTGAGCGGCCTGCTCACGCGGGGTCCTTACCGAACAGGGTTCGTGCCTCGCCCGCGGTGACGACCGATCCGGTGACGATCACACCGGCCCCGGCCGCGCCCTCCTCCTCGGCGAGCTCACGCGCCTGCTCGATCGCCTCGGCGAGCACGGGCTCCACGCTCACCCGCTCCGAGCCGAAGACGTCGGCGGCGATCGCGCCCAGCTCGTCCGGGTCCATCGCGCGGGGCGAGAAGTTCGTGCTGATCACGACCTCGGCCACCACCGGCTCCAGCTCGGCGAGGATCCCGCGGGCGTCCTTGTCCCGCATCGTCGCGACCACTGCGATCAGCCGGCTGAAGCGGAACTCCGAGGTCAGCGCCGCGGCGAGGGCGCGGGTGCCGTGCGGGTTGTGCGCGGCGTCCACCAGCACCGTGGCCTCGGTGCCGCCGCCCGAGGCCACGCGCTCCAGGCGACCGGGCGACCGCACTCCGGCGAAGGCGACGCGCACCGCCTCCGCGTCCAGCGGCTGTTCGGGACCGGCGCCGACCAGTGCCTCGGTGGCGGCGAGGGCGAGTGCGGCGTTCGACGCCTGGTGCTCACCGTGAAGCGGAAGGAAGATGTCGTCGTAGGCACCGGACAGGCCCTGGATGCTGATCCGCTGCCCGCCGACGGCGAGCTCCCGCTCCCGCACGCCGAACTCGGCGCCCTCGCGCGCGACCTGCGCCCCCACCTCGGCACACCGCTCGACGAGGACCTCGGCGACCGCGCGGTCCTGCGCGGCGAGTACCGCGATCGACCCGGCCTTGATGATCCCCGCCTTCTCCCGGGCGATGGCGAGCACGTCGGAACCCAGGAACTCGACGTGGTCGACACCGATCGGCGTGATCACCGCGACGTCCGCCTGGACGACGTTCGTCGCGTCCCATCGCCCGCCAAGACCCACCTCCACGACACCGGCCTCCACCGGCGCGTCCGCGAACGCGGCGAAGCCCATCGCGGTGAGGATCTCGAACTTGCTCAGCGGGGTGTCGTGGCCCGCCTCCTGGTTGCGGGCGTCGACCAGGTCCACGAACGGCGCGATGTCCCGGTAGATCTCGACGTAGCGCTCCGGTGTGACCGGACGGTTGTCGATGTTGATGCGCTCGGTGGCGAGCTGCAGGTGCGGGCTGGTGTAGCGGCCGGTGCGCAGCCCGATCTCGGTGAGCAGAGCGTCGATCATCCGCGCGGTGGAGGTCTTGCCGTTGGTCCCCGTCAGGTGCACGACGGGGTAGCCGCGCTGCGGATCTCCGAGGACCTCCACCAGCGTGGCAATGCGGTCGAGGGTCGGGTCGATCGCCGTCTCCGGCCAGCGCTTGTCCAGCACCGCCTCGACGGCGAGGAACTCGGCGAAGCCGGCAACGGACGACGTCGCGGGCACCACGTCCGGGGTCTCGGCGCCGCGGACGGCGTCGAGCACGTGGTGCAGGACGACGTCCTCAGTCGCTTCCGCGGGATCCGGAACGGCGCCCTCGCCCTCTGCCCCCTCGTCGTACGGATCGCTCATGGCGTCGGGAGAGCCTCCAGCCGGGCGGTGACCCGCTCGATGTCGGCCGCCGCCGTCTCCCGCCGGGCGCGGATCCCGTCGACCACGGTCGGCGGCGCCTTCTCGACGAACTTCGGGTTGCCGAGCTTCTTCTCGGCCTGCTCCAGCTCCTTCCGCGCCGCGGCGAGGTCCCGACCCAGCCGGGCGCGCTCGGCGGCGACGTCGATGGCAGCCGACGTGTCGAGCTCGACGCGGGCGGCACCGTCGGAGAGCACGACCTCGACCGTCGCAGTCGGTGCGAAGCCGTCGCCGTCGGGCTCCAGGCGGGCGAGCGCGCGCAGCGCGGCCTCGGCGTCACCGCTCACGTCGGCAACCCGGGCCGCAACCCGACGGCTGTCCGGCAGGCCTTGCTCGGTGCGGAACCGGCGGACCTCGGTGACGAGCTTCTGCAGGTCCGCCACGCGGGCTGCCGCGGCAGGGTCCACGGGTCGCCCGGCGTCGACCGGCCATGGCGCGACGACGACCGACTCGCCGCCGCTCAGCGTCGTCCAGAGCTCCTCGGTGACGAACGGCGCGACCGGGTGCAGCAGCTTGAGCAGCGCATCCAGGACGTGCCCGAGCACGGCGCGGGTGCCCTGCGCGGTGCTCTCGTCGCGGAGCTGCACCTTGGCCAGCTCGACGTACCAGTCGCACAGCTCGTCCCACGTGAAGTGGTAGAGCCCCTCGGTGGCCTTGGCGAACTGGAACTCCTCGAGCAGCGCGTCGGTCTCCTCGCGGACCTCGCGCAGGCGGCCGAGGATCCAGCGGTCGGCGTCCGTCGGCTCGCCGGGCAGTGGCATGTCGACCGTCACACCGTTCGCCAGGGCGAACCGGGTGGCGTTCCACAACTTGGTGACGAAGTTGCGCGAGCCGGCGACCCACTCGGTGGAGAGCGACATGTCCGTGCCGGGGTTGCTGCCGCGGGCGATGGTGAAGCGCAGTGCGTCCGCTCCGAAGGCGTCGATCAGCTCCAGCGGGTCGATGACGTTGCCCTTGGACTTGCTCATCTTCCGGCCGTGCTCGTCCCGGATGAGCCCGTGCAGGTAGACGTCGCGGAAAGGCACCGCGTGCATCGCGTACAGCCCGAACATCATCATCCGGACGACCCAGAAGAACAGGATGTCGTAGCCGGTGACCAGCACGGACGTCGGGTAGTAGCGATCGAGGTCGGGCGTGCGCTCGGGCCACCCGAGGGTGGAGAACGGCCAGAGGCCCGAGGAGAACCAGGTGTCCAGGACGTCGTCGTCCTGACGCCAGCCCGCGCCGCTCGGCGGCTCCTCCTCCGGCCCGACGCAGATCGTCTGGCCGTCCGGGCCGTACCAGACGGGGATGCGGTGGCCCCACCACAGCTGCCGGGAGATGCACCAGTCGTGCATCGAGTCGACCCAGTCGAAGTACCGGGAGGCCAGCTCCGGCGGATGAATACGGGTGTCGCCGGCGCGGACGGCGTCACCGGCCGCCTTGGCAAGGCGCTCGACGCGGACGAACCACTGCAGGCTCAGGCGCGGCTCGATGGGCACGCCGGTGCGCGAATCGTGCCCGATGCTGTGGCGGTACGGGCGACGCTCCTCGACGATCCGGCCCTGCGCGCGCAGCTCCTCGCGGACGGCCTCGCGGGCCGCGAACCGGTCCAGGCCGTCAAATCGCGTACCGCTGTCGGCGATGACGCCGGCCTCGTCCATGATCGTCGGCATCGGCAGGCCATGCCGGCGGCCGATCTCGAAGTCGTTCGGGTCGTGCGCCGGGGTGATCTTGAGTGCACCCGTGCCGAACGCCGGGTCGACGTGGTCGTCCGCGATCACCGGGATGTCCCGGCCGGTGATCGGCATGCGGATGGTGCGCCCCACCAGGTGGCGGTAGCGCTCATCGTCCGGGTGCACCGCGACCGCGGTGTCGCCCAGCATCGTCTCCACGCGCGTGGTCGCGACGACGACCGCGTCGTCGCCGTCCCCGTAGCGGATCGAGACGAGTTCCCCCTCGACCTCGCGGTGGTCGACCTCGATGTCGCTGATCGCGCTCTGCAGCGCGGGCGACCAGTTCACGAGGCGCTCGGCCCGGTAGATGAGCCCGTCGTCGAACATCTGCGTGAAGACGGTCTGGACCGCGCGGGAGAGCCCGTCGTCCAGCGTGAAGCGCTCGCGGGTCCAGTCGACGCCCTCGCCGAGCCGGCGCATCTGGCCGAGGATGGCCCCGCCCGACTCCGCCTTCCACGCCCATATCCGGGCGACGAACGCCTCGCGGCCCATCTGCCTGCGCCCCGGCTCGCCCGCGTCGGCGAGCTGGCGCTCGACGACGCTCTGCGTGGCGATGCCCGCGTGGTCCATCCCGGGCAGGTACAAAGCGTCGTAGCCCTGCATGCGGCGGCGTCGGGTCAGCGCGTCGATCAGGGTGTGGTCCATGGCGTGCCCGAGGTGCAGGCTGCCGGTGACGTTCGGCGGCGGAATGACGATGCAGTAGGGCGGCTTGTCGCTCTTCGGATCCGCCTCGAAGTACCCGCGCTCCAGCCACCGCTCGTACAGCCGTCCCTCTACCTCGCCCGGAACGAACTGGGCGGGCAGGTCACGGCTCGGTGGGTGGGCGTTGGTCACCTCGCCGAGTCTACGAGCAGGCCCTCCCCCGCGACGCAGCGCGTTCTCCTGCGCGAGTGGCGACAAACTCGCGCGCGAGTCGCTACGAACCGGCGCGCGAGTCGCTACGAACCGGCGCGCGAGTCGACGGTTCGGGCCCCGTCAGCGCGGAAGCAGGACGGCATGCAGGCGGCCGAAGCCGAGCACCGGCGCGAGCCGGCGCTTCCGGACCGCGTCCAGCCCCACCGCCTTGACCTGCCCTGCGGTCGGCTCGTAGACCCGCCACGTGTCCCCCTCCGCCCCGAGGGCGAGCACGTAATGCCGCGGCACCAGCGAACCGACCAGCAGCGGGACCGGCCGGCCGGTCCCCAGCACGGCGCCGACGGCGGCGAGGACGTCCGCGAGGTCACGGGCCGACGTGTCGTCGACGAGCCGAACGCGGTGGCGCCCGGCCGAGGGCACGTGGTCGTGCAGCCAGCGCACCGCCCCCCACGGCGTGGTGCCCAGCGCGCGCGGCCAGAACCGGTTCGTCTCCCGGTGCACCTGCTTCTGACGGGCGTCGAACCGCGCGCCGAACCCCGCCCCGAACAGCGCCCGGCCGTCCCCGGGGCCGCCCTCCAGGCGCTCCAGCTCGGCCGGGTCCGCCCACGCCGCGAGCGCCACGAGCACCGCGCTGCCGCACGTCGTGCCGTCGACCTGGTCCAGCACCGCGCCGCCGCGGCGCTGCGGCCCGACGCGGTCGCTGAGCAGCGGTCGGCTCCCCGCCGTCGCCGACGCCGACGTCACGAGCCCGGCCACCGGTGACCTCCGGCGCGGCACGACCCGCGACGCCAGCAGCTGGGCCTGCCGCCCCAGCCCGCACACCGTCCGCACGACCGTCAACCTAGTGCGGATGCTGATCCGCTCGGCGCTACCGTGCCCTGATGGAGCAGCTGAGCCCGGAGGTCCTCGCGTTCCTTGCCACCGGTACCCGCACCGGCAAGCTGGGCTGGACGGCCGTGGACGGGCGCCCGCTCGTCGCTCCGGTCTGGTTCGTCGTCGAGGACGGGACGTTGGTGTTCACTACCGGCAAGAACACGGCAAAGGGCCGGGCCATCGCCCGCGACCCGCGGCTGGTCGTCTGCGTCGACCTCGAGGAGCCGCCGTTCGCGTTCGTCCAGGTGCAGGGCACGGCGACGGTCGACGAAGACCCGGACGAGCTGCTGCGCACGGCCACCGCGATCGGCCGGCGCTACATGGGCCCGGACCGGGCCGACGAGTTCGGCAGGCGCAACGGCGTTCCCGGAGAGCTGGCCGTGCGCGTCCACCCGACCAGGGTCGTCGCGGACCTGAACGTCACAGCCTGACGTGCGTGACGGCTCAGGCCCGCCGCGCCTGATCGTTCGCCGGGACACCGCGCTCGTCCGACGAACCCCAGCCGGCCGCGAGCGCGCTGATCTTCTGCGCGTAATCCCGTGCAGCGACAGCCGGGTCGTCGGCCCGGCCGGCGGCGAGGCCGATCAGGAACGCCGTCACCGGAGCAGCCGGTCGATCGACGCCGTGCGCGACATCCGAGGTCATGTCGAGGACCAGGTCGACGACCGACGCGCCGCCGACACCCGTCAGACCCAGCTCTTGCGTGACCGCGTCGACCCACGGCGACATTCCGGTCGCCTCCGGGCTGGCGTCGGTGGTGTCATCGCTTCCGCTCACCACAAGCCCTACTTCCTCAGCCGAACAGTGCGGGTATGCGGCTGAGCAGCTGCACCAAACCGTAGCCGAACGGGATGAGCACCCACAGCCACGCCAGTATGGCCACGAGCGGGCTGACCGCACGGCCCTCCGACTTCCCCGGTGTAGCCCGTTTCGCGCGTGCTCATGCTCGCGCCTCCGTCTTCGTCTCGGCCGCGTCGGCCGGCTCGTGGAACTTGTCGTTGACCGGGCGGATCAGCTCGTTGCAGATGAAGCCGATGATCAACAGCCCGACCATGATGGAGAACGAGAGCGTGTAGCGGCCCGGACCCGTCACGCCCGCGTCGATCCGCGCGTCCGCGATCGCGTTTACGATCACCGGGCCGAGCACGCCGGCCAGGGACCACGCCGTGAGCAGGCGGCCGTGGATGGCGCCGACCTGGTAGGTCCCGAACAGGTCGCGCAGGTAGGCGGGGACGGTGGCGAACCCGGCGCCGTAGAACGACAGGATGAGGATCGCGCAAAGGAGGAAGACGACCTTGTTCGCGTTCGTCGTCAGCACGACGGTCAGGTAGAGCAGGGCGCCGACGCCGAGGTAGATGCGGTACATGTTCTTGCGACCGAGGAAGTCCGACGTGCTCGACCAGAGGATGCGGCCGATCGAGTTGGCCAGCGAGAGGATCGCGACGAACCCCGCGGCCGCGGCGGCGAGGGCCTGCGGGCTGGCCGCCTCGGGAAAGAAGTCGCTCCAGATGGACGCCGCACGCTCGAGGATCCCGATACCGGCGGTGACGTTGAAGCACAGCACCACCCAGAGCAGCCAGAACTGCGTGGTGCGGATGGCGTTGTTCGCTGACACGTTGCCCGTGGTGATGAGCGAACCGGTCTTCGCGTGGGCCGGGTGCCAGCCCGCGGGCTTCCAATCCGGTGCGGGAACGCGGATCAGCAGCCAACCGACCGACATGAACACCGCGTAGATGAGGCCCATGACTAGGAAGATCTGGCGATGCCGCTGACGTCGGGTTGTTCCCCGCTACCCCCGAACGCGCGGAGCAGCTGGTTGGTCAGCGGCGAGGCGATGAGCGCGCCGCCGCCGAAGCCCATGATTGCGATACCGGTGGACAGGCCCGGCCGGTCCGGGAACCACTTGATCAGCGTCGAGACCGGCGAGATGTAGCCGATGCCCAGCCCGATCCCGCCGACGAAGCCGTAGCCGACGACGACCATCCAGTACTGGCGCAGGTAGAGCCCCAGCGCCGAGATGAGGAAGCCGCTGACGAAGCAGGCCGACGACACGGCCATCGCCCACCGCGGGCTGTTCTTGTCCACGCGGGTGCCGAACAGGGCTGCGGACAGCCCCAACATGATGATCCCGAGGGTGAACGGGAGCGCGCTGGCTACGCCGGAGATCCCGAGGCCGCGCTCGAGCGGCGGCTTGAAGACACTCCACGCGTAGGCCTGGCCGATCGCCAGGTGGATCGACAGTGCGGCCGGCGGTGTCAGCCACCTGCTCCACCCCGGCGGGGCGACGATCCGTTCGCGCTCGAGGAACCCTGCCATGCCGACTCCCATGAGGTCATTGATCTCGAGGGCGGCCTTACCCCGCTCGTAGCGTGATCAACCGCCCTCGGGCGGGTCGGCCGGGAGATGCGCGAGTCGGCACGAATGGGTGCACGAGTTGCCGACTCGCGGGGAGAGGGACGCGCAGCCGGGCAGATGTGGGAGGAGGGGTGGCTACGCGGAGCGCTCGCGGCGCTCCCGGCGCGCGGGCTGGCGGGGGACGATCGTCGGGTTGACGTTCTCGCGCACCGTCTGCTCGGTGACGACGACCTTGGCCACGTCGTCCCGGCTCGGGATGTCGTACATGACCGGGAGGAGGACCTCCTCCATGATGGCCCGCAGGCCGCGGGCGCCCGTGCCGCGCAGGATGGCCTGGTCCGCGACGGCCTCCAGCGCGTCCGGCGTGAACTCGAGCTCCACGCCGTCCATCTCGAACAGCTTGCGGTACTGCTTCACCAGCGCGTTCCGCGGGTCGGTGAGGATCTTGACGAGCGCGTCCTTGTCCAGGGACGTCACCGACGCGACCACCGGCAGCCGCCCGATGAACTCGGGGATCAGCCCGAACTTGATGAGGTCTTCGGGCATCGTGTCCGCGAAGCTCTCGGCCGATTCCAGATCGTTCTTCGAGCGGATCTCGGCGCCGAAGCCCAGCCCGCGGCGGCCGACCCGGTCACCGATGATCTTCTCGAGACCGGCGAAGGCGCCCGCCACGATGAACAGGACGTTCGTCGTGTCGATCTGAATGAACTCCTGGTGCGGGTGCTTGCGCCCGCCCTGCGGGGGCACGCTCGCGGTGGTGCCCTCGAGGATCTTCAGCAGCGCCTGCTGCACGCCCTCACCCGACACGTCACGGGTGATCGACGGGTTCTCCGACTTGCGGGCGATCTTGTCGACCTCGTCGATGTAGATGATGCCGGTCTCGGCACGCTTGACGTCGTAGTCGGCCGCCTGGATGAGCTTCAGGAGGATGTTCTCGACGTCTTCGCCGACGTAGCCGGCCTCGGTCAGGGCCGTCGCATCGGCGATCGCGAACGGCACGTTCAGCAGCTTCGCCAGCGTCTGCGCGAGGTAGGTCTTGCCGCAGCCGGTGGGACCGAGCATGAGGATGTTCGACTTGGCCAGCTCGACGCCGTCGCCACCGTCGCCGCGCCCTTTGTCGCCCGCCTGGATCCGCTTGTAATGGTTGTAGACCGCGACGCTCAATGTCCGCTTCGTGGTCGTCTGCCCCACCACGTACTGGTCGAGGAACTCGTGGATCTCCGCCGGCTTGGGCAGCTCGTCGAGCTTGACCTCACCGGCCTCGGCGAGCTCTTCCTCGATGATCTCGTTGCACAGATCGATGCACTCGTCGCAGATGTAGACCCCGGGCCCGGCGATGAGTTTCTTGACCTGCTTCTGGCTCTTTCCGCAGAACGAGCACTTGAGGAGGTCGCCGCCGTCACCGATGCGTGCCATGAGTGCAGACCCCAGTCCCATCCGGCTCACCCGTCCGGTGCGCCTGTCGTGACGGTACCCGCCGAGGACGGTCACCGGGGAGCGTGGAGCGGCTCCGAATCGGCGACGTGTCGGTGGGCGGTCGCCGCCGGGACCAGGTGGACCCGACGGCGACGGCGGTACTAAATCACTTCACTTGTGGATCTTCGCCTAACTCCGCTGCGGCGTTCATCCATAGACACGCGGGAGGTCGACCGTCCGTGGACGGCCGCCGTCAGCCGACCGGCGTCAGCTTCCGGCTCTGGATGATCTCGTCGATGATCCCGTAGTCCTTGGCCTCCTCGGCCGTCAGGATCTTGTCGCGCTCGATGTCGAGCCGGACCTGCTCGGGCGTCCGGCCGCTGTGCTTGGCCAGCGTCGACTCCAGCAGCTTGCGCATCCGGGAGATCTCCGCGGCCTGGATCTCGAGGTCCGAGACCTGACCGTAGATGCCTTCGGTCGCGGGCTGGTGGATGAGGATCCGGGCGTTCGGCACGGCCAGCCTCTTGCCGGGCGACCCGGCAGCGAGTAGCACGGCAGCGGCCGACGCGGCCTGGCCGAGACACACGGTGGTGATCTCGGGCCGCACGTACTGCATCGTGTCGTAGATCGCCATCAACGACGTGAAGGAACCACCCGGCGAGTTGATGTACATCAGGATGTCGCGGTCCGGATCCGTCGACTCCAGCACGAGCAGCTGGGCCATGACGTCGTTCGCCGACGCGTCGTCGATCTGCACCCCGAGGAAGATGATGCGCTCCTCGAAGAGCTTGTTGTACGGGTTCGATTCCTTGACCCCGTAGCTGGTGCGCTCGACGAAGGACGGCAGCACGTACCGCGATTGTGGGGACAGCCCGGCGTCGCCGCCCAGGGAGTGGGCGACGCCGCCACCGGCCGGCTGGTAACTCATCGGGCGCTCCCGTTTCCGTTCTGAGTCGCGTCGGGCAGCTGCCCGGCCCGCGAGATCACGTGGTCAACGAAGCCGTAGTCCTTCGCCTCCTGCGCGGAGAACCACCGGTCCCGGTCGAAGTCGGCGGTGATCCGCTCGACGGTCTGCCCGGTGTGTTGGGCGATCAGCTCGGCCATCTCCCGCTTGTGCCGACGGAACAGCTCGGCCTGGATCGCGATGTCGGACTCGGTACCGCCGACCCCGGCCGACGGCTGGTGCATGAGGATCTGGCAGTGCGGCAGCGCGTAGCGCTTGCCCGGGGTGCCTGCGGAGAGCAGGAACTGCCCCATCGAGGCCGCCAACCCCATCGCGTAGGTGGCCACGTCGCACTCGATGAACTCCATCGTGTCGAAGATGGCCATCCCGGCGGTCACCGAACCGCCCGGAGAGTTGATGTAGAGAGAGATGTCGCCCGTCGGGTCTTCCGCGGACAGCAACAGCATCTGCGCGGCGATCCGATTGGCGATCTCGTCGTCCACCTGCTGCCCGAGGACGACGATGCGCTGCTGGAGCAGCCGCTCGAACACCGTGTCGGACAGCGTCATGGAGGTGGGCGCGCCCCGCCGCATGTGCGCGGCCGCCGAGCCCCTGGTAACCGGGCCGGTGTTCTGCTGGCTCACGTCATTCCTGCCTTCTGATGGTGCTCACGCCTGTTGACGTTGTCGTTTCCGACCCTACGCGGGCAATCGGAGTCGACCCCGCTGTTCGAGCCGATGTTCGCTCTGAGCCGTACGACAGCTCACGCGGTGGTGGCGGCCCGACCACCCTCGGGTTGGACCGGCGCAGGTGCGTCGGCCGCGTCCAGCGCGTCCTCGGCGTCCTGAACGTCCTGCGCGTCGTCGGCCGACACGACCTGCGCGTCGCTCACGGCTCCCTCCGCAGCGTCGTCTGCCGCCTCGGCAGCCGGGACCGTCTCGGCCGCGTCGGCGCCCTCCGGGCCGAGCAGGTCGGACAGGTCGACCGGACGGCCGGAGGCGTCGGTGACCGTCGCGGCGCCCACGGCCGAGATCAACGCCTTGCTGCGCCGCACGTCGGAGAAGATGGCGCCGAGCTGGCCGGCCTCCTGGACGCGCCGCACGAACTCCTCCGGCGGCATCTGGTACTGCTGAGCCTGGAAGACGATCCGCTCCGTGAGCTCCTCGTCGCTGACCGAGACCTCCTCGCGGTCGGCGAGGGCGTCGAGGACCAGGCGGGTCTTCACGTTCCGCTCGGCCTCGGCGCGCGCGTCGGCGTCGAACTCCTCGCGGGTGCTCCCCTGCTCGCGGAGGACCTCGGCGAACCGCTCCTCGTCGTGGTCGAAGGTGTGGACGGCGTCGTGGAGCCGGCTGTCGACCTCCGCGGCGACGACGGTCTCGGGCAACGGCACCTCCGTGCCGTCGACGATCGCCTCCAGCACACGGTCGCGGGCCTGGGTGACCTGCTCCATGCGGCGTACGCGCCCGAGCCGCTCGCGCAGGTCGGCGGTGAGCTCGTCCAGCGAGTCGAACTCGCTGGCCAGCTGGGCGAACTCGTCGTCGGCTGCCGGCAGCTCGCGCTCCTTGACCGCCGTGACCGTCACCGTGACATCCGCGTCCTGTCCGGAATGGTCGCCGGCGACGAGCCGGGACGTGAAGGTGCTCGACTCGCCCGCGGACAGACCGCGGACTGCCTCGTCCAGCCCGTCGATCAGCCCGCCCTGGCCCACCTGGTAGGAGAACCCGGTGGTCGTGGCCTCCTCCACCGGCTCCCCGTTCACGGCCGCCGACAGGTCGAGAAGCACGAAGTCGTCTTCCCCGGCGGGCCGCTCGACGCCGGTCAGCGTGCCGAAACGGGCGCGGAGGTTGTCAAGCTGCTCGGTGACCTGCTCGTTGGTGACCTCGATGTCGTCCACGGTCACCGCGATGTCGTCGAAGTCGGGCAGCGTGATCTCCGGGCGGACGTCGACCTCGGCCGTGAACGCCAGGTGGTCGCCGTCCGCGATCTCGGTGACCTCGATCTCCGGGCGGCCGATCGGGCTGACGGCATCCGCGGTCGAGACGGCCTCGGAGTACTTGACCGGGATCGCGTTGTTGACGACCTCGTCGAGCACGACGTCGCGACCCAGGCGCGCCTCCAGGATGCGGGCGGGCGCCTTGCCGGGGCGGAAACCCGGGATCCTGACCTGCTGAGCGATCTTGCGGTACGCGCGGTCGAAGTCCGGCTTGAGCTCGTCGAAGGGCACCTCGACGTTGATCCGGACGCGCGTCGGGCTCAGGCGCTCGACGGTGCTCTTCACGGGGACACTCCTTGCGAACCGGTGCAGCGTGGCCGCGGGGTACCCCGGCCGCGCTGCGGGACTGTCACGCACCGACGAGGGCGGCACGGTACTGCCGCCGAGTCTAGGCGCACGACCGGTCGGCCCCTCGTGCGGTGCATGCGCCGCAGCTGCGCGCGATATCGGGTCGCCGCGCGCGGCATGGCGCGGGCAGATCCCAGTTCCGCGGGCAGCTCCTCGATCCGGCGCAGCTCCGTGTATCTCCCGAGGCTCGCCATCCGCGGGGACGCCGCCGTGGGCGAGTGCGCACCCCGCGCGAACAGCGAGGCTCAGCCGCCGCGCGGACGTCGGTCGACGAGCACGCAGTCGCCGCAGATCCCCCCGCCCGGCACGCGGTAGTAGAGGCAGCACGACCGGCGCCGGAACGTCCACAGCGTGTCGGGCGGCTCCGGCGCGCGGAGGGCCGCGACCGGCGCCAGCGGCGGCGTCGTGAGCAGCCGGTGCGCGACCGTCGCGGCCCGGTCCCCCAGCGACGGACGGGCCTCGACCACCAGCCGCCGGGCGCTGGCCACCGCCGACGCCGCGTCGCTCCACAGCACCCGCGGCGAGATGGCGACGTGCGCGCGGACAGCGGCCACCAGCGGCCCCAGCAGCCCGGCCAGCAGGCGCCCGAGATCGCCCCACTCGGCCGGGGCCCCTGCCGGGCCGGCCCACCACAGCCACGGCCCGTCGGGGCCGGGCCGCCAGTGCAGAGACGCGGCGACGGTGCCGGGGTCGCGGTCCGGCAACGCGCCGCCGACGACGGTCATGCCGAAGAGCGGCGCCACGAGCTGTGCTGTCAGGCCCTGGAAAGCCGTCGACGCGGCCACGCGTTCGTCGGTGCCCAGGGCCGCCCGCACCGCCGCGATCCGCGCCGGCAGCGGGCCGGTAGCTCCCGCCGCGGTGGTCTCCCCACCTGCAGGGCTGCGCCGTGCTCCGCGACGGCGGTGATCCGCAGAACGAGGACGGAGTGACTGGCCGGACCACAGCGCCTTGACAGGTACCCAGCCCTCGTCGCACGGTGGCGGCGCCCCGGTGGCGACCGCGAAGAACGGTCCGACTTCCGCGACATCGGCGAAGAGCGCGGCGACCGGCCGTTCGGCGTCCACCGCCGAAGTGTGGCGCACGCAATCGAGCTGGCGCTTCGTCGGTCGCGCATGCGACTCTTGCAGTGCGAAACCGCCCGCGATGCTGCGTGCGGCCGGGCACTTCTCCGACCCGACCGTCGTCGACCCCGGCGATCGGCGGATTGCTGGTGCTCCGGAAGTAGCGCAGCCGATCGGGCACTCGGACACCCTGAGCTCCCCCGATCGGTCGAGGGTATGAGCACAACGGGTGTGGCGGGGACGCGCACCACGTCGTCCCGATGCAGGCGTCGGGGTGCATTGAGACGACAGGAGGAACTCTTGGCTGCCACGAGCGACCGAGCTGTTGCCGCGACCGCCGGCATGTACTCCCCCGAACAGGAGCACGACGCGTGCGGTGTGGCGCTGGTGGCCGATCTCACCGGCCGCCGAACCCACGAGATCGTCCGCCGGGGCCTCGCTGCACTCCTGCGCCTCGAGCACCGCGGCGCCCGTGGCGCCGAGTACAACACCGGCGACGGTGTAGGCATCCTCATCCAGGTCCCGGACGCCTTCCTCCGCGCCGTCGTCGACTTCGACCTGCCGCCGGCCGGGGCGTACGCCGTCGGCACCGCGTTCCTGCCGACGGACCCCGACAAGGCCGCGGCAGCCGCCAGGCGCATCGAGGAGTTCGCGGTCGAGGAGAACCTGCGGGTGCTCGGCTGGCGCGAGCTCCCGACGGACGTGGACAAGGCCGACATCGGCCCGAGCGCACGCGCCGCCATGCCGTCGTTCCGCCAGCTGTTCGTCGCCGCGGCGGAGTCCGCGGCGGAATTCGCGGCGGAATCCGCGCAGTCCAGCACCGCCCCGGAGGAGAACGGCGCAGGAGGCGCCCCCCTGGCCGGCATCGCCCTCGAGCGCCGCACGTACTGCCTGCGCAAGCGCAGCGAGCACGAGACCGGCACCTACTTCCCGAGCCTCTCGCCGCGCACGCTGGTCTACAAGGGCATGCTCGCCGAGCCGCAGCTCGAGGCGTTCTACCCGGAGCTCACGGACGAGCGCATCAGCAGCGCGTTGGCGCTGGTGCACTCCCGCTTCTCCACCAACACGTTCCCGTCCTGGTCCCTGGCTCACCCGTACCGGTACGTCGCGCACAACGGCGAGATCAACACCCTGCGCGGCAACCGCAACTGGATGGCCGCCCGCGAGGCGCTGCTCGCCTCGGACCTCATCCCCGGCGACCTGGCGCGGCTCTCGCCGATCGTCACTCCGGACGCGAGCGACTCCGCCACCTTCGACGAGGTGCTCGAGCTGCTGCACCTCGGCGGGCGCAGCCTGCCGCACGCCGTGCTCATGATGATCCCCGAGGCGTGGGAGAACCACGGCGAGATGGACCCGGCGCGCCGGGCGTTCTACGAGTTCCACTCCACGTTGATGGAGCCCTGGGACGGTCCCGCGCTCGTCTCGTTCACCGACGGAACGGTGATCGGCGCCGTCCTGGACCGCAACGGTCTCCGACCCGCCCGCTGGTGGGTCACCGAAGACGGCCTGGTGGTGCTCGCCTCCGAGGTCGGGGTGCTCGACGTCCCCCCGAGCGCGGTCGTGCGCAAGGGCAGGCTGGAGCCGGGCCGGATGTTCCTCGTCGACACCGAGGCGGGCCGGATCGTCGACGACGCCGAGGTCAAGGGCGCGCTGGCGGCCGAGCATCCGTACGCGGACTGGCTGCACGCCGGGATGGTCCACCTCGACGACCTGCCCGCCCGGGAGCGCGAGGTCGTGTCGTCGGCCGCGCTGAACCTGCGGCAGCAGGCGTTCGGCTACTCGGAGGAGGAGCTCAACGTCCTCCTCAAGCCGATGGCCGCCGCCGGCGCCGAGCCGATCGGCTCGATGGGCAACGACGCCGCCCTCGCCTTCCTCTCCAGCCGCCCCCGTGCGCTGTACGACTACTTCACGCAGCTCTTCGCGCAGGTCACGAACCCCCCGCTGGACGCGATCCGCGAGGAGCTGGTCACCTCCCTGATCTCTCAGCTCGGCTCGGAGCAGAACCTGCTCACTCCCGGGCCGGCGAGCTGTCGCAAGGTCGTCCTGCCGTTCCCGGTGCTCGGCAACGACGAGCTCGCGAAGATCATCCACATCAACGACGACGGGGACCATCCCGGGTTCGCCTCGTACATCGTCCGGGGGCTCTTCCCGGCTGCCGAGGGCGGTGCGGGGCTGCGCCGGCGGCTCGACGAGATCAACGCCGAGGTGTCGGCGGCGATCGAGGAGGGCGCTCGGCTGATCGTGCTGAGCAGCCGCGGCGTGGATGCGGACTGCGCGCCGATCCCGTCCCTGCTGCTCACCGGTGCGGTGCACCAGCACCTGGTCCGCGAACGCACCCGCACGCGGGTCGGGCTGATCGCCGAGGCCGGCGACGCGCGCGAGGTGCACCACATCTCCCTTCTGCTGGGCTACGGCGCCGCCGCCGTGAACCCCTACCTCGCCATGGCCACCGTCGGCGACCTCGCCGCCCGCGGCGACATGCCCGGGGTCGACCCGGAGACCGCCGCGAAGAACCTGGTCAAGGCGCTCGGCAAGGGCGTGCGCAAGACCATGTCGAAGATGGGCGTCTCGACCGTCGCGTCCTACACCGGCGCGCAGATCTTCGAGGCCGTTGGGCTCGGCCGGGACGTGATCGACTCCTGCTTCACGGGCACGTCATCGCGTCTCGGCGGCGTCGGGTTCGACGTCCTGGCCGAGGAGGTGCTGGCCCACCACCGGCGTGCCTTCCCCGCAGACGGCGTCCGGCCGAACCACCGCTCGCTCGTCACCGGCGGTGAGTACCAGTGGCGCCGTGAGGGCGAGATCCACCTGTTCAATCCGCAGACGGTGTTCCGCCTGCAGCACTCCACCCGCCAGGGCCGCTACGACGTCTTCAAGCAGTACACGAAGGACGTCGACGAGCAGGCACAGCGCCTAGCCACCCTCCGCGGGCTCTTCCGGTTCCGCACGGGCGTGCGTCCGCCTGTGCCTATCGACGAGGTGGAGCCGGTCGAGTCGATCGTCACCCGGTTCGGCACGGGCGCGATCTCCTACGGCTCGATCTCGCAGGAGATGCACGAGACGCTCGCGATCGCGATGAACCGCCTCGGCGGGCGCAGCAACACCGGTGAGGGCGGCGAAGACTCGGACCGCTACACCCCCGACCCGAACGGCGACTCCCGGCGCAGTGCGGTCAAGCAGGTGGCGTCCGGTCGGTTCGGCGTCACCAGCGAGTACCTCGTCAACGCGGACGACCTGCAGATCAAGATCTCGCAGGGGGCGAAGCCCGGCGAGGGCGGCCAGCTGCCCGGGGCGAAGGTGTATCCGTGGATCGCCAAGACCCGGCACTCCACGCCAGGGGTCGGCCTGATCTCACCGCCGCCGCACCACGACATCTACTCGATCGAAGATATCAAGCAGCTCATCCACGACCTCAAGAACGCTAACCCGAAGGCCCGCGTGCACGTGAAGCTGGTCAGCGAGCTCGGGGTCGGGACGGTCGCCGCGGGCGTGGCGAAGGCGTACTCCGATGTGGTGCTCATCTCGGGGCACGACGGTGGCACCGGCGCTTCACCGCTGAGCTCGATCAAGCACGCCGGCGCACCGTGGGAGCTCGGCCTGGCCGAGACGCAGCAGACCCTGCTGGTCAACGGCCTGCGAGACCGGATCGTCGTGCAGACGGACGGCCAGCTCAAGACCGGGCGGGACGTCGTCATCGCGGCGCTGCTCGGCGCCGAGGAGTTCGGCTTCGCCACCGC
>JAQSWF010000005.1 GCA_029266775.1 Pseudonocardia sp.
GGGATGTCGCGGAAGTGCTTCTCGACCCGCGCGAGCACCCCGTCGACCCCGAGCTGCCCGAAGGAACCGGCGACGGTGACCTGGGCATTGCCCGGCGCGTAGTAGGTGTCGAAGAACGCCGCCGCGTCGTCGAGGCTCGCCGACTCGAGCTCGGTGAAGTCGCCGTAGCCGTTGTGCGCGTTCGGGAAGGTGTCGTAGAGGACCGGCGGCAGCAGGATCCAGGGGAACCCGCCGTAGGGCCGGTTCAGGACGTTGAGCCGGATCTCCTCCTTGACGACGTCGACCTGGTTGCGCAGGTTCTCCGCCGTCAGCGTGGGGGCCCGCAGGCGGTCCGCCTCGAGGAACAGCGCGCGCTCCAGCGCGGCGGCGGGCAGCACCTCGAAGTAGTCGGTGTAGTCCTGGTGCGTCGAGCCGTTAAAGACCCCGCCGGAGCCCTGCACGTGCCGAAAGTGCGCGAGCTTCTCCAGGCTCTCGCTGCCCTGGAACATGACGTGCTCGAACAGGTGCGCGAAGCCGGTGCGGCCCTCGGGCTCGGAGCGGAACCCGACGTCGACGTGCACCGCGACCCCCACGACGGGGGTGGTCGAGTCGGGAGCGAGTAGGACACGAAGCCCGTTGGGAAGCGTGGCGCGGTGGAGGTCGACGGGCACGCTCCGACAGTAACCGCACACGCCGGGGTGCTGCGCAGTGCGCCGAATCGGGCACTCCTACACCGGCGGTAGCACGACGAACTGGCGCAGGGACAGGTCGGGGTAGGTCACCGGGCCGCGCGGGCCGGGGGTGGCGTCGACGTTGATGCCGGTCTCGGGCAACCCGAGCAGCTTGTAGCCGTCGAGCAGGCGGGTGGTGGCGTTCCAGAAGACACCGGTGCCCGTGTAGGCGTCGATGAACGCTGTCGCGGCGGTCTCGTCCTGCGCACAGACGGCCGCCGCGAGCCCGGACGTCTCTCGGGCAGCGGTCAGCGCCGCATCCAGCGGGCCATCGACAGGGGCGACCGTCACGTGCGCCTCGTTGCCGGCGTCCAGCGCCCACTCGTGGCCGAGCGGGTGGACGTGCGGTGGCAGGCTCGGGGTGATGCCCCGCGTGCGCAGTGCGGCGGCGGCGAGGGGCCAGAGCCGGTCGTGCGCGGCGCGGTCGACGAGCAGCAGGTTGAGCCGGTTGCAGACGCCGAGCCGGTCCGTGCTGTCGTGGATCATCCGGGCGACCGTCGCCTCATCCGCGCTCGCGTCGAGGTAGAGCACCCCGCCGCCGTCCGCGTGGGCGAGGATCCGGGTCCCCGAGGCCGCACCGAGCGCCGAGAGGCGCCGGGTGACCTCGCCGCTGCCGCGCACCACCACCAGCGGGACGAGGTCGGGCAGGCCGACGAGCGCGTCGGCGCCGGCGTGGCCCGGTGTGGGAACGAGCTGGACCGCGCTGGCGGGCACGCCGTGCTCAGCCAGCGACGGCGCGATCACGTGGTCGACCAGCGCGGCGGCGCTGCGCAGGGCAGCCGACCCGGTGCGGAGGACGGCGGCGCTGCGGGCCTTGAGCACCTGCGAGGCGACGTCGACCGTCACGTTGGGCCGCGCCTCGAAGATCGCGCCGATCACCCCCACGGGCACGCGCCGCTCGAACACGCGCTCGCCGGTGGCCAGGTCGCGGACGAAGCGCTGCTGGGGCGGCTCGGGGGTGTCAGCGAGCACCTCGAGCTGGACGGCCATATCGGCGAGGCGCTCGGGCGTGAGCCGCAGGCGGTCGAGGAGGCCGCCCGTCATGCCACCGGCCTGGGCGGCGGCGACGTCGGCGTCATTAGCGGCGAGCAGCGTGTCGGTGTGGCCGCGCAGCCGTCCGGCGGCGGTGCGCAGGGCGGCGTCGACGGCAGCGCCTCCTGCGGCCCGGACGCCCGGTGCGGCCGCGGCGGCGGCCTGCGCGGCGGCGCGCACGGCGACGTGCTCGGGGGCGTCGATGCTGCTGGGGACGGTGCCGGTGCTCACGCGGTTAGGTTCCCACGGCGCGGGGTCGAGACGGCGCCGGTACCGGATGGAGCGAACGCGGCGTTGGGTGCATCTGACGTACCCAACGCCGCGTTCGCTCCGTCAGTGTCGGCCGCCGGGGCGCTCCGTTAGCGTCGGCCGCCGGGGGGCGGGGAGATGTGCACGACCTTGGTCATCGTCATCTCGTCCAGCAGCTCCGGGCCGTAGCCGAAGCCCGCACCGCTCCCTCGCCGCGGCTCCGCGGCACCTCCCGGAGCGCCGCCGAAGACGTCGTTGACCTTGACCGTGCCCACCGGGAGCGCGCGCCAGGCCGCCTGGGCGTGCCCCATGTCGGCGGTGAGCACGGTGGCGGCGAGCCCGTAGTCGTCGTCGATCGCTTCGGCGACCGCGGCGTCGAAGTCCGGCACGACCCGGACAGGGGCGACGGGCCCGAAGGTCTCCTCGCGCATCACCCGCATGTCCGGGGTGCAGCCGATGAGCACCGTCGGCGGGTAGAAGGCGCCGGGCCCATCGGGCACCGCCCCGCCGGTCAGCGCTCGCGCCCCCGCGGCGAGCGCCTCCGCAGTCTGCCCGTGCACGTGTTCGCGCTGCCGCCGGTCGACGAGCGGGCCGAGCCGCTCCTGCCAGGCCTGCGCCTCGTCGACAAGTGCGGCGAGGAACGCGTCGGCGATCGCGGCGTGGCAGTAGATGCGCTCGACCGAGACGCAGATCTGCCCGGCGTTCGCGAAGGAGCCCAGCGCAGCCTGGGCGGCGGCCCAGGCCGGGTCGACGTGCTCGTCGACAATCAGCGGATCGTTGCCGCCGTTCTCCAGCACGGCCTTCGCGCCGGCGCGGGCACACTCCAGCGCGATCGCCCGGCCGGTGGTGGAGCTGCCGACGTGCGCGACGACGTCGACGCCGCCCACGAGACGCGCACCCACCGAGCCGTCGCCGTCGAGGATCTCCAGCACTCCCTCGGGGAGGTGCGCGGCCAGCAGCTCGGCGAAGCGGCGGCCGGTCAACGGGCACCGCTCGCTCGGCTTGTGGACGACGGTGTTGCCGGTGACCAGGGCCGCGCCGAGAAGGCCGGCGGCCACGGCGACCGGGTCGTTCCACGGGGTCAGCACCGCAACGACGCCGCGCGGCCCCGGGACCATGAGGTCGGTGGCGTCCCAGCGGCCGTGCAGGCTGCGGCCGCGGTGCACGGGCCCGAGCTCCGCGTACTGGACGAGCGTCCCGATCCCCGCGTCTACCCCGCCCCGGGCGTCACCGAGCGGCTTGCCCGTCTCGCGCTCGTTGAGGGCGGCGAGCTCGTCCGCGGCCTCGGTCACGGCTGCCGCAGCAGCGTGGAGAGCTGCGGCGCGCTCGGCGGCGGGCACGCGCGCCCAACCGGGGGCCGCGGCGCGGGCCCTGCCCAGTGCGTCGTCACACGCCCGCGGCGACGCGATCGGCACCCGTGCGACGGTCTCGCCGGTGCGCGGGTCCAGCACGGTGATCTCAGAGGACAGTACGGACGTCACGCCGGCCCGTACCCGTTCGTGACGCGGTTACCCGCTCGGTCGCTCAGCGGCGCCGCACGGGCGCCGGAGCGGACGGGGGCGGCACGACCGGACCGAGATCGCCGTCCGGCGCGGTGTCCAGGTCGACGATCACCGGCGCGTGGTCGCTGGGCGCCTTGCCCTTGCGGGCCTTGCGGTCGATCCACACGGCCGCGACGCGTCCGGCGGGGTCGGCGCCCGCGAGGACCAGGTCGATGCGCATCCCGAGGTCCTGGTGGAAGCGACCGGCTCGGTAGTCCCAGTAGGTGAATACGCGGCGGTCCGGCCACCGGTCGCGCACGACGTCATGCAGACCCAGCCCGGTCAGCTCGGCGAGCGCCTTGCGCTCTGCCGGCGTGACGTGGGTCGAGGTGACGAACAGCGCGGGGTCCCACACGTCGTCGTCCGTCGGCGCGATGTTCATGTCGCCGGCGACGATCGAGGTGGCGGGATCGGCGACCGAGGCACGCAGCGCGGCGAGCCACTCGAGCTTGAACGCGTAGTGCGGGTCGTCCGGGCTGCGGCCGTTCGGGACGTAGACCGACGTGACGCGCAGCCCGCCGCAGGTGGCCGAGAGGGCACGGGCGTCGGCAGGGGCCTCGGGTGTGGGGAAGCGGGGCTCGTCGGGCAGGCCGCGCTGCACGTCGTCCAGCCCGACCCGCGACAGCAGCCCGACCCCGTTCCACTGCCCCTGGCCGTAGTGCGCGTAGGCGTAGCCGCGCTCGGCAAGCGGCTGCGCGAGGGCCTCGGCGAATGCCTCGTCGGACAGCTTGGTCTCCTGCAGGCAGACGACGTCCGGCGCTCGCTCGTCCAGCCACGCCAGCAGTCGGGGTAGGCGCGCCGCCACCGAGTTCACGTTCCACGTCGCCACCCGCATCCGCCCGACGCTACCCG
Source organism: Pseudonocardia sp. (assembly GCA_029266775.1). Lineage (GTDB taxonomy): Bacteria > Actinomycetota > Actinomycetes > Mycobacteriales > Pseudonocardiaceae > Pseudonocardia. Next base: position 4,385 of record JAQSWF010000005.1, read on the forward strand.
GGGCCCGCGCGAGTCAGTCCGTGGCGGGGGCGGAGGCCTTGCGGACGTAGAGGAGGCGGTCGTCGGCTTCGAGGGCGTCGACGGCGGACGCGTCCACGCGGTACAGGTGGTCGCCGCGGACCACGCCGAGGACGATGTCCTGCAGGTGCCGGGGCGAGCCGCCGACCTCCGCCTCTTCGACGGGGCGCTCGCTGATGGCGAACCCGGCGTCGGGGGTCAGCAGGTCTTCGACAACCTCCACCACGCTCGGCGTCGTCGTCGCCATGCCCAGGAGCCGTCCCGCCGTCTCCGCCGAGACCACCACCGAACTGGCGCCGGACTGCCGCAGCAGGTGCACGTTCTCGGACTCGCGCACGGACGCGACGATCCGGACGTTGGGCGAGAGCTCCCGGGCGGTCAGCGTCACCAGCACGGCGGTGTCGTCGCGGTTCACGGCAACGACGATCGCCGACGCCTGGTGCACCCCGGCAATGCGCAGCACGCTGGACCGGGTCGCGTTGCCGGTCACGGTCACCAGCCCGAGCGCGGACGCGGCGTCGAGGTTCGCCCGGTCGGTGTCGACGACGACGATGTCGGTCGGCTCGGCGCCGTCGCCAAGCAGCGTCTCGACGGCGGCACGTCCCTTGGTGCCGTAGCCGACGACGATGGTGTGGTCACGCACCCGGGACCTCCAGCGGGAGATGCGGAACGCCTGTCGCGAGCGCTCGGTCAGGAGCTCGACCGTGGTGCCCACCAGGACGATGAGGAAGAGGAGCCGCAACGGCGTGATCACCAGCGCAGTGACCAGCCGGGCTTGGGGCGTGACCGGGATGATGTCGCCGTATCCGGTCGTCGAGAGCGACACCGTCGCGTAGTAGAAGGCGTCGTTGAACGAGATCGGTGTATCGCTGGCGTTGTCCCGGTACCCGTCGCCGCCGAGGTAGACGATCAGCGCGGCGGCGAACAGCGAGCCGAGGGCCACGACGACCCGTCCCAGCAGCGCCACGACCGGTGCTGCCGCCAACTCGGGCATGCGGACGAGCCCGACCGGCGACGGATCGCGCCGCGGTCGGCGTAAGCGCGTTATCACGGTGGGGTCCTCACACGCCGGTCCTCATCGTCCCGGACCCTAACGCCTGTCCCGGAGATCAACACCGCAGCGCAGCGCGGCAGAATCCACAGGCGCCACCCTGCCGTCGCCATCGTGTGCTGCACCTCCGCTCGCGGTCCGTCAACGCCGTCGCGCCGGCGCCGGTTCCCCCGGGGGCATGATCGTCATGTGATCCGGGTCCCGGCCCGGTTAGGGTCTGCGGATCCGGGTGTGACGACGGAGGCGCGAGATGGTCGGTGTCGGCCCCGAGCACGCGGCGGACCCGCGGCTGGGGCAGCCCGCTCCGCGCCGATGGTGGACGCCGGGACGTCGGGACGGCCGGGCCCAGGCACACGCGGCGATGGACGTCCTCGGCGCCGGAGCCGAAATCGCCGCGGGGCTCCGCAACGGCCTCACCGCGCCGGCGGCGGGCGGCGCGGTGCGCCGGCTGCGGTCGCTGCTGGGCGCCGACGCGGTCGGTTTGGTCGATCTCGACGGCGCGCACACGTGGGCCGGCCGAGCGGGCGAGCCGGCCGAGCTGCTGGTCGACGACGTGCTGCGGACCAACCGTCGCTGCGCGCGCGACGAGGTGCAGGCCCTGCCGCTGCGGGTGCGCGACGAGCCGGCAGGCGTGCTCGTCGTGGCCGGCCCAGTGTCCGCCGCGGCCGCGCGGCAGGCCGCTGCCTGGGTCGCGGACGCGCTGCACCGGGGTCGCCTCGAGGCGTCGGCGGAGGCCGCCGAGCAGGCCGAGCTGCGGGCGCTGCGGGCGGAGATCTCGCCTCACTTCGTCTACAACGCCCTGACGACGATCGCGTCGTTCGTGCGCTCGGATCCGGACCGCGCCCGTGAGCTGATCCTCGACTTCGCGCTGTTCATCCGGCACAACCTGGCCCGCCGCGGCGAGTACACCACGCTGGCCGGGGAGTTCCGGGCCGTCGAGGCCTACCTCGCGCTCGCGCGCGCTGTGCTCGGTGAGCGGCTACGCGTGCAGGTGCGGATCGCGCCCGAGGTGCTGCCGGTGGCGATCCCCTTCCTCGTCCTGCAGCCGCTGGTGGAGAACGCCGTGCAGCACGGCGTCGAGCGGGCGGAGTCGGGCGGCTCGGTACAGATCAGCGGCGAGGCGCAGGGCAGCGACTGTGTCATCGCCGTAGAGGACGACGGTCCGGGCATGCCCCCCGAGCGGGCCCGTGACGTGCTAGCCGGTCGCGGTGTCGGGTCGAGTCTCGGGCTGGTCAACGTCGACCGCAGGCTGCGGTCCGTGTTCGGCGCCGGCTACGGCCTCGTGATCGAGACGGCGTCGGGGGCCGGCACCCGGGTCGTGGTGCGGATCCCCCGGTTCCACGCCGGTGTGGTGGCATCATGACCGATCGCGCGAGGTCGTCGGACGCCGCGAGCGGTGGAGAGCTGCGCGCGCTGGTCGTCGACGATGTCGCGCCGGCTCTGGACGAGCTGTGCCAGCTGCTGAACGAGACCGCGGGTGTGCAGGTCGTCGGGGCGGCCGGCGACGCGCTCACCGCCCTCCGGCTGATTCAGAGCACGCCGCTCGACGTCGTGTTCCTCGACATCTCGATGCCCGGCATGGACGGGCTGGAGCTGGCGGGCCTGCTCGGGCGCATGACCAATCCGCCCTCGGTCGTCTTCGTCACCGCCTTCGAGCAGCACGCGGTGTCGGCGTACGGCGTCGGCGCCGTGGACTACCTGCTCAAACCGGTTTCCGCCGGGCGGCTCGCGGCGGCGCTCGGCCGGGTGCATCGCGTCGGCCCGAGCGGAGCGGCAGCGGCGCCGGTCGTTGACGAGCTCGCCGCGGTCCCCGTCGAGCTGGGTGGACGCACTCGGTACGTGCGCCGCGCGGAGGTGCGCTTCGCCGAGGCGCACGGCGACTACGTCCGCCTGCACACCCGCGGCGGGCGACACCTCGTCCGCATCCCGATCTCTCGGCTTGAGGAGCACTGGCGTGGGGCGGGCTACGTCCGCGTGCACCGCAGCTACCTGCTCGCCGTGCACGCCGTGCAGGAGCTGCGCAGCGACGTCAGCGGCGGCCTGCTCGCCCACACCGACGCCGGGGACGTCCCGGTGAGCCGCCGGCACGCCCGCGAGCTGCGCGACCTGCTGCTCGACGCCGCGACGCGCGGCGTGTTCGACCCGGCGACCCGGCGGGACGGCCGGTGACCGGTCGGCCGAGCGGACGCGCCCCCCGACGCGTCGCGGTGACCAGCCCGCAGACCCGGATTGCGCTCGCCGGCCGTCGCGGGCCGCCGGTCCGCGCGCCCCGGCTCACCGCCGACGAGCTCGAGCGGGCCGAGCGGGTCCGCGGCCGGCAGCTGAGCCGGGCCATCACGGCGCTGCTCGCCGTCGCCGCGTTCCTCGTGGGCGTGCCCGTCCTGCTCGACCTGTTCCCTCAGCTGGACGACGTGCGGCTGCTCGGCATCCCCGTCTCGTGGCTGGCGGTCGCGGTGCTGCCGTGGCCGGTGCTCACGGGCCTGGCCTGGTGGCAGCTGCGCCGGGCGGAGAACGTCGAGAACGCCGACGACGCCACCGCTGCTGGCGGCGCGCCATGATCGCTCTCGCCGTCGTGCCCGTCGTCGTCGCGACGCTGCTCATCGGCGCCCGCGGCGTGGCGGCGATGCGCACCACCTCGGACTTCCTCGTCGCGTCCCGGCGAATCTCGCCCACTTTCAACGCGGCCGCCGTCTCCGGCGAGTACCTGTCCGCCGCCTCGTTCCTCGGCGTCGCCGGGCTCGTGGTCAAGGGCGGCGTGGGGGCGCTGTGGTACCCGGTCGGGTTCACCGCGGGCTACCTGTTGATGCTCACCCTCGTCGCGGCCCCGCTGCGGCGCACCGGCGCGCTCACGGTGCCCGACTTCGCCGAGGCCCGGCTCGGCTCCGCCACGTTGCGCCGACTGTGCGCGGTGATCGTCCTGGTGATCGGGTGCCTGTACCTCGTCCCCCAATTCACAGCGGCGGGGCACGTGTTGACGCTGGTCAGCGGGACGCCGTACTGGGTCGGCGTCGTCGTGGCCGGCGCCGCGGTCAGCGTCACCCTCGCGCTCGGCGGGATGCGGGCTGCCACGTACGTGCAGGCGTTCCAGTTCGTGCTCAAGCTCGTGCTGTTCATCGTCCCCGCGGTGTGGCTGCTCGTCGCGGTCGGCCCGCAAGTGCGCGGCGAGGCCCTGAACCCCGTCGAGTTCACGCAGTTCCCGCGCGACACCGTCGTCGACTTCACCGTCGACACCCGGCTGAGCCTGGCCGAGCCGGTCACGGTGCGGATCGACGGCGAGCCCCCGGTCACGCTGCCTCCGGGCCAGCACACCGCGGCGGCAGGCGAGCGGTGGGAGTTCCCGGCAGGCGCCGCCGTGCCGCGCGTCGACGGCGCCGAGGTGCCCGGCAGCACCAGGTGGGAGCGGCCCCTCCTCGACGCCGGCCCCACCGCGGACGGCTCGGACGGACACGCCCTGCTCGCCACCGGCTCGGTGCTGATGGCGACGGCGCTGGGGACGATGGGCCTGCCGCACATCCTCATCCGTTTCCACACCAGCCCGGACGGACGCAGCGCGCGGCGCACAGCAGCGATCACCGTGGGCCTGCTCGGCGCGTTCTACCTGTTTCCCGGCGTGTACGGGCTGCTGGGCGCCGTGCTGCTGCCGGAGCTGTACCTCTCCGGCGCGACCGACACCGTCGTCGTCGCGCTTCCCTCTCGGGTGGACCCCGGATGGCAGGGCGACCTGTTCACGGCGCTGCTCACCGCCGGCGCCTTCGCCGCGTTCCTCGCCACGTCGCTGGGGTTGCTACTCGCGGTCTCCGGTGCGGTTGCGCACGACCTGATCCCGGCGACGCTGCGCCGCCTCCGGCTGACGTCGCTCGCTGCCGCCACCGTCGTGGTGCTGCTGGCGCTGCCCGCGGCGCAGGTCGACGTCGGGGCGCTCGTCACCTCGGCGTTCGCGGTCGCCGCGTCCACGTTCTGTCCGCTGCTCGTGCTCGGCATCTGGTGGAGACGCCTGACGGCGCAGGGCGCACAGGTGGGGATGCTCGTCGGGCTGGTCAGCTCGGCCGGGGTGATGGCCGCCGGCCTGGTGGCCGGCCTGGAGCCGGGTGTGCCCGCCTTGCTGCTCGCCCAGCCCGCGCTGTGGTCCGTGCCGCTGGCATTCGCCACCATGGTGGCCGTCTCCCTCCGCGGCGAACCCCCGTCGGGCGCGACGTCCGCGATGTTGAGGCTGCACCTCGACGAGAGCCGTCCAGTGCCCACTCGGAGCCGCTCCTAATCACCGTTCGTCGGCGCTCTGAACCGTTCGTCGGCCGTTCATCGATCGAGACCGCGGGGTGGCCGCCACGACTTTCGCGTCCGGTCGGTTCGTCTTTTCCTTAGGCACACGGAACTCGCGGGGGCAACCCGCGTCCTACGTGCGAGGAGGCACTTGTGACCGCGACCGACCGACCGTTGCCTTCCGAGGCGCAGGACTGGGAGGCGATGCTCGCCCGCCCCGAGTTCCAGGAGCTGCGGCGCCGGCTGCGCCGCTTCGTGTTCCCGATGACCGCGCTGTTCCTCGGCTGGTACCTGCTCTATGTCCTCATGGCCACCTACGCCGTGGGATTCATGTCGATCAAGCTGTGGGGCAACATCAACGTGGGCCTCGTGTTCGGCCTGCTCCAGTTCGTCTCGACATTCGCGATCACCGCCGCGTACGTGCGGTTCGCCGACCGCAAGTTGGACCCGCTGTCGGCTGAGTTGCGTGGCGAGATCGAGAGCGGCGAGTTCGAGAGGGGCGGCAAGTGAGCCTGGCGCAGGGAGTCGCGGGGAGCAACCCGCTGCTCAACATCACGATCTTCGGCCTGTTCGTCGTGGTCACGCTCGCGATCGTCATCAGGGTCAGCAAGAAGGCCTCGAGCGGCGCCTCGGACTTCTACACCGCGGGCGGCGGCTTCTCGGGACCGCAGAACGGTGTCGCGATCTCCGGTGACTACCTGTCGGCCGCGTCATTCCTCGGCATCGCCGGGGCCATCGCGCTCAACGGCTACGACGGCTTCCTCTACTCCGTCGGCTTCCTCGTCGCCTGGCTGGTGGCGCTGCTGCTGGTCGCGGAGCTGCTGCGCAACACCGGCAAGTACACGATGGGCGACGTGCTGGCGTTCAGGATGCGCCAGCGCCCGGTCCGGGCCGCGGCGGCGACGTCGACGCTGGCCGTGTCGTTCTTCTACCTGCTGGCCCAGATGGCCGGCGCGGGCGGGCTCGTCGCGCTGCTGCTCAATGTCACCAGCACGGGCGGCCAGGCCGTCGTCATCGCCATCGTGGGCGCCGTGATGATCGCGTACGTGCTCATCGGCGGCATGCGCGGCACCACCTGGGTGCAGATCATCAAGGCCGTGCTGCTGATCGCCGGCGCCGGGATCATGACGCTGTGGGTGCTGGCCCTCTACGGGTTCAACTTCTCGGCGCTGCTGGGTGCGGCCGTGGAGCGCGGGGGCGACGCCGGCGAGGCCCTGCTCAACCCGGGCAAGCAGTACGGCAAGAGCGCGATCACCCGAATCGACTTCATCTCGCTGGGTCTCGCGCTCGTGCTCGGCACCGCCGGGCTGCCGCACATCCTCATGCGCTTCTACACCGTGCCGACGGCCAAGGAAGCCCGCCGCTCGGTGGTCTGGGCGATCGCCCTGATCGGCCTGTTCTACCTGTTCACGCTGGTGCTGGGGTACGGCGCGGGCGCCCTGGTCGGGCCCGACACGATCCGGAAGGCGCCCGGTGCGGCGAACTCGGCCGCGCCGCTGCTGGCTTACGAGCTCGGCGGCACGATACTGCTCGGCATTATCGCGGCCGTCGCGTTCGCGACGATTCTCGCCGTCGTGGCCGGCCTGACGATCACCGCGTCCGCGTCGTTCGCGCACGACATCTACATCAACGTGATCAAGCACGGCCACGTCCAGGACGAGCAGCACACCGAGGTCAAGATCGCCCGGCGCACGGCGATCGTGATCGGCATCGTCGCCATCGCCGGCGGCATCCTGGCCAGCCGGCAGAACATCGCGTTCCTCGTGGCGCTGGCCTTCGCCGTCGCGGCGTCGGCGAACCTCCCGACGATCCTGTACACGCTGTTCTGGCGTCGGTTCAACACCACCGGCGCGCTGTGCAGCATCTACGGCGGCCTGGCGATCACGATCGTGCTGATCATCTTCTCGCCGGTGGTGTCCGGCAAGCCGGTGGACCCGGCGACTGGCCGCAGCCCGTCGATGCTGCAGGGCGTCGACTTCTCCTGGTTCCCGCTCGACAACCCGGGCATCATCTCGATCCCGGCGTCGTTCCTGCTCGGCTATCTCGGCACGGTGTTGGGCAAGGACCGGCCGGACCCGAAGAAGGTCGCCGAGATGGAGGTCCGCTCCCTGACCGGCATCGGCGCGGAGAAGGCGGTCGCGCACTGATCCACTAGTCACTTCACCGGGCCATGGGATCGAAAGCGGCGTTGGCGACGTCAGACCTTGCCAACGCCGCTTTCGCTCGGTCGCGATCGGAACGATCAGGCTGGGGGAACTGCGGCGATCAACGCGCGCAGGCCTGCGGCGTCGAGCAGGTCTACCGGGCGCAGCGTGACGTCGTGGCGCACGTAGTGGAACGCTGCGCGCACCCGCTCGGGCAGGCAGCCGGCCAGCGCCGCCCAGGCCAGCCGGTAGGCGGCGAGCTGCACCGTCAGCGCGGGCCGCTGCTCGGGATCGGGCAGCGACCCCGTCTTCCAGTCGACCACCGTCCACCCGCCGTCGGAGTCGGCGAACACGGCGTCCATCCGCCCGCGCACGGCCACGCCGTCGAGCACGGTCTCGAACGGCACCTCCACCTCGACCGGCTCGCGCTGCGCCCAGCGCGACGCGAGGAACGCCTCCTGCAGCTCCTCCAGCAGATCGTCCGTCGCAGCACCCTCGTCCGCGGCTCCGGGTAGCTCGTCCACGTCGAGCAGCTGTGCGGCGCCGAACCGCTGCTCGAGCCAGGCGTGGAAGGCGGTGCCGCGGCGGGCGTGCGGGTTCGGCGGCAGCGGGAGGGGGCGGCGCAGCCGGGCGGCGAGACCGGCGGGATCGGTGGCGAGCTCGACCAGCCGGGTAACGGACAGACGGTCCGGGAGCGCCACCGCCGGTAGCTCCCGCGCTGCGGCCCGCTCGGCGAGCAGGACGTCCACCTCGGCCGCCCAGCCTTCGGGGTCGGCCATCGTGTCCTGAGCCGCATCCGGGTGATCACGGAGCGCCTCCCGGACGAGCGCGGCACCGGCGTGCACGGCGGCGGACCGGGCCCCGAGCGGGTCCACCGGCCACGCGGCGGTGACGGGTTCGGCCGTCGCCGGGTTCCCGCCCGGCTCCGGCTCGTCCGCCCAGTGCTCCACCCGGCCCGCTCCCGAAGCGACGACCGCCGCGCGCATCTCCACGAGGAACCGCGAGGGCTGGCGTGGACGCTCCCCTGTGGGTCCCCACCGGTGCCCGGACAGCAGCAGCATGTGCTCCGCGCGCGTCACCGCCACGTAGAAGAGCCGCCTCTCCTCGACCAGACGCCGGGCGTCGAGCGCCTCGTCGTGCGCCGTCAGGGCGGCCTCGACCGCCTTGCGGTCGTTCCCCGGCGCCGGCAGGTCGAGGGCGGGCAGGTCCGCCGCATCGCCGCGCAGCGGGACGGGCAGCGCGGACGGGTCGGTCAGCCAGCTGCCGCTCAGCTTGCGGCCGGGGAACACGTCTTTCACCAGGTGCGGCACCGCCACGATGTGCCATTCCAGGCCTTTCGCGGCGTGCACGGTGAGCACCTGGACGCGGCCGGGCGCCACGTCGACCTCACCCGGCGCGAAGCCGTCCTCGGCGCGCTCCGCGGCGTCGAGGTAGTCCAGCAGCGCGGGCAGGGTGGAAACCGCGGCGCCGGCGGCGAACTCGGCGACGACGTCCGCGAACGCGTCGAGATGGGTCCGGCCCACCGGACCCGGCCGTGCCGCGGTCTCCGCGTCGAGCAGCAGCAGCCGCTCGGTGTCCGCGACGAGGTCGGTCAGCGGGACCGATGCGCGGGCCCGCAGCCGGCCCAGTTCGGCGGCCAGCCGCCGAATGCGCGCATATGCCGCCGGGGAGTACCGCTCTGGATCGCCGGGATCGTCCACCGCGTCCACGAGCCCGGCCTGTTCGGCGTGCTCGGCCGGCACAGCGCCGAGCGCCAGCTCGTGCGCCTCCCGACTAGCGGCGGTGGACGGGGGCGGTGGCGCGGCGAGCTCCCGGGCCCGGGCCCAGAGGGCGGCGAGGTCCGCGACGCCGAGCCGCCAGCGCGCCCCGGTGAGCAGCCGCACGGCCGCGGGCCCGGCGAGCGGGTCCGCCACCAGACGCAGGGCACTCACCAGCTCGCGCACCTCGGGGGTGCCCAACAGGCCGCCGAGCCCGACCACCTCCACCGGCAGGCCGCGCGCCCGCAGCGCAGCGGCGACGGCGTCCATGTCGGCCCGGCGGCGGACCAGCACGGCCGAGGTGGGCGGCGGCGCGCCGTCCTCGAGCGCTGCCGCCCAGCCTCCGGCGATCGCGTCGGCCATCCAGGCGAGCTCGGCGGCGACGTCCGACAGCAGCGCCACGCGGACGTCGCCGCCCTCGTTGCTCGACGCGGCCGTCAGCGCGCGTACCCCCACCGCGTTCGGCACGTCACGCAGCGGCGAAGACACCGCGTTCGCCAACGCCAGCACCTCCGGCGGGTTCCGGAAGCTGGTGAGCAGGCCGTACTCGTCCGCGGGGGCACCGTCCGTGCGCGGGAAGTCCGTGCGGAAGCGCTCGAGGTTGCCGGCGCTGGCGCCGCGCCAGCCGTAGATCGACTGGTGCGGGTCGCCCACGGCGGTCACGGCAGGCACGTCCCGCCCCGCCGGAGCGCCGGGCGCCGCGCCGAACAGCGCTCGCAGCAGGACCCGTTGGGCGTGGCCGGTGTCCTGGTACTCGTCGAGCAGCACGGCGCGGTACGAGGCGCGTTCCTGCGCGCCGGCCTCGGGATGTTCGGCGGCGACCCGGGCGGCGATGGCGAGCTGGTCCCCGAAGTCGAGCACCCGCTCGGCGCGCTTGCGCGCGGCGAACTCCTCGACGAGCGGCACGAGCTCTCCGCGGACCCGCTGAGCGTCCATCCACCGTCGGTAGCGCTGGGACGGCTCGACGTTCTGCCGCGGACCCGGCGGGGCCGACCTGAGCAGTTCCGCCAGCGCGGCCGCGTGCCGCTGGAGGGCGGCGGGCTGCACGAGGTGCTCGTCGAGCTCGCCGGCGAGCGCGAGCACGTACGCGGTGACGGTGGCGGGGACGCGGTCGACATCGAGCTGCCCGGCCCAGGTGCTGACCACGCGGTGGGCGAGCTGCCAGGCACCCGTGCTCCCGAGCAGCCGGGAGCCCGGCTCGGCGGGCAGGCGCAGCGCGTGCTCGGCGACGAGCCGACCGGCGTAGGCGTGATAGGTCGCGATCGTGGGCTCGCCCGCCAGCAGCGCAGCGCGCCGGGCGCCCGTCGGGTCGAGGTCGTCGAGCAGCCGCGCCCCCGCGAGCCGCCGCAGGCGGGTCCGCACGCGGCTGCCGAGCTGCTGGGCGGCCTTGCGGGTGAAGGTCAGCCCGAGGACCTGCTCCGGCCGCACCTGGCCGGTGGCGACCAACCAGACCACGCGGGCGGCCATCGTCTCGGTCTTGCCGGCGCCGGCACCGGCGACGACGAGCGCGGGGCGGGCGGGCGCGGCGATCACCGCGGCTTGCTCGTCCGTCGGGCGCGGCAGGCCGAGCGCGACGGCGAGGGCCTGCGGGGTCAGCACGCGACGGTCCTACCGAACTGCACCGACAACTCCGCGAGCCTCAGTGTTGTCACGTGCGTCAGGGTTGTCACGTGCGTCAGGCCGGCGCGTAGACCCGGACCCAGTCCACCTGCAGCGACATGGCGGCGGGGGTGGTCGCGTCCGGCGCCGGGATCCAGTCCTTCTTCGGGCCCTGGTCGAGCTGGATCGCGAGGTGCATGGACGTCTTGGGCAGGATGTTCGGATCGAGGACCCGGAACCGCTCGACCCCGTCGACGTACCAGACGAGCCGGTCGGGCAGCCACTCGAGCGCGAAGGTGTGCCACTCGCTGAAGTCCTCGTCCACGTGCGTGCCGTACAGGCGGTTCGCGGCGCCACCGAAGTGCAGGATGAAATGCGCCCGGTCCCTGGTCTCGGCCGGCACCTCCATGATGTCGATCTCCCCGTCTTCGGGGAACCGTTCGGAGTCCGGCCACAGCAGGATCGCCGAGCCGAAGCCGCGGCCCTTGTCGCTGCGGGCCCGGAACTCCCAGCGCCCGTACTTCTGGCCCAGCTTGTGGGCCATCCCGCCGGAGACGTTCCCGCGCGCAGTGACGTTGAGCAGGCCGTCGGAGACCGTGACCGCCGACGACCGGCGCAGGCCGTTGCCGAACGCGCCGACGCTGTCGTAGCGGCTCCAGGCGTGCTCGCGGAACGTGTCGAAGTCTTCGGCGGTTAGACGCATCCACTGCGGCCCGGGGTCCACCGGGAGAGCGGACCGCGCCTTGTCGTCGAGCGAGGCCGAGGGAGCCACCGGCAGGGGCGACGCGGTGCCGGGCAGGCCGGCGAACGGGTCCTGCCCCGGGATCGGGCTACCGGACTCGACGCTCGGGCCCCCGCACCCGGCGAGCAGGGCCGCCAGCGCTGCTCCGACGGCTGCCGCGCGGGCACGCCGACGTCCGTTGGGCACAGCACCTCCCGCACGCACCGGCGGGAGCGGCCGGCGCGACTGACGTCTGACGCTACCGGTGACCCCTCTGCACCGGCGCTCAGCCGTCGGTGACCGGTCGGCCGGCCTCGATCACCGGGCAGCTGGCGCGGACCGCGCATCGATCACAGTCGGCGCCGGCGCGGGCGGTGAAGCGTGCGCCGGCGGTGTCGTCCGCGCAGGTGCGGACCAGCCGGTGCCAGCGCTCCAGCTCGGCGCCGTCGAGCGGTGGCTGGGCGGGCTCCTTCGGCGCGCCGGAGGCGGACCGGTCTGCGAGGTAGACCAGCCGGGCACCACCGGGTTCGGTGCCCGGGACCAGCTCGGTGAACGCCCCGAGCGCTGCCGCGAGCTGGTACACGGCGAGCTGCGCGTGCTCGGCGGCCGCGCGGGCGGAGACGGCGGTGCGGCCGGTCTTGACGTCGACGACGACCGGGCGGCCGGACGCGTCGACCTCCAACCGGTCCACGCGACCGCGCAGCCGCACCGGCGGCCGGCCGCCGACCTCGGCGCCGTCGTCGGGCAGGTCGAGCTGCACTGGATGCTCGACGGCGACCAACCGCAGGCCGTCCGCCCGGCTGTCCCGCACCCAGCCGTCGAAGGCCGCCAGCATCGCGCGCACCCGCGCCAGCTCGCGGCGGCCGAACCAGGGCGCACCGAGGTCGAGCCGCTTCCAGGCGGCGTGCAGCGCGCTCTCCAGCTCGGCGGCACCCGCCCCGGCGGCACTGGCCTGGACCAGCGCGTGCACCAGGCTGCCGGTGACCGCCGACAGGGCGCCGACCTCGGCCCCGCCGTGGCGCTCGAGCATCCAGCGCAGCGGGCAGCGGAGGATCCGCTCGACGTCCGACGGCGACACGGGCGCGACCTCGCCGGTGCTGCGCAGCGGCGCATCGGTCGACAGTGGCGCGACCCCGTACCAGTCGTCCGGGGATGTACCCGGAACACCGGCCGCGGCCAACCGCGCGAGCTGGACGGCTGCACGGCGTCGTCTCTCGTCCCCCGCGTCCGGAGCGCACACCACGCTGCGGAGCTCCCCGACCAGCTCGGCGAGCACGAGGGCCCGGGCGGGGCGGTGCACCGGGCGGTCCGCGCGGTCCGCCGGCATCGGGTCCAGCTCGTCGAGGAAGCGCGAGGGCTGCTCGTCGTCGCCCTGCACCGCGCTGACCAGCAGGGTCTCGCGAGCCCGGGTGCACGCGACGTAGAACAGCCGCCGCTCCTCCGCCAGCAGCGGCGCGATGCGTGACACGGCCGCCGACGGCTCCGCCACCTCGGCCAGGACGTCGACCAGCCGCTCGACGCCGAGGAGAGTGCCGCGCAGCCGGAGGTCCGGCCAGGTGCCCTCCTGGACGCCGGGCACGGCCACGACCCGCCACTCGCGCCCGCGGGCGGCATGCGCGGTGAGCAGCGCGACGGCGTCGGCCTCGGGTGCCTGTGGCGCGAGGGTGTCGCCGGGGAGCTGCTGGTCGGCGAGGTACTCGACGAACGCGGAGACGTCGGCGCCCGGAAGGCGGTCCGCGTGTCGGGCGGCCGCATCGAAGAGGGCGAGGACGGCATCCAGGTCGCGGTCCGCCGCCGCGCCGACCGGCCCGCCGAGCGCGCTCGCCTCGCCCCAGCGCGCGGCCAGCGACGTTCCACGCCAGACGCGCCACAGCGTCTCCTCTGCACTCTCCCCCGCGCGGATCGCCTCGCCGGCCAGCGCGAGCAGGCCGCCGACCCGGCGCAGCGGCGCCGTGTCGAGCGGTGGGAGCGCGACGAGCGGGTCCGGCCGGCCCTCGACTGCCGCGCGCAGGGCCGCCACCAGCAGCGGGTCACTCCCGACGCGTTCCTCGTCGCTCGCGTTGATCGGCGGAGCGGTCGGCTGCGGCTCGTGCGGCACGGGCCCCGGTCGCCCGGCAGCATGCAGGTGCAGTAGCCCGCGGCGCAGCCGGCGCAAGCGCATCGGGTCCGCCGCGCCCAGCGGGGAAGTGAGGAGGGCCGTCGCGGCGTCGGCGTCGATCTCCTCGGGGCGCGCCGCGAGACGCAGGACCATCAGCAGCGGGACGACGGCGGGTTGGCGGGCGAGCGGCAGCTCGTCCGGCGGGGCGGCGACCGGGACGCCGGCGGCCAGCAGTGCCCGGCGCAGCGCCGGCACGGTGCGGCGGGCGGAGCGGGACAGCACGGCCATCTGTGCCCACGGCACGCCGTCCTGCAGGTGGGCCCGCCGCAGCCGGTCCGCGATCCACCCGGCTTCCTGAGCCGTCGACAGGAACACGCGGACCTGAACGCGATCCGCGGCATCAGCGTCGTTGTCCGGCGCAGGTCCACGGCGCTCCCTTCCCGGGCCGGACCCCGGCAGGCTGGCGGCGACCCGCGCCCCGGCGTCGCGGATCGCGGCGACGGCCCGGTGGTCGACCCGGAGCACGGCCGTCGGCGCCTCGAGCGCGTCCAGGCCGTCTGGGTCGGCGCCGCGGAAGCCGAGCACGGACTGGTCCGGGTCGCCCGCCAGCAACGCCGTCCTTGCGGTGTCGCCGAGGACGCGTACCAGCTCCATCTGCTGCGGGTCCAGGTCCTGCGCGTCGTCGACGACAAGGTGCTGCACCCGCGCCCGCTCGGCGGTGAGCAGCTCGGGGTCGCTGGCCAGGGCATCGAGCGCGGCACCGACGAGCTCGGCGGCGTCCAGCGCCGGTGCCGTGGCCTGGGGCGCTCCTCGGCCCGCCGCGCCGCGCAGGAGCACGACCTGCTCGTACGTGCGGAAGAAGCGCCCGGCGGCCGCCCACTCGGGCACGTCCTGCTGCTCGCCGAGCTTCTGCAGCTCCTCCGGGCCCAGGCCGCGCTCGGCGGCCCGCAGCAGCAGCTCCCGGAGCTCGGCGGCAAACCCGGGCAGGCCGGTCGCCGGAAGCACGCGTTTCGGCCAGCCCGAACCGGGCACCGTGCCGTCCGGCCAGCCGTGGAGCTCGCCGGCCAGCAGGTCGCGGACCACGGCGTCCTGCTCGGCGCCGGCGAGCAGGCGAGGGGGTGGGTCGCCGTGGAGCGCAGCGTGCAGGCGCAGGACGCCGAACGCGTACGAGTGGATGGTGCGGACGAGGGTCTCGCGTGTGGTGCACACGGCCTCGCCGGCGGTGTCGGTGTGCACGAGCGCCGTCAGCCGCTGTCGCAGCTCGCCCGCCGCACGGCGGCTGCCGACGAGCAGGAGGATCCGCGCCGGGTCGACCCCGGCCCTGATCCGCGCGGCGGCGGCGGCCAGCAGGAGGGTCGTCTTGCCGGTGCCGGGGCCTCCGATGACGCGAAGCGGACCCGTGGCGTGGGCGAGCACGCGCCGGGCTTCGGCGTCCCAGACGAGATCGCGGCCCTGCGCTGCAGCCGGCCGAACCAGCCGCGGCGTGCGGTGGGCCGGGTCGTCAGAGTGGTCGAAGGGGGGCACCGGGGGATTCGATCACGCCAGCCCGACAGGATCGCGGGGTGGACGAAGCGGACGTCGAGCGGGTGCGTGCAGTGGTGCGGGCGATCCCGTCGGGACAGGTGCGCAGCTACGGCCAGGTGGCGGAGGAGGCCGGGCTGCGCTCGGCCCGGCTGGTGGGCCGCGTGCTCGCCGAAGACGGCCACGACCTGCCCTGGCACCGGGTGGTGCGGGCCGACGGCACGTTCGCGCCGCACATCGCCGCCGAGCAGGCCGCCCGCCTGCGGGTCGAGGGCATCCTCGCCACCGACGGCCGCGTTCCCCCCGCCCTTCGCCCCCGCCGCTGATCACCGCCAGTCGCCGCTGTTGCCCGCGTGAGTCGGGTGGTTCGCGCGTCCGGCCGTAGCGACTCGCGCGCCAGTTTGTAGCGACTCGCGCGCCCATTTGTAGCGACTCGCGCGGTAGATCAGGCCGACTCGCGTGCCAGTTCCTGCCGGCTCGCGCGGTAGCGGGCGACGACGGCGGCGACGACGTCCGGGTGGGCGCCGAGTGGGGCGGCGACGACGTCGGCGCCCGCGTCGGCCAGGCGCGTGTGGAACAGCCCCGGCGCGAGCAGCCACGATGCGACGGCGATGCGCGCCGCGCCGGCGGCCCGCAGCCCGGCCACCAGGCTGTCCACGCGTGGGGACGCGGTTGCCGCGTAGCCGATCTGCACGCGCCGGCCCACCTCCGCCCCGAGCAGGCGTCCGGCCACGCGCACCTCCGCGAGCGCCGCGGCGTCCGACGAGCCGGCCGCCGCCAGCACCACGACGTCGCCGTGCCGCCAGCCGGCTTCCACCAGCCGAGCACGCGCGGCGCGGACCAGCAGCGGGTCGGGCCCCAGCGCCGGCGAGACCGGGAACCGCTGCACGGCGGCCCCGGCCGCGGCGAGCTGGGCCGGAAGATCAATCCGCACGTGATAGCCGGAGGCCAGGAAGGCCGGCACCACCACAGCGGAGTCCAGTCCGGCGACCGTGTCCGCCACCGTCGGTGCCCGGACGTCGACGTAGCCCACCCGCACCGCCGCGCCGGGCAGGGTGGCGCGCACGGCGTCGGCCACGTCGCCGACGCACGCATGCGCCGCCTCGTCCCGGCTGCCGTGCGCGACGAGCACCAGGGCGGGACCAGCGCTCACAGGACGTCTCCGTGCAGGCAGTGGCCGCCGAGGGGCACCGGTCCCGCCGCCGGGTCCAGCGCCAGCCGGTAACCACGCTTCATCACGGTCTGCACCAGCTTCGGGTAGCCCAGCGCCGCGCGCAGGCACGCCATCGCCGTCTCGACGGCGTGTTCGTCCACGCCGCGCCCGGGCAGCGCGGCGAGCAGCTCGGCGCGCGACACGATCCGCCCCGGTCGTCGGGCCAGCGCCCGCAGCAACGACATCCCGTTCGGGGGGAGCTCCCGCAGCGCGCCGTCCACCACCACAGCATGCCCGCGCAACACCACCCAGTGCCCGGCGACGGGCAGGCTCCGCGACCGCGCCGGCATCTCCCCCTCCAACCGCCGGACCATGGCGCCGAGGCGGGAGCGCTGCGGCTGCACGGTCGGCACGTCGAGGTCCTCGAGTGGCGCTGCCGTCACCGGACCGACGCACACCGCCAGGACCGGACCGCGCAAGCGGCGCAGCAGGCCCTCGCGGACTCCGCGTTCACCGGCCCGGCGCAGCAGGCCGGCCGCAGCGGGTGCGCTGGTGAACGTCATGACATCGACGACGCCGGCGAGCACGGCGTCGGTCAGCCGGTCCAGCGGCGCCAGGTCGACCGGCGGCTCCCACCGGTAGACGGGGACTTCGACGACCTCCGCGCCGGCCAGCGCCAGCGCCTCGACGACGTCCGGCAGCGGCTCACCGTGCAGCTGGACCGCGATCCGCCGGCCCTCGACGCCCTGGGCCAGGAGATGGTCGAGCACCTCCGCCGACGACTCCGACCGCGGCGACCACGCCTCGCACAGCCCCGACGCGCGGATCGCCCCTCGCGCCTTCGGGCCGCGCGCGATCAGCGTGCCCGCGCCGAGCGCCTCCAACAGCTGACCGCCGAGACCCCAGCCATCGGCTGCCTCGACCCACCCGCGGAAGCCGATGCCGGTGGTCGCCACCGTGATGTGCGGCGGCCGCGCGACCAGCGCCCTGCTGGCGGCGAGCAGCTCGGCGTCGTCGGCGAGGGGGACGATGCGGATGGCCGGGCCGTGCAGCACGACGGCGCCCCGCCGCTCGAGCATCGTGCCCAGCTCCTCGGCCCGGCGCGCCGCCGTCACGCCGACGGTGAAGCCGGCCAGCCTGGGCACGGGCGCCGGGGCGGCTGCGGGAGCGGTCGTCATCTCAGACACGGGCATACGCAGCTCGTGGGTGGGCCCGGTCCGGGGGCGGCCGCAGGTAGACCAGGTACGTGACGACGACGCACGCCAGGTAGAACGCGATGAACGCCCAGAACGCCGGGTCGCCCGTCTTCGCGGTGAGGAACGACTGCCGGAAGGCCAGGTTGATGAACAGGCCGCCGAGCGCGCCGACGGCGCCGATGATGCCGATCGCCGCGCCGGACAAGCGCCGCGCCCGCATCAGCTGCGCGGTCCGATCTCCGCCGTTCGCGATCGCCGCGAGGGCCTTGCCTCGGAAGATCGCCGGGATCATCTTGTACGTCGACCCGTTGCCGATCCCGGTCAGCACGAAGAGCAGCACGAAGCCGGCCACGTAGACCGTGAGCGATCGCGATGCCGACCCCGCGAGGATGACGCCGGACGCCATGACCATCCCGATGAAGTTGAGGAAGGTCACGCGGGCTCCGCCGAAGCGGTCGGCCAGCTTGCCGCCGAGCGGGCGGATCAGCGACCCGAGCAGCGGACCGATGAACGTGATCGACGCCGCCTGCAGCGGCGTCCGGTCGAACTGATTCTGCAGCACCAGCCCGAACGCGAAGCTGTAGCCGATGAACGAGCCGAACGTCCCGATGTAGAGGAACGCCATGACCCACGTGTGGTTCTCGCGGACGGACTCGGCGAACGCCCCGGTGTCGTTGCGGACCGACGTGATGTTGTCCATGTACACGGCGGCGAGCACCGCGGCGACGACGATCAGCGGAATGTAGACGGCGAGCACCAGTCGCGGGCTGCCGGCGCCCGCGGTCGCGATGATGAGGAGCGCGACGAGCTGGATCACCGGCACGCCGATGTTGCCGCCGCCCGCGTTCAACCCCAGTGCCCACCCCTTGTGGCGTTCCGGGAAGAAGGTGTTGATGTTGGTCATCGAGGACGCGAAGTTGCCCCCGCCCAGGCCCGCGACGCACGCGACGACGACGAAGGTCGTGTACGACGTTTCCGGGTGCATGACGATCGCGGCCAGGATCGTCGGGACCAGCAGCAGCGCGGCGCTGACGATCGTCCAGTTGCGACCGCCGAACATCGCCACCGCGAACGTGTAGGGCAGCCGCAGCACGGCCCCCACCAGCGTCGGCACCGCCACGAGGAAGAACTTCCCGGCCGCGTCGATGCCGTACTCGGGCCCCATGAACAGGACCATCACCGACCAGAGCGTCCACACCGAGAACCCGATGTGCTCGGCGACGACGGAGAACAGCAGGTTGCGGTGGGCGACCCTGCGGCCCGCGCGCTGCCAGAAGCCGTCGTCCTCGGGGTCCCACTCTTCGATCCAGTGACCGGCGCGCAGGCGACGCGCCATACCGGTCGCTCGAGAACCTGCGGTCGCGATCACGGGGAGGCCTTCCGGAGTCGGGAACGGGCCGATCAACCCGACCGTAGATCACCACCAGTTACCGTTTTGTGCCCTCGTGTGACGCTCCGGAAAAGGCCTGCGGCACCGTCGTCGCAACGAGCGTCGGTCAGGTCGTCGCTCAGGTCCTCACGACCCGGCGCGACGGCGGCTCACAGGCGGGCGCTGACCAGGTCAGCAGCGCGTTCCAACCCCGCCAGGGTGCGGGCCGACGCGTCGGGATGGTGCGCGTGCAGGGCGAGCCGGTAGAGCACGGCGCGCAGCAGCATCTGCGGCCACGCCGCCAGGTGCGCCCAGCGCGCCAGCAGGGCCTCGGTGGCGCCACCCCAGGCGACGGCGTCGACGGCGATCACCGCGGCCGGCCACTCCTTCGGGCGCCATGCCGGTACCAGGTCGATCAACGCGGGCACGCCCTGCGCGTCGAACAGCACCGCGCCGAACAGCTCGGGGTGCACGACCTGCGGCGGCAGGTCGACCGGCGTGCGCCGACCCGCGAGCTCGTCGAACGTCACCCCGCCCGCGCGCGGGTCCAGCTCGGGCGTCCGTTCGCCCCACGCGACCGCCGCGGCGCGGGTCGGCAGGTCGTCCCGGTCGTCGAGCACGCGCGGCCGGGGTAGGTCGGCGGTTGCCTCGTGCAACCGCAGCGACGCCTCGACCATCGCGTCGTAACGCGGCTGCAACGTCCCCGGCACGAAGCGGCAGGCCGCCCACCCGGCGACCACCCAACGCCCGTCGGACGACCGCACGGGATGCGCCAGCCGCATCCCCTCGACGCGCAGGTTCTCGAGGACCCCGGACGACCATGCGGCGAGAGCGTTGTCGGCGACCGGGCGGATCAGGACGTCCCCGCAGTGCCACGCCCGGCGGCCCGCCCAGAGCACCGGCCGCGGCTGCACGTCGGCCACCCCGAAGGCGGTCCGTACGTGCGGCGG
The DNA here is from genome assembly GCA_029266775.1 of Pseudonocardia sp. GTDB lineage: Bacteria > Actinomycetota > Actinomycetes > Mycobacteriales > Pseudonocardiaceae > Pseudonocardia. The sequence goes on from JAQSWF010000005.1 coordinate 24,222, forward strand.
CAGCACGCTCGGCGAGCCGACTCCCGCGGCGGATGGCATGGCCACAGGCTCGGACGGTACCGGAGCGCGCGGCGCCCTCAGTCGTCCGACGTGTCGCCGTCCGAAGACTCCTCGTCGGACTTGTCGTCGGAGTCCTCGTCGGAGTTGTCGTCGGACCGCTTGTCGGCCTTCTTCTCGGCTCTCTCCTCGGACCTCTCCTCGGACCTGCCACCGTGCTCGTCGTCCGACTCAGTGGTCGAGTCTTCCGACGACGAACTCTCCGACGACACCTTCTTCTCCGACGACGTACTGGCAGCCTTCTTCTTCTCGGACTTCTTCTTCTCGGACTTCTTCTTCTCGGACTTCTTCTTCTCGGCCTTCGGCCTTCTTCTTGGTCTTCTTGTCGGACTTCTTCTTCTGCTCGGCCTTCTTCTCCGACGACGTCTCGTCCGACTCCTCCTCCGACGTGTCCGTGAAGGCCGCTGTGGTGGCGAACCGTGCCGTCGGCGTCCTGTCCGGGCGGCGGTCGCTCGCATCGGTTGACCCCGAGACGTCCACGTCCGACGCGGCGTCCCGTCCGCCGGGCACGAGCTGGATCACGACGCGCCCCGCATTCGCCAATCCGGTCGTCGCCCGCTCGAGCTCGTCGTCGTCGCCGCGCCGCTTCTCCTCGCCCTGCTTGTCGCCCCGCTTCTCGTTGTTCTGCTTGCTCTTCTGTTCCTTCTCGATCCGAATGTCCTCGTCGTGCTTTTCGGGCTGCTCGGCGTCCGACTGCTCGGCGTCCGGCTTCCCGATCGCCTCGTCGTCCGGGCCGTCCGGCACGCGGGCGTGTGCGTTCCCCGCCCGACCACTGTTCGACGTGTCCTCTGCCGCGTCCTGCCCTTCGCCTCCGTGGCGCGAGCCCCGGGGGTCCGGCGGGCCGCTCGTCTCCGTCTCCTGGCGCGGGCGGACGTCGTCCTCCTCACGGCCGGGAACGATCTGGAGCAGCCGCATGTCGCCCTCGTCCGGCTCGTCCGGAATGTCGTCGTCCTCCCGCGCCGCGGCGAGGACGTCGTTGGTGACACGCTCGGTACTCGCGTTGTCGTCCGGAAGCGGTGCCGCTGCGGCCGCGGCGACCCCCTGCTCGAGGCTCTCCACCTCGGTGCGCTGGGCGTCGCGCTGACGGATGCGCAGGTCACGCTGCTTGCCCAGGGCCGCGATCGCGGCGGCCTGCTCGGCGTTGCGGTGCGGCGCGGGGGGCACGTCGACCAGTGCTGTCTGGAGCGTCGCGAGGTGCTGCTCGGACACCGCCAGATCGCGCTGGGATTGCAGGGTGGCCTGCCGACGCTGCAGGATCGCCCGGCGTTCCGCCAGCGCAGCGAGCGGCGCGTTGGGACGGCGCGCGCGTGCGCTCTCGGGCAGCCGCGTCCACTCCTGCTCCGCGTGAGCGAGCGTGTCGAGCTGACCGTTCACCGAGACGAGCGCGACCGAGGCCCGCTGCGCCCAGGTCTCCGTCGACGCACCGCCGTCGCCCATCGCGGGGACCGGCGGGGCCGAGACGGGCGTGGCCGCCGTTGGCGTGCCGTCGGGTCGACCTCGACCTGGATCGACGCGAGCGCGTACCCACCGGCCAGGACGCCGGCGACGCCGAGGACCGCCAGGGTGTGCCGGCCGCCCGGCCCCATGCGACAGCGACGCATCCGCCTTGCCTCGCGGCGTCCGACCCCCCTGTGCTGGCGCGGCGCCTCGATTCGCACGGGCGGAGCCAGCCACGGCAGGTGCGCGGCCGCCCTCTCGCCGGCCGACGGCGCGGCCTGTCCCGCCGCGCGGCGCGCCTGGCGGGCAGCGGCGCGGTGCGCGGCTGTGCAGTAGAGGCGCTGCGGACGCCCCGGCGCGGGCTCGAGCACGGTGTCGCAGCCGGGCAGCGCGCAGCGGCGTTCGTCGTCATCCATTCCATCCCTGATCCCCCTCGCCGCGCGAGCGGAACGGGGCACGGGGTGCGACGTCCGTCGAGCGGCTCTCCCGTTGTGCGCCCTAGACACGGATGGGCCGCCCGATCGGTTCGACCGGGCGGCCCATCAGGGGAAAATCAGTAGGTCGGCAGCGAGGGATCGACCTGCCGCGCCCAGGCGAGCACGCCGCCACCGACGTGCACGGCGTCGCGCAGGCCGGCCTTGTGCAGGGCCGCCAGCGCCTCCGCGGACCGCACGCCGGACTTGCAGTGCAGGACCACCGGCTTGTCCTGCGGGATCTCGGCCAGCGCCTCACCGGACAGGATCCGGCCCTTGGGGATGAGCGTGGCGCCGGGGATGCTGACGATCTCGTACTCGTTGGGCTCGCGGACATCGATGAGCGCGAAGTCCTTGCCCGCGTCCATCATCTCCTTGAGCTCGGTCGCCGTGATCGTGTGACCGGCCGCGGCGCCCTGCGCCTCGTCGGAGACGACGCCGCAGAACGCGTCGTAGTCGATCAGCTCGGTGATCTTCGACGTGTTCGGGTCCTTGCGGATCCGGACGGTCCGGTAGGTCATCTCCAGGGCGTCGTACACCATGAGGCGTCCCAGCAGGGGCTCCCCGATCCCCGTGATCAGCTTGATCGCCTCGTTGACCATGATCGAGCCGATCGACGCGCACAGCACGCCGAGCACGCCCCCCTCGGCGCAGGACGGGACCATGCCGGGCGGCGGCGGCTCGGGGTAGAGGTCGCGGTAGTTCAAGCCCTGCCCGTTCGGCGCGTCCTCCCAGAACACCGAGGCCTGACCCTCGAAGCGGAAGATCGACCCCCAGACGTAGGGCTTGCCGAGCAGCACCGCGGCGTCGTTCACGAGGTAGCGGGTCGCGAAGTTGTCCGTGCCGTCGAGGATCAGGTCGTAGTCGCGGAAGATGTCGAGCACGTTCGACGAGTCCAGGCGCGTCTCGTGCAGCCGCACCTCGACGAACGGGTTCGTCTCCCGGATCGCGTCGCGGGCGGACTCGGCCTTGGACCGGCCGACGTCGGATTGCCCGTGGATGATCTGACGCTGCAGGTTGGACGAGTCGACGACGTCGAACTCCACGACGCCCAGCGTGCCCACTCCGGCCGCGGCCAGGTACAGGAGCGCGGGGCTGCCGAGCCCGCCAGCGCCGACGACGAGCACCTTCGCGTTCTTGAGGCGCTTCTGCCCGGCCATCCCGACGTCGGGAATGATCAGGTGGCGGCTGTAGCGCTCCACCTCGTCCTTGGACAGCTCGGCGGCCGGCTCGACGAGCGGCGGTAGCGCCATGGAGACTCCTCAGTCGGATTCTGCTCTCCTAAGTGCAACGTCTGGCGGTGGCCCAGTATTCCGCGCCTCCGGGAAGACGAAGCCGGGGAACGACGCGGCGCCGTGTCAGGTTGGCGGCCCCGGTGAAGTCTCCCCGTCCCACAGCGCGGCGACGGCCCGCGCCACCGTGTCGGGCGCTTCGATCTGCGCGACGTGTCCGATGCCCTCGAGCATGAGCAACCGGGCCCGCGGAATCGCCGCGACGGTGCGCACGGCCAGGCGCGGCGAGACCAGCCGGTCGCGGTCGCCCCAGACGACGATTGTCGGCGCCTGGACCCGCCCCGCCGTCGCCCATGCCGACGCGCCCCACCACCAGCTCGTCACCATCGCCTTGGCGCTCCGCTCACCGGCCTCCCGGGCCCACGCGAGTCCGTTGCGGACGACGATCTCCTCGGCGGCCTCGGCGAGCCGGTGCTCGGGCACCCGCGACGGATCGCCGAAGCACACCCGCACCACCTGCTCGGCGCGGGTGCGCGGGGCCATGGCGGCGAGCCCGGCCCGGGCCCGCGCCCCGATCCGTCCCGGGATGAGCGCCAGCGCGAGCCGGACGTCGGACACGCGGCGCGGGTCGGGACGGAGATCGGGCATCGCGGGCGAGACGAGGGTCAGCGTGCGCACCAGCTCGGGCCGTCGCGCGGCGACGTTGAGCGCGATCGCGCCGCCCAGCGAGTTGCCCAGCAGGTGCACGGGGCGATTGCCGCCGGCGAGGAAGCAGAGCAGCGCGTCGGCGTGCGCGTCAGGGCTGAAGTCGAACGAGGTGGAGGGCCGCGAGCGGCCGAACCCGGGAAGGTCGATCGCGGTGCCGCCGGCGCGCGGGGCGAGCAGCCCGGCGAGGTCGGTCCAGTTCATCGACGAGCCACCGAGGCCGTGCACGTAGACCGCCGGCGTACCGTCGGGGCCCGGCGTCTCGCGGACGTGGAGGGTGACCCCGCCCGACGTGACCTCGCGACCCGGCCAGGGACGGCGGTGCAGGTCGAAGGCTCCGAGCGTGGCCGGGTCGGCCAGAGGGATGCCGGGCTCTCCCGGCCCTGGCTCGGACGGGCGCTGCGGACGCAGCCGGACGGCGACGGACATCCTCCGAGCATCGCCGATGAGCGGCCCGGACGGCTACGTCGCGTGACGCGTCCTCCGTCACCGCTCTCGTGCTCCGGTGCAAGATCGCGACGAACGGGACATCAGCGGGGTGCGGGCCCCGCTGATGTCCCGTTCACCGCCGCTCGAAGCGACGCACTCCTGGGTCGCGTCCTCCTGCGTGCGCCGGGCGAGGGTTGTCCCCAGGTTTCCGCACAGGTCTCCACGAGGCGGACGGGGACGGCAACGGGCCTCGGTAAGGTGAGTGCCCGCCGCCTCGGGCGGTGGCGACGCAGCCGACGGACGGGAGCGAGCGACGATGACCGAGGCACCGGCCCGCGGAGTACGCCTGTCCCGCAGCGCCCGGCGTGCCCAGCTCCTCGTCGCCGCTCGCGACGTGTTCGCCGCTCAGGGCTACCACGCCGCCGCCATGGACGACATCGCCGAGCGTGCCGGGGTCAGCAAGCCCGTGCTCTACCAGCACTTTCCCGGCAAGCTCGAGCTGTACCGGGCCCTGCTTACGACCTGCGCGGACGACCTGGTGGACCGGGTCCGCGACGCGATCGGCAGCACCGCGGACAACCGGGAGCGGGTGGCCGCGGCGGTGTCGGCCTACTTCGACTTCGTCACCCGCGACGGGCAGGCCTACCGGATCGTGTTCGAGTCGGACCTGCGCGGCGAGCCCGAGGCGACGGCCGTGGTGGACGGCGCCCTGGCGCGCTGCGTGGACGCCGTCGCGGCGGCCGTCACCGCGGATGCCGGCCTCGACGGTTCCCGCGCCCGCCTGCTGGCCGTCGGGCTGGTCGGGCTGAGCCAGGTGGCCGCCCAGTACTGGTTGGACTCGGACGGCGACGTGTCGCGCGACGAGGCCGTCGCGCTCATGTCCAGCCTCGCGTGGCGCGGTCTCGCCGGGTTCCCGATGGTGCACGACCGGCCGGTGGACGTCCCCGTCGCGGCCGGCCCCTGATCAACCTCCCAGGTCACGTCGACGCGAGGCCGAACCCGACGCGCCGCTCGGCCGGCGCGATCTCGACGTACGCGATCTGGTCGGCCCGTACGAGAAAGCGCCTGCCCTTGTCGTCGACCAGCTTCAGGAGACCGCCACCGTCGCTGAGCGACGCGTCGACGAGCTTCTGGACCTCATCCGGCGTCTGGTCGCTGGACACCACGAGCTCCCTCGGGCTCTCCACGATGCCGATCTTGACCTCCACCGGTTGACCTCCTGGTCACACGTCCACGGCTCCGTCGCGAAGCCACGGCCCAGGCTAGCTGAGGCCCAGCCGGGCCATCCGCTTGCCGTGGTTGGACTGGAGTCGCTTGAGCAGCGCGGCGATCCCGGCGAGGTCGCCGGAGCCGGTCACGATGAACTCGGCCAGCTCGTCACGCTCGGCGACGATCCGCTGGGCCTGCGTCACCGCCTCGCCGAGCAGTCGGCGCCCCCACAGGGCGAGCCGATCGCGGACCTGCCGGCTCGCCGCACACGCCGCGCGGACCTCACGCTCGGCGAATGCGCTGTGCCCCGTGTCGGCCAGGACCTGCTGCACCAGCGCTCCCGTGGTACCGGACAGCCACGCGGCGACCTCTCGGTAGAAGTCGGCGGCCAGTCCGTCCCCCACGTAGGCCTTGACCAGCGACTCCAACCAGCTCCGCGGACGCGTCGACGCGTGGTAGGAGTCGAGCGGGGCGACGAAGGGTGCCATCGCCTCCTCCACCGCCACCCCGCGACCTCGCAGGTGGTCTTCGAGCAGCCGGAAGTGTCCGATCTCGGCTGCGGCCATCGACGAGAGCGCAGCTCGGCCGGGCAGGGTCGGCGCGCGGCGAGCGTCTTCGGCGAGGCGGTCGAACGCGGACAGCTCGCCGTACGCGAGCACGCCGAGCAGGTCCACCGTGGCGCGGCCCGGATGGCCCAGAGCCGGCTCGGCCTCCCCGGCGACCGGAGGAGGCGACGGGGGCGGCGCAGCGGTCGTCATGCGGCGAGGGTAGTTGTTCGACACGCCGGGGGCCCGCTGCGCGACGGCCGATCGTGCCGCCGTGACGTCGACACGGGGGTCGAAGCGGTGAGACATCACCGACGTCCGCGCACCTCGACGCCACCGAGGGGCTATCGTGGAAGAGGCGCACGGCCCGAACGGGTGTGCGCCTGCCCGAGGGGCCCCGGCAGGACGCCGGCGGCTCCCCTGTGACCTGGTGCGTGCAGCGCCTCGTCGGCTCTCCCGCTGTGCCGAATGTCGCCCGCGGTCGATGAGCCGGACCGGCTCCTGTGCGCGGAGAGAGGCGATCATCCTGTCCGTCGATACCGACAGCACCCCCGATACATCACCCAGCACCATCCCGGACGGCGCCGAAGACGCGCATCCCCTGCAGGCCGGCGCCCCGGTCCGGCCGGACTCCCCCACCTTCGCGGAGCTCGGCGTCCGCCCCGAGATCGTGGCCGCGCTCGCCGAGGCCGGCATCGAGCGCACCTTCGCGATCCAGGAGCTGACGCTGCCGCTCGCCCTGGCCGGCGAGGACGTCATCGGCCAAGCCCGCACGGGCATGGGCAAGACGCTCGGTTTCGGCGTCCCGCTGCTCCAGCGCCTCACCCCGCCGGCCGAGCAGCCCGCTGCGACGGCGGACGGCGAGGCCGCGGACCGCACGAAGGACGTCCCCCAGGCCCTCGTCGTGGTGCCCACCCGCGAGCTGTGCGTACAGGTCGCGAAGGATCTGGCAGACGCCGGCGCAAAGCTGGGTGTCCGCGTCACCGCGATCTATGGCGGGCGCGCCTACGAGCCGCAGCTGGCGGCGCTCCGCCGGGGCGTGGACGTGGTCGTCGGCACCCCCGGCCGCCTGCTGGACCTCGCGGAGCAGCGCCACCTCGTCCTCGGGCGCGTCAACGCCCTTGTCCTCGACGAGGCCGACGAGATGCTGGACCTGGGCTTCCTGCCCGACGTCGAGCGCATCCTGCGCATGCTCCCCGAGCCTCGGCAGACGATGCTCTTCTCGGCCACCATGCCCGGTCCGATCATCCAGCTGTCCCGCACCTTCCTGACGCGCCCGACGCACATCCGTGCCGAAGAGACGGACCAGGGTTCGATCCATGAGCGCACGCGGCAGCTGGTCTATCGCGCGCATGCGATGGACAAGGTCGAGCTGCTGACTCGCGTGCTGCAGGCGAAGGACCGGGGCCTGACCATGATTTTCGCGCGCACCAAGCGCACCGTGCAGCGAGTCGCCGACGACCTCGCCGAGCGCGGGTTCGCCGCGGCGGCCGTGCACGGCGACCTGGGCCAGGGCGCCCGTGAGCAGGCGCTGCGCGCGTTCCGGTCCGGCAAGGTGGACGTGCTGGTGGCGACGGACGTCGCCGCGCGCGGCATCGACGTCACCGACGTCACGCACGTCGTGAACTACCAGTGCCCCGAAGACGCGAAGACCTACGTCCACCGCATCGGCCGCACCGGTCGAGCGGGCAAGACGGGGGTCGCGGTGACGCTCGTCGACTGGGACGAGCTCCACAAGTGGAAGACGGTCAGCGACGACCTCGGGCTCGACATGGCCGAGGCTCCTGAGACGTACTCCACCTCGCCTCACCTGCACACCGACCTCGACATCCCCGAGAGCGCCACCGGGCGGCTGCCGATCGCCAAGCGCACGCGTGCCGGCCTCGCCGCCGAGTACGTCGACAGCGAGGGCGACCAGGGGGGCCGTCGGCGCCGGGACCGTGGCACGCGCGGCGGTCGATCAGGTGAGGTCGCCGACCCCGCGCCGCGGCCACGGCGCGCCCGTACCCGCAGCCGTGGGGGTGTGACGCTCGGTCCGGACGGCGCACCCGTCGACGCGCCGCTGACCGGCGTCACCGCGAACGCTCCCTCAGCCGCCGCCCCGACTGCCGGTCCCGAGGGGGACGGTCCCGACGACGACGCGAAGCCGCGCCGCCGTCGCCGCCGCGGTGGCACCCGCAACCGTCGATCCTCGGGCGAGCCGGCGGCCGACGCCCCGGCCCCGGACGTCGCCGCCAGCTAGTGCCGCGGCTCGGGCCGTTGCCGCCACCCGAGCGGCGCCGGCGCTCCGACGTGGTGGCGACGGTCGGGATCGTGGTGGTCCTGGCCGTTGCCGTCACGGTGCTGTGGGTGACGTCCCGGGTCGCGGACACCGCCTCGGCGCCCGCGGCCACGCCCGTCCCGCTTCCGCCGCCGGTGTCCGATGTCCCTGCGGCCTTCGTCGAGGCCTGGCGAGCACCGAGTGGCGCCACGAAGACCCCTGTCGTCGCCGGTCCGGTTGTCGTCACCGGCGAGGACGGGACCGTGGCCGGACGCGATGTCGCGACCGGCGAGGTGCGGTGGAGCTACGCCCGCGACCTCCCGCTCTGCACCGTGGGTTCCGGCTTCCCGGACGTCGACAGGGGCCTCGGCCGGGCACTTGCGCTCTACCGCAACGACGACTGGTGCAGCGAACTCGTCTCGCTGCGCCCCGACACGGGTGCCCGTGACCGGGCCCGCAACCCGGACGTCCGGCCGGGCACCCGCCTGCTGGAGACCGGGTCGCTGGTCACCGCGACCGGCTCGAACTACCTCGAGGTGTTCCGCTCGGACCTCGTGGAGACCGTCGAGTACGGCGACGTCCCGACGCCGCGCCAGGTCGGTCGGCAGCCGCGCCCGACCTGCCGGTCCACCGGCTTCGCGGCGACCGGCGGCCGCCTCGCGGTGCTGCAGAACTGCCCCGGCGAGCGGACGGAGCGGCTCACGGTGGTCGACCCGGACGGCGCGGAGGCGGACAAGCCGCAGGAGCAGTTCTCCGTGCAGCTCTCCGTCGCCGACGCCACGCTGGTGGCCGTCTCCGAGGACCGGGTCGCGGTCGCGCTCCCCGACCCGCCGCGGCTGGAACTGCGGGACGGGCAGGGCGCGACGATCGAGTCGGTCGTCCTGGACGTGCCCGCCCCGGATCTGGATCGGCGACCGCCCGGTGGTGTCGCCACCGTCACCAGGGATGGCGACCGAACCTACTGGTGGACGGGCTCGCACACGGTGGCGCTCGACAGAGTCGACCTCACGCCGCGCTGGACGCTGCCCAACACCCTCGGCCCCGCTGTCTCCTATGCCGGTGCCCTTCTCGTGCCGGTTGCGGACGGGTTGGCGATCGTCGACGGGCGGAGCGGGGAGGTCGTCGAGAAGCGTCGCGTGGACCGCGGTTCCGCCGACGTTCCGGTCGTGCCGGCGGTGCTGGGCGACGTGCTGGTGGAGCAACGCGGCCCCGAGCTCGTCGCCCTGCGCCCTGCCTGATCCCGGCCCGCGAGTCGCCACGCACCGACGCGCGACTCGCTACAAATTGGCGCGCGAGTCGCGACAAACCCGCGCGCGAGTCGACGAGAACGGGCGTCTCGGGGGGCGAGCCCTACACCAGCCAGGCGACGCTGAGCCACACCACGACGAGTGCGCCGAGCCCGGCTGCGACAGCCGTGCCGAGCACGTCGATTCGTCGGTCCACCCACACCTGAGCCGCTATCGCCACGACCGCTGCGACGCCGTGCGCCACGAGCATCTCGGTACCCGGGCCCGGCAGCCCGGTCCGGTCGGCGTACAACCACCCCGCGAGCAAGACGAGCGTGAGCGCCACCAACCCGCCGACGAGCACCCCCGACAGGCGCCGGACGAAGCCGCGGCTCACGCTACGAGCGACGACCACGGCTGGCTCTCGGGCACGGCTGCTCGCCCTTCGGGGCAGTGCCGCCGCACGTCGCAGGCGCCACACCGCGGGGCGGGTCGGGCCGGAAAGAGCACGTCCGGGTCGTCGCCACTCTTCAGCGACTCGGCGGCGGCCGCTGCCTCCTCCGCAGCGTCCTCGGCACGCGCGAGGTGGTGACGAAGCGACTCGTCGTCGTGATCGGCGGCCACCACCTCACCCGTGGGCAGATGGTGCAGCTCGACCCGTGAGCACGGAAGGCGCACCGTGTGGCGCGCGGCCAGGGCGTACAGGGCAAGGGCCGACGACCGGCGCGCGTCCGCGCTCGTCGGCTCGCGGCCCGTCTTGTAGTCGACGATGACCAGCTCGTCCCGGCTGTCGCGACCCGGGCGACGGTCGATCCGGTCGACGCGTCCCTCCACGACGATCCGCGGCGTCGCAACCGTCACCCAGCGTTCCACCGCGAGCGGCGTCGCACCGGCGCCGGAACCCGCGGCGTAGTCGGCCACCCAATCGGTCGCCCGAAGGCGATAGGCGGCGGCCTGCGCTGCGTCGCGGAAGCCCTCGTTGCTCCAGTACCGGTCGACGAATGCGGCGCCCGCTGCCGGGGTTCGCTCGAGGGCCGGCAGCGCGTAGAGCGCCCGCAATGCGAGGTGCACGACGGCGCCCAACGTGCTGGCGGCACGAGCGCCGGCCCGAGTCGGCGGTGGCCGGTCGAGGTAGGTCAAGCGGTAGCGGCGGGGGCAGTCCGCCCACGTCCCGAGCCGGGCCGGGGTGACACGGACCAGCGGCCGCGGCACGAAGTCGGGGTCGAGGGCGTCCAGCCCGAGCTGCGTGCCCGCGTCCACACGTCCACGGTAGTGCGCCGTGCCGCTCGCCCGGTGCGCGGTCGTGACCGTGAGCCGGCAAGGAGCCGAGTGCAGGACCGGTATGGGCGACTCGCGCGCCCATTCGTAGCGACTCGCGCGCCCATTCGTAGCGACTCGCGTGGTCAGGGGGCGAGGACGTCGAGGCCTGCGGCGCGGGCAACCAGGGCGTCGAACTGGGCGGGGTCCGTGGTTTCGGCGCCGATCGGGGTGGTCTTGTTCGTGCCGTGGTAGTCGCTGGATCCGGTCGTCACGAGGTCCAGGTCGGCGGCGATGCCGCGCAGGAGCGCGCGGTCGGCAGGGGCGTGATCCGGGTGATCCACCTCCAGGCCCGCGAGCCCCGCCTCGGCCAGCTCGACGAACACCCGCTCGCCCACCACCCGGCCCCGCCGCCGGGCCAGCGGGTGCGCGAACACCGTGACCCCGCCCGCGGCCCGGACCATCTCCACGGCACGGGCCGCCGGCGTGTCGACCTTCTCGACGTAATACGGGCTCCCCGTGTACAGCAGCGTCGCGAACGCCTCGTCGACCGAGCTCACCACTCCGGCCGCGACCAGAGCGCGGGCCAGGTGCGGGCGGCCCGCGCTGGCACCGTTGGGCAGGAGCGCGAAGACGGCGTCGATATCAACCGGGAAGCCCGCCGCGGCCATGCGTTCGGTCATGCGCCGCAACCGCTGCTCACGCTCGCCCTGGAGGCGGGCCTGCTCGGCGACGATCGCCGGGTGCGCGGGGTCGAACAGGTAGCCCAGCAGGTGCACCGGGATGTCGCCGCGGGGATCGCCCGGCTCGCCGGCAGCCACGCACGAGAACTCCGCGCCACGCACCAGCGCCACGCCGGTCGGTAGGGCCGCAGCCGCCTCGTCCCAGCCCCCGACGGTGTCGTGGTCCGTCAGCGCGACGACGTCCAGCCCTGCGGCATCGGCCGCAGTGACGACCCCGGCGGGCGTGTCCGTGCCGTCGGAGACGGTGGAGTGCGTGTGCAGGTCGATGCGCGGCCGGCCCATGACCGCAGGTTATCTCCGCAACGCGCGGCTCAACGCCCCCGGAAGCGCGGGCGGGCGAGCATCCCCGTGGACCGCGTCCTGCCCTTCTCGCCGAACACCAGCTCGGACAGCGCCTCGTAGATCTCCTCCGGCCGCGGGATGTAGTCGATCTCGCGGAATGCTTGGTCCTGACCGGCCGACTCGACCATCAACGTGCCGTAGCCCAGCAGGCGGCCGTCCAGGCTCCGGTCGAAGCTCAGGTCCGTCACCTTCGTCAGCGGCATCATGCCGACCTTGTGGTGGATGAAGCCGGTGGACCGCATCACCCGCTTGTCCGTGATCACGATCCGCTCGATCCACCACAGGATGACCTGGACGCTGAACCGGACGACGGCGGCGAGCGAGAGGTAGAACGTCAGGTTGTGGATCAGCGGGTCGTCCGGGAGGTAGGTCTGGATCACGACCATGAGCACGATGAACAGCCCGGTCTGGATCAGGTCCTTGGCCAACACGGCCCAGTGCTGACGAACCCGGATCACCCGGCGCTCCGTCGGGAGCAGGTACTCGTCGATCTCGCGCGGCGCCAGCATCGCGCTACCTGAGCCGGGCGCCGCGGGAGGTCCGGATGCTCCGCACTGTCGCCGCCTTTCCGCAGGAAGAGCACGATGGCCTGCGACAACGATCGTACCGCCAGGTCGGGAGCCGATGTCCAGCATGCGAGACGAGCGCGTCGTGCCCTGCGTGGGCGGGCTGGCCTACGACGGACAGGGGCGCCTGCTCCTGGTGAAGCGGGCGAACGATCCGGGGCGCGGACTGTGGTCCGTCCCGGGCGGACGGGTGGAGCCCGGCGAGGACGACGCCGCCGCGCTGGTCCGCGAGATGTGGG
>JAQSWF010000299.1 GCA_029266775.1 Pseudonocardia sp.
ACCTGGAAGTCGCCGGTGTCGGCGGCGTCGTTCCCCAGCAGCACCAGGTCGTAGGTGCGGCCTTCCGCTGCGTGCGCGTGGACGACGGCGGCGATCTCGCGGGCGACATCGGCGGGACCGAACCCGGCGGGATCGGCCTCGATGAGCACCGCCGCAGAGCAGCCCACCCCAAGCGCGGTGCGTAGCTGCTCGATCGCGTCCTCCGACCCGAGGGTCAGCACCGTCGCCGTCCCTCCCGTGTCCGCGGCGATCCGCACCGCCAGCTCGACAGCGCAGTTCTCGTGCTCGCTCACCGTGAACCCGACGAACCGGGCGTCGACGCCCTGCTCGTCGGCAGTCAGCAGCACCTCGCCCGCAGCGTCGGGAACGCGTTTGATGCACACCAGCACGTCGGTCATGTCAGCCCCTGATCCGCTCGTTGGCGGGGTCGAACAACGGCGTGGCGTCGTTGCTCCGGACGGTCACCGGGTAGAGCTCCTCCATGTAGGACACCGCAAGGGCGTTACCGACCACGGCCTGGTCTGGCGGCAGGTAGGCCATGAGCACGTGCGCGCCCAGCGACGGCGCCGACCCGGCGGACGTGACGTAGGGGTGATGGCCGTGGCCATCGGTCAGCACGCCGCCGTCACGGGTGAGGATCGGCTCGCCGCCGAGCATGTAGCGCCGGCGGCCGCTGGCCGAGGTGTGGTCGTCGACGGTCATCGTGCACAGCACGGACTGCGGCGCGGCGTCCCGCTGCGCGAGGTAGGCCTCGCGGCCCACGAAGTCCGCCTTCTTGACCTTCGGCCGCGCCATCCCGGCCTCGATGATCGTCCGCTCGCCGTCCAGCTCGAAGCCGTACGCCCGGTAGCCCTTCTCGAGCCGCCCGGTGGTGCCGTAGACGCCGATCCCGACCGGGACGGCCCCGTCCGGCTCGCCTGCGTCGTGCAGCAGCTGCCAAACCCGTGCGCCCTGCTCCATCGGTACGTAGAGCTCCCAGCCCAGCTCACCGACGTAGGAGATCCGCGAGGCGAGCACCGCGATGCTGCCCAGCTCGATGCGACGGCAGGTGAGGAACGGGAACCCGTCGTGGCTGATGTCGTCGTCGGTGAGACGGCCGAGGACGTCGCGGGCGCGTGGGCCCCACAGCCCGATCGTGGTGAACGCCGAGGTCTGGTCGACGATCGCGGCCCCGGCGGGCAGGTGGTCGGCGAACCACTTGAGGTCGGCCATGCCGTGCAGGCCGCCGGTGACCACGCGGTAGCGGTCGTGGGCCAGCCGCATCACGGTGAGGTCGGAGCGGAAGCCGCCCTTGGCGTCCAGCACGGGCGTGTAGATGACGCGGCCGTCCGCGACGTCGGCCTGGGCGACGACGATGCCCTGGACGGCCTGCGCCGCAGCGGGTCCGACGACGTCGAAGATCGCGAACGCGGACAGGTCCACGATCCCCGCGCGCTCGCGCATCGCGAGGTGCTCCGCGTTGATGATCGGCGCGCGCGCTCGCGCATCGCGAGGTGCTCCGCGTTGATGATCGGCGACCACCAGCGGCTGTCCCACTCGTGCTCACGCGGCATCACGGCGTCGCCGTACTCGCCGAGCAGGCCCTCGTTGGACGCGTACCAGAACGGTCGCTCCCAGCCGACGGTCTCGAAGAACTGCGCCCGTGCCGCGCGCTGCGCGCCGTGCATCGGGGCGAGCCGCTTGCCGCGCTCACCGGCCCACTGCTCGCCGGGGTGCACGATGCCGTAGGTCTTGTTGAAAGCTTCCGACGTGCGGGACCGCACGTGCTCGCGGGTCCGCTGGTGCGGGTAGAAGCGGGCGATGTCGGAGTGACCGAGGTCGATCTCGGAGTGTCCGTGGGTCATCCACTCCGCGACGGCCCGTCCGACGCCAGGACCCTCCTTGATCCACACTGCCGCCGCCGACCAGAGACCCTTCACCTCGGGCGTCTCACCGAGGATCGGGGCGCCGTCGGGGGTCAGGGAGAGCAGCCCGTTGATGGCGTAGCGGATCTCGGCGCCGTCGGCGCCGAGCGCGTCGGGCATCAGCTCGAACGCCTGCTCCAGCTGCGGGTCGAAGTCGTCGGCCGTGAACGGCATCTCGGTGGGGGAGAGCTTCGCCTGATCGATGGACGGGATCTCGTCGGGGTCGTACAGGATCGCGCGGTGGGCGTAGGACCCCACCTCCATGTCGGCGCCGTGCTGGCGCTCGTAGCAGAACGTGTCCATGTCCCGGACGATCGGGAACGAGATCTCGCCCGGCCGCTCGGCGAGCTGCGGGATGGGCCCGACCGAAATCATCTGGTGCACCGCAGGGGTGAGCGGGATCGACGCGCCGGCCATCCGGGCGAGCTTCGGGCTCCATACGCCGCAGGCGATGACGACCGTCTCGGCCTCGATGTCACCGCCGGTGGTGCGGACGCGCCGGATCCGCCCCTGCTCGACGTCCATGCCGACCACCTCGACGGTCGACACCACCGTGAGCGCACCGAGGGACATCGCGGACTCGCGGAACAGCGTGCCCGCGCGCAGTGAGTCGACCACGCCGACGGACGGGGTCCAGAAGGCTCCGAGGATCTTGTCCTTGTCGAGGTACGGAACGCGCTCGACGACGTGGTCCGGCGTCACCAGCTCGGCCGGGACGCCCCACGCCCGCGCCGACGACATCCGCCGCCGCAGCTCCTCCATCCGCTCCTCGGTGCGGGCGACCTCGTAGCCGCCCGATTCGGTGAAGACGCCCAACTCCTTGTACTGGCGCACCGAGTCCAGCGTGAGGTCGGCCATCTCGCGGGAGTGGTCGACCGGGAAGATGAAGTTCGACGCGTGGCCCGTAGAGCCGCCCGGGTTGGGCAGCGGACCCTTGTCGATCTGGACGATGTCGCGCCAGCCGAGGCGCGCCAGGTGGTGCACCAGGCTGTTGCCGACGATGCCGGCGCCGATCACGACGACGCGGGCGGTGGCGGGGACGTTCGGCATCTGCAGTTCTCCTCTAATCGCCGAGCTCGCGGCGGCGGCGGGTCACGTACTCCGTCAGTTCCTCGCGGACCGCGTCGTCCAGCGGCGGGGGTTCGTACTCGTCGAGCTTCGTGCGCGCGACATCGCGGGCGCGGGCCGCGGCGTCCTTCGCGCCCTTCCGCACCCAGCGCTCGTAGTTCTCGGAACTGCTGAGGAACGGCCGGTAGAAGCAGGTGCGGAACCGTTCCATCGTGTGGGCGGCACCGAGGAAGTGCCCGCCGTGGCGGACCTCGTCGTGCGCGTCGAACGCCAGCGACGCCTCGTCGATCTCCAGCGGGGTGAACTGCTGCTGCAGCATCTCCAGGACCTGCACGTCCTGCACGAACTTCTCGTAGCTCATGACCAGCCCGGACTCGAGCCAGCCGGCCGCGTGCATCACCCAGTTGATGCCCGCGAGGAACGTCGGGAGCATGGTCATCAACGCCTCGTACCCGGCCTGGGCGTCGGGGGTCTGGCTCGCGGTGAGGCCGCCGCCGGAGCGCACCGGGAGCCCGAAGCGGCGGGCGATCTGCCCAGTGCAGAGCAGGCCGATCGCCGACTCCGGCGTGCCGAAGCAGGGCGAGCCGGACTGCATGTCGATGTTGGACAGGAACGAGCCGAAGATCACCGGGGAGCCGGGGCGGACCAGCTGGGAGAGCGCGACACCGGTGAGCGCCTCGGCCATCTGCTGGGTCAGCGTCGCCGGGATCGACACTGGCGACATCGCCCCCATCAGCAGGAACGGGGTGAGCACGACGGCCTGGTTGGCCTCGCTGTAGACGAGCTGCGCCTCCAGCATGCGCTCGTCCCAGCGCAGCGGCGAGTTGCAGTTGATGATCGAGATCGTAGCCGGTGTCTGCTCGATCGTCTCCCGGCCGCCGAAGAGGATCTCGGTCAGCGCCATGGTGTCGCGGGCGTTCACCGCGGACACCACATTGCCCATGTAGATCTTGTCCGTGAGCGTCTGCAGCGCGTAAGTCATGTCCAGGTGCCGCGAGTCCAGCGGGGTGTCCTCCGGCTCGCAGATGATCCCGCCGGCCGAGTCGAGGGCGGCGAAGCTCTGGGAGAGGCGGGTGAAGTTGCGGAAGTCCTCCATCTTCGCGTCCCGGCGCACATCGCCCTCGCGCACGAACGGCGCACCGTAGGCGGCCCCGAAGACCATGGA
>JAQSWF010000126.1 GCA_029266775.1 Pseudonocardia sp.
CCGGCCGCCGCGGTGTCGTCAACTGGTGTGGGCCAGTTCCCGTCGGCATCCGGTCAGCGGGCAGAAGGGACGCGGCAATGAGCTCGCCTCCATGCTGGTCCGGGCAAAGGGCCAGAGCCCGGAGAAGCGGTGGAGGTACCAGTAAACGAACAGGTGGTCGGGTCCCACCGGATCCGTGACGAGCGTCGGACGTCCAGGAAGCTTCTCAACCCACTGGACGTAGGCGCTGGTCGCGAGAGCCGGCGGTCGTGCGGCCCGGCGGGTGCTGAGCCAGTCGTCCGCCCGCGTCCGCCACTGCTCGAGTGACGCGGGGTGGAGAGTGGCACCGGGCAGTTCACGCAGGTTCATCGTGAACGTGGTGATCAGGCCCCGGTCGCCGCGGTGTGCGGCGGAGGACAGGGTGTGCAGGGAATGGGGGCCGGGAATCGGCCCGTCGGTGTGGATGTGCAGGGTCACGAACACGGTCTCGTGGGGCATGACGGATCCTCGTCGCCGAAATGGTGAGTGGGCGTGTCCGCGGCGTGGCCTTCGCCGACGCGTCGGACGGGATCCGCGGCGCGGTCGTCCGCGTGGCGGAGAAACCGGGCCCCGTGGATCGTCACACGGGTTGCGTCACTGCTGTCCGCTATGCACTTGTTTCAGCGCTCCGCTTGTTCAGCACAGCACTTGTTCAGCACGCGCTTGTTCAGCACAGCACTTGTTCAGCACGATGCGGGTGCCGTGGAATTGCCGGCGGATCGACCGTAATCAGGCGGCGACCCAGCGTCAACCGGCTCAGTCCTTGATCTCGCAGAGGACGGTGCCCTGCGTGACCGAATTGCCCGGTTCCGCGGCGAGGCTCGTGACGGTGCCGTCCTTGTGCGCGGTGACGGGGTTCTCCATCTTCATCGCCTCCAGCACGACGACGAGATCGCCGGCCGAGACGGCGTCGCCGTCGGCGACCGCGACCTTGATGATGGTGCCCTGCATCGGGGCGGTGACCGCGTCTCCGGAGGTCTGGGGACCGCTCTTCCCACCTCTCCGGCGCGGCGTGGCCTTGGCCGCGCCCGGACCGCCGCCGCCGAGCGCAAGATCTCCGGGCAGCGACACCTCCAGCCGTCGGCCACCGACCTCGACGACCACCGACTGCCGCGGTGTCACGTCCGCGTCCTCGGCCGAGCCTGCCCCATCGAACGGCGGCAGCGTGTTGTCCCACTCCGTCTCGATCCACCGCGTGTGCACGGTGAAGTCGTCCTCCGCCGTCGCAGCGAATGCCGGATCGTCGACGACGAGGCGGTGGAACGGTAGCACCGTCGCCATCCCCTCGACCTGGAACTCGGCCAGCGCCCGCCGGGACCGTTCCAGCGCCTGCGCGCGGTCCGAGCCGGTGACGATCAGCTTGGCCAGCAGCGAGTCGAACTGGCCGCCGACAACCGAGCCGGCCGTCACGCCGGCGTCGACCCGCACGCCCGGCCCGGCCGGGAAGCTGATCGACGTCACCGTGCCCGGTGCCGGGAGGAAACCGCGTCCGGCGTCCTCACCGTTGATGCGGAACTCGATGGAGTGCCCCCGCGGAGCCGGGTCGTCGCGCAGGTTCAGCTCGAGGCCGTCGGCGATGCGGAACTGCTCGCGCACGAGGTCGAGCCCCGAGGTCTCCTCCGACACGGGGTGCTCGACCTGCAGCCGGGTGTTGACCTCGAGGAACGAGATCAGCCCGTCCTCCCCGACGAGGAACTCGACGGTGCCCGCACCGTGGTAGCCGGCCTCGCGGCAGATGGCCTTGGCCGACTCGTGGATGGTGACCCGCTGCTCGTCGGACAGGAACGGCGCCGGGGCCTCCTCGACAAGCTTCTGGAACCGCCGCTGCAGTGAGCAGTCGCGCGTGCCGACCACGATCACGTTGCCGTGCGTGTCGGCCAGCACCTGCGCCTCGACGTGGCGCGGCCGGTCCAGGTAGCGCTCCACGAAGCACTCGCCACGGCCGAACGCCGCGACGGCCTCGCGGACCGCCGAGTCGTACAGCTCGCGGATCTCCTGCCGCTCCCTGGCGACCTTCATACCGCGCCCGCCGCCGCCGAACGCTGCCTTGATCGCGACCGGCAGGCCGTGCTCGTCCGCGAACGCCTCGACCTCGTCGGCGCCGCTCACCGGCTCGCTGGTCCCGGGGACAAGCGGCGCGCCGGCCCGCATCGCGATGTGTCGAGCGGTGACCTTGTCGCCCAGGTCGCGGATCGCCTGCGGGGTCGGCCCGATCCACACCAGCCCCGCGTCGAGCACCGCCTGCGCGAACTCCGCGTTCTCGCTGAGGAACCCGTAGCCGGGGTGGATACCGTCCGCCCCCGACCGCCGAGCCGCCTCGATCACCTTGCCGATGTCCAGGTACGACTCCGCGGCGGTGGTGCCGCCGAGCGCGAAGGCCTCGTCGGCCAGCGTGACGAACGGCGCGTCGCGGTCCGGCTCGGCGTACACCGCCACGCTCGCCAGGCCGGCGTCCCGACAGGCCCGCACGACCCGGACCGCGATCTCACCGCGGTTGGCGACGAGGACCTTGCTCAAGCGCGGCACGGCCGTCCTCCTTGCTGGCGCCGGAGCCCGCGCTGCGGCGCGCGGGTCACGGGGAGTGTAGGAGCGCGCCACTCGGGCGACCCGGAATGTGGCGTGCACAACGGGACGTCAGGCTGCGACGGCCCCCCGGACCCGGCTCTTGATCCGGGCGAGCATCGCGGCCATTCCGCGCAGCCGCAGCGGGCTGACCACGGGCCCGAGCCCGAGCGCGGTGTAGAAGTCGTCCGGCACGCCCAACACGTCGGCGGCGGGTTCGCCGTCCAGCCCGGTGCGGAGGATGGACGCGAAGCCGCGGGTGGTTGGCGCCTCCTGCGGGGCGGAGAAGAACAGGTGGACCCGCCTTTCCGGCCCGGCATCGGCCGGTTCCACCTCCACCGCGAGGAACAGCGGCGACTGGCACTCGTACACCTGCTCCATCGATTCCGCGACGTCGGCGTAGCGCTGGGGCAGCTCCGGCAGCTCCTTCGAGAGCTCCAGCAGGAGCTGCACCCGGTCCCGCGGCCCAACCTCGCCGAACTCCTCGACGAGCTCCAGCAGCTGCGGCGGCATGGTCACGGCCGGGCTCCCTCCGCGGAGCCGCGCTCCGACCCCTGCGCGATCGGTACCCGCACGGCGTTGCCCCATTCCGTCCAGCTGCCGTCGTAGTTGCGGACCGTGTCGAACCCGAGCAGGTGCGTGAGGACGAACCAGGTGTGGCTCGAGCGCTCGCCGATGCGGCAGTACGCGACCACATCGTCCGACGGCGAGAGCCCCTGCTCCTCCTGGTAGATCGCCTCCAGCTCGGGACGGGTCTTGAAGGTCGCGTCGTCGGCGGCCGCCCTGGCCCATGGCACATTCGCCGCACCGGGGATGTGCCCGCCGCGGACCGCACCCTCCTGCGGGTAGTCCGGCATGTGCAGCAGCTCGCCGGTGTACTCGCCGGGCGAGCGGACGTCGACCAGCGGCCGGCCGAGGTGGGCGAGGACGTCGTCCTTGAAGGCACGGATGGTCGCGTCGTCGCGCTCGACCGTCGGGTAGTCGACGGACTCGGCAGTCGGCGTCTCGGTGGTCATCGGGCGGCCCTCGGCCATCCACTTCGCCCGGCCACCGTCGAGGATCCGCACGTCAGGGTGTCCGAACAGGCTGAAGACCCACAGCGCGTAGGTCGCCCACCAGTTGTTGCGGTCGCCGTAGAACACGACCGTGCTGTCGCGCGTGATCCCTCGCTCGCCGCAGAGCCGGGCGAAGCCCGTGCCATCGACGTAGTCGCGGGTCACGGGGTCGTTCAGCTCCATGTGCCAGTCGACCTTCACCGCGCCGGGGATGTGCCCGATGTCGTAGAGCAGCACGTCCTCGTCGGACTCGACGACGACGAGGCCGGGCTCACCGAGACGGTCGGCCAGCCACTGGGTGGTGACGAGCCGCTCAGGGTGGGCGTAGGCGGCGAGCTTCGGGTCGGGGTCGTTCGGGAGAGCCATGACAGCGAGATTAGTCGCGCCGGCACCACAGATCGGTGACCGATACGCCCACCCCGGCGAACAGCCGCCGGGTGAGGGGGAGGCTGATGCCGATCACGTTCGAGGCGTCGCCGTCTATCCCGTCGACGAACCAGCCGCCCAGCCCGTCGAGGGTGAAGGCACCGGCCACGGCGAGCGGCTCACCCGTCGCCAGGTAGGCCTCCAGTTCCGCCGGATCCGGCCGGCCGAACCGCACCGTCGTGACGGCGTGGCCCTCGGCGAGCCGCTCGACGGCGCCGTCGTGCAGCCGCAGCACGACGTGACCGGTGAGGAGCTCGCCGGTGTGGCCCGCCATCGCCTGCCAGCGTGCGCGCGCCGCTTCGGCGCTGCGGGGCTTGCCGACGAGCTCGCCTTTGATGTGCAGCATGGAGTCGCATCCGACGACGACGGCGTCCGGCAGCCGTGCGCCGACGCGCCGGGCGACCGCGGTCGCCTTCGCCGAGGCCAGCGCCGTCACCGCCTCCGCCGGGGACGCAGCGGGCAGGCTCGCGAGCACCGCGTCCTCGTCGACGTCCGACACCGCGACCTCGGGCTCGACCCCGGCGGACCGCAGCACCGACAGCCGGGCGGGGGACGCCGAGGCCAGCACGAGGCGCACGGACCGACCGTACGCCGGTCTCATCGTCGACCCGGTCGCCGCCGTGCCTCAGGCGCGCACCTCGGTCCGGGCCAGTGCGTGCTCGACCAGTGCGATGAGCGTGGCCAGGCACGAGTCGGCCGTCCGCGCGTCGACCCGGACCAGGGGGACACTCGGCGCCAGCGCGAGCGCGTCGCGCACAGCGTGGTCGTCGAACCGGCCGTTGCCCGGGAAGCTGTTGACCGCCACCACGAAGGGCAGGCGCCTGCTCTCGAAGTAGTCGATGGCGGCGAAGCTGTCGTCGATGCGCCGCAGGTCGACCAGGACGACGGCGCCGACCGCACCGCGGGCCAGCTCGTCCCACATGAACCAGAACCGGTGCTGGCCCGGCGTGCCGAACAGGTAGAGCACCAGGTCGTCCATCGAGATGCGGCCGAAGTCCATGGCCACCGTCGTTGTGGACTTGTCGGGGACGGCGGCGATGTCGTCGACGCCGACCGACGCCGTGGTCAGCGACTCCTCGGTGAGCACGGGCGGGATCTCGGAAAGGGCCTGCACCATCGTCGTCTTGCCGACGCCGAATCCACCCGCCACGAGGATCTTGAGCGGGATCGGCCTGCGGTCACCGGGCACGGAGGCCGTCCAGGAGTCGCGTCAGCACGGCCGGACTCGGACGACCGTCGCCGTCGGTGTCGAGGGGCTCGTGGACCGTGAGGTAGTTGGCCTCGGCGAGATCGCTGACCAGCACGCGCGCCACCCCGACAGGCACGTCGAGCGCGGCGCCGACCTCGACGAGCGACACCGGCCGTTCGGCGATGTCGAGGATCACCCGGTACTCCTTCCGCAGGTTCTCGGCCTGCTTCGCGTGTTCGGTCACCGTCACCAGCGACTCCATCGGCAGGTCGGTTCCGGCGGAGCGCGTGCGGCCGCCCGTGACCGCGAAGACGGGCACCACCCGCCCGGCGACCCCATTGGCTCCGTCCGGCGACCGGCTCGGGTCCTCGCTCATCGCTCTCCCTCGCTGCGCTCGGTCGGCCCAGGAAAATCCGACCGAGCGCGGAGGCGCTGCGACATCGATTCGCTCGCGAGCTCGCTCACCGGGCCCGCCCGGTTCCCTCGTCATGACGCAGACCGGGCTCGAGGGCATGGCCGACGCGGTCGGCCAACATCGTCATCTCATACGCGACGAGGCCGAGGTCGCAGCCCCGGTCCGCCTCCACGACGAGGGTCACGCCGAGGCCGATGGCGGTGACGAACAGGTACGACCGCTCCATCTCCAGGATCGTCTGCGCGACCTTCCCAGCGCCGAGCAGCTGCGCGGTGCCGCGCGTCAGGCTGACCAATCCGGACGCGGCGGCCGCGAGCTGGTCGCCCAGCGCCTCCGTCGTCCCCGGTGAGGTGGCAAGCCGAAGCCCGTCGGCCGAGACGACCACCGCCCGGCCGACCCCCGCGGTCTCACGGACGAACTCGACCAGCACCCAGTCCAGATTCCTACTGCTGTTGGCGACCGTCATGAACGGCTCCCGTCACCAGCGTTCGTGTCGAGGTCGTCCACCGCGGCCTGCCGGCTGGCCTGGTACCGCGAGAGCGCGGCGGCCGCGCCGGGCAGGGCCGGCGTCGGAGCGGGGTGGGGTGCCGGCTCGGCGCCGGCCCGTCGCAGCTCGGGCGCGAGGTTGGCCAGCGGCACTCGACGGCGCAAGGTCGGAACGGGTTCTGGCGCCGGCGGGCCGGTGTCCCGGCTCGGCCGCGGGGCGCGCGTCGGCAGACCGACCGGGCCGACCTGGGCGGCCGCGGAGGCGGGGGCCGCGCTCGGCGGCGCCATGGCGGGGCCGTCGCCCTGCTCCGGGTCGACCTGTCCCTGCCACCAGCCCTGCCACGACGGACGGGGCGACGGGGACCCGTTGGTCGCCGGTGCCGGGGCGCCGGCAGGGACGGACCGGGAGGCAGCCGCCGCAGCCAGGTCGGCGACGCGCGGCGCCGGTGTCCGCGCCGTGCCGAGGGTGTCCGCTGCGGACACGCGCGCATCGATCTCCGCAACCCGACGGGGCATCGGCGGCCGCGCCGGCACGGGCTGCCCGGTGCTACCGCCCTCGAACAGCGCCGCCGGGAGCGCGACCGACGCCCGGATGCCGCTCTCGGGCAACGACGTGAGCGTCACCCGGATCCCGTGGCGCGCCGCGAGCCGGGCGACCACGTGGAACCCGAGCCGTTTCGAGACCGAAATGTCGATCTCGGGCGGGTCGGTGAGCAGCGCGTTGGCGGCGTCGACCTCGTCGGGCGGCATGCCGACGCCCCAGTCTTCAATCGTCAGCAACTGGCCGGACCGGTCGCGTTGGTTGGGCCGGGCGCGGAGCGTCACGCGGGTGTCGGGCGGAGAGAAGCGCACGGCGTTCTCGGTCAGCTCGGCGATCAGGTGGGTGAGGTCGGTGA
The DNA here is from genome assembly GCA_029266775.1 of Pseudonocardia sp. GTDB lineage: Bacteria > Actinomycetota > Actinomycetes > Mycobacteriales > Pseudonocardiaceae > Pseudonocardia. Next base: position 7,048 of record JAQSWF010000126.1, read on the forward strand.
CCGCGGAGCCGTCGACGAGCGGCCGCTCGTCGACGTCGAAGGAGACGCGGTCCATGTCTTCGGTCTCGGCGATGGCGGCGAGCACCACGTCCCGCATCGGCACGGGCTCGCTCCACACGCGCGGGGGCTTTTCCCCGGAGAGGACCAGCAGGCTCTCCGCGTTGCGGCGCACCCGGGTCGCGAGGTGGTCGAGACGGAACAGCGCAGCCAGCGCGTCCGGGTCGCGCTCGGACTCCTCGAGCTGATTGATGATCTCGAGCTGACGGTAGAGCATGCTCTGGTTGCGCCGGGCCAGGTTCAGGAGCATGTCCGACGTGAACTGACGGCGTCCGATCTCCGCATCGGCCAGCTGGTGGGTGAGCCGGTCCTTCTCCGTCTGCTCGTCCTCGGTGAGCCGCCAGAAGATGACGACGCCGACGCAGGCGAACAGCACCGCCAGCCCGTGCAGCAGCGACCACAGCCACGGGTTCTCCTGCGCCGCCGGGTGGTTGAACATCAGGGTCCGCAGCCACATCGACCCGACCCCGTGGCTGATGACGGTGAACAGCACGTTGAACAGGAACGGCACCCAGTCCTGGTACAGCGCGATGAAGCCGATGATGATGAAGAAGTGGAAGTGGGCCTCGATGCTGCCTCCGCTGAGGGCGACCAGCGCGCCCGAGCACCACACGAGGCCGCCGGTCACCGCGATCGACGCGAGGCGCCGGTGCCGCCGCAGCACCGCGCCGAGCACCACGCCGGCCACCGGGACCACCTGCATCGCGAGCGTGGAGAGGATTGGACGGCCGAGGGCCACGCCGAAGGCGACGAGCGCAGGGACGTGGAGGGCGAGCACGACCAGCAGCAGGCGGTGCCGGCGCTGCCAGACGCCTTCGGGCAGCTGGGTGCCGCGAGGCAGGAAGTTGATCACGGACTGCCACATGCCGGGAAGCAACCATTTCCCTCCGCCGCGACGCCGTCCGCCCTCGTGTCCGCGGTCAGGTCGTCGGGCGGTTCGTGCGCTGCGGGAAGTTGTACGGGGAGCAGTACGACCCCTTGTTGGGGACTTGACAAGTAAAGCGGATGCCGGCGGCGTCGCTTCAACCGCATACCCTGGCCGGTGCCCGTCGCGAGCGCCGGGTTGTTCGGCGCGCTCCTTCGCGGTGCCCGGATCAGCGGGGCCAGGTCGAGGTGCGCCATGCCCCGGGACCGGCCGCGAGCGGTCGGCGTAGTCGTGCCTCCGGGTCGTTCCACGCCGAGCGTACCGGCACCTCGGAAACCTCCTGGCGGGCAGCGGTGGCGGCGGCGAGCACGACCATCAGCGCGGCGAGCTCGGCGTCGGTCGGTCCGCCGCGCACCACGCGGAACAGGGCCCGCCGCTCCTCGGGCCCACCCACCGGGTCACCACTCACAGCGTCGTCGTTCACCGCGTCGTCGTTCACAGGGGGATGTTCCCGTGCTTGCGCGGCGGCACCGCCTCGCGCTTCGTCGCCAGCGCGCGCAGCGCCCGCCCCACGTGCCCGCGGGTGTGCGAGGGCGGGATCACGCCGTCGACGTAGCCGCGGTCGGCGGCGATGTACGGGTTGGCCAGCGTGTCCTCGTAGTGCTGCTGCAGCTCGGCCCGCTTCGCGGCGAGCGCGTCGCCGGTGAGGCCCTGCAGCTCCTTGCGATAGAGGATGCTGACCGCTCCCGCGGAGCCGGTCACCGCGATCTGCGCCGTCGGCCAGGCGAGGTTGATGTCGGCGCCGAGGTGTTTGGAGCCCATGACGTCGTAGGCGCCGCCGTAGGCCTTGCGGGTGATGACCGTGACCTTCGGGACGGTCGCCTCGGCGTAGGCATAGATCAGCTTGGCGCCGCGGCGGATGATCCCGTCCCACTCCTGCTCGGTGCCCGGCAGGAAGCCGGGGACGTCGACGAAGGTCAGCACCGGCACGTTGAAGGCGTCGCAGGTGCGCACGAACCGGGCCGCCTTCTCCGAGGCGTCGATGTCGAGGCAGCCGGCGAGCTGGGTGGGTTGGTTGGCGACGACACCGACGCTGCGGCCCTCGACGCGACCGAAGCCGATCACGATGTTCGGCGCGAACAGCGCCTGGACCTCGAGGAACTCCCCGTCGTCGACGACCCGGGTGATGATCTCGTGGATGTCGTACGGGGTGTTCGGCGAGTCGGGGACGATCGTGTCGAGCTCGAGGTCGGTGTCGGTCAGCCCGTCGGTGATGGCTCCCGCGGTCGGTTCCGGTGCGGGGAATGACGGCGGTTCGGACAGGTTGTTGCCCGGCAGGAACGACAGCAGCTCCTTGACGTAGGAGATCGCGTCGGCCTCGTCGTCGGCCAGGTGGTGGGCCACGCCGCTCTTCGTGTTGTGCGCGCGGCCCCCGCCGAGCTGCTCGAAGTCGACGTCTTC
>JAQSWF010000127.1 GCA_029266775.1 Pseudonocardia sp.
GTCAGCGCGGCGCTGCGGGCCGCGGTGGACGGCGAGGTAGGCGACGAGGCGCCCGACGTCGGACCCGAGCGGCACGGGCGTTCCGTCGCGGGTGACGGAGAACGAACCGAGGACCGTGACACGGTGCCGGCCGGGGGAGGCCGCATCGGATCGTCGTTGATCGACAAGCATGGAAGTCCCAGTGATCGTGGTGGTGCGGCATATCGGACACGCGGCAACCCGGGGCCGTGGTGGAGCGGCCGCGTCGGGGCGTCGGGTCTTCGACGGAGTCTTCTCCGGGTCGACCCCATTGCCAAGGGGCATTCTCGTCACAGTCACCTGAACGGTACGTACATCTGGGTGAACGAGCATGATCGTAAACCCGGTATGCGCGAGGGCTCACGGCAGGGCGCGGATGCGGACGTGCGTGCCCGCGTCGTCGGACCAGACGTGCAGCAGGTCGCACAGCTGGCGAGCGATCCACAGCCCCCGGCCGCGGGGGTCCGCTGTGTGCGGAGCCCGCAGGCCGGGCAGCGGGTCGGTGAGCCGGCCGCCGTCGTGGACCTCGCAGACGAGCCCGCGTGTGCCGGGTCCGGTCCACAGCGCCAGGTGCGCGTCTCCCTTGCCGTGTTCGACGGCGTTGGTGGCTACCTCGTTGACCGCCAACACCAGGTCGTCGACCCGGTGCCGGTCGCACCCGGCCGCGCGCGCCGCCGTCGCGACGGCCTCGCGCACGGTCACGAGCTGCCACGTGTCGAAGGGGATGCGCCGGTCCGGCGGACCGAGCACGCTCGGTGCGGGGGCGCCGCGGCCGGCCAGGACGTCGCGGGCCTCGCGGTACTCGGGGTTCTGCCGCAGGACGACCCGCCCGCCCTGGCCCACCCGGTCGAGCAGGAGTCCGTGGTTGCGCCGCGCGCCGTCGACGACTTCCAGGTGCAGCGGCAGCTGCGGGTAGAGGCACACCACCGTGGCGGCGACCTCGGCCAGCGCGATGTTGAGCGCGGCGTCGAGCTCGGTCCAGAACGCCCCGTCGAGCCCGTCGTGGTCGGCGTCGTGCTCGACGACGACGGTGACGCCTCCCCGGCCGCGGGTGACGGTGCGCAGCTCGCGGGCCCAGCGGGCGGCCAGCGTCTGCCCGGATCGGTCGGGGCCGTCGGGGCGGGCGAGGTGCACCAGCTCGGCGGCTCCGTTGGTCGAGCCGGTGAGCGCCGGCGTCACGGGCAGCACGGTCGCGAGCGCGCGCTCGGTGGCCGGGCGCAACGCGAGAGCGACCGGCTCGCGCCGCGTAAGCGCCGCAGCGATGACCGGCGCGGCGTGCGCCACGACGTCGTCAGTCGACGCCGTGAACCCGACGGCGTGGCGTAGCCGCACGAGCCCCGCGGTCCGGGTGGTCTCGATCTTCACGGGGACAGCCTCACCGGTCGTCCCTGCCCGCCCGGTGACGTGTCGGGGTCCGACGCACCGGGCCGGGCCCGTCGACCGGCCCGGGGTGGGGCACGATGTCGAGCTGCGCGGCGAACGACGCGCCGCACCGGTCGAGCACCCGCAGCACGCTGCGTCGCACGCCGGTCAGCACCAGCCGGTGCGAGTCCGGGAACTCCTCGGCCGCGTGCACCAGCGCCACCGCGCCCGGCACGTCGAGGAAGCGCAGCGACGCGAGGTCGAGCTCGATGACGGCGGCGGCTTGGTCGCTGCGCAGGGCCTCGTTCAGGGCGGCCGCGACGTGCCGCTGCACCACGGGACGATTGCTGTGGTCGACCTCGCCTGCCAGCCGGCTGCGGAAGGGCGCGACCGGGGTGATCCGCAGCAGGTTGTCGTCGTAGAGGGCCGGGGTGTCGAGCTCGACGCGGTGCAGCGCCCGCAATGCCTCGATGGTGTCGTCGGAGAAGCGCCGGCGGTCGTAGAGACAGAGCAGCCGCGCGGGCCGTCCGTCGAGCACGGCATCTAGCGCGGCGTCGTACTCCGGCAGGCCGACGCCGTCCCCGCGCAGCAGCGCGGAGTCGAACTGCCCGGTCATCCGCAGTCCGGCGTAGCCGGCATGGACGGCCCCGTCGATATGGGTGGCGAGCATCCGGGCGGCGTCCCCGACCGCCCCGCGCAGCGACTGCCGCGTCTTCTCGGTGTCGACGACGGTGAGCTGGCCGTCGGCCAGCGGCCGCCGGACGGGCACGCGGTCGTCCACGAGGCGCTCCAGCACGGCGTCCACCGTGCCGTCGTCGAAGTAGACGACCTGCTCGCCGGCCACGAGCCCGGCCGCGACGAACTGGGCGGTCAGCTCCCAGAGCTGCTCCTCGCTGACCGGTACCGCGCAGGCGTGCGCTGTCGAGCGCTCGCGCCTGGCCGTCGTCCGCATCCCGCCATCCGTCAGTCTGGGCGTCACTGTGGGGCATACCGCCGTGACGGCGCGTCGGATCGGCGGTCGCCGACACGCCCCCTCGAGCGGTGCTGAAGACGAAGTGTCCTCTAACTGCGCCAGGATGCGCCGTCGGGTAGGTGAACGGCATCAGTCGGCGTGTCGGGCCACTGGCTACGCTGCCGGCGTGGGGCGCGTGATCTCGGGGCGCGTGATCACCGTGCCGAACCTGCTCAGCATGCTGCGGCTGGCCGGCGTGCCGGTGTTCCTGTGGCTGCTGCTGGGCCCGCGCGCGGACGGCTGGGCGATCGTCGTGCTCATGGTCGGCGGGTTCACGGACTGGCTGGACGGCAAGCTCGCCCGCCTGCTGGGCCAGTTCAGCGCCGTCGGGGCGCTGCTGGACCCCGCGGTGGACCGCCTCTACATCCTCGCCGCGCTCGTCGCGCTGGGGGTTCGCGACGTCGTCCCGTGGTGGGCGGTGGCCGCCCTGGTGGCGCGCGACGTCGTGCTCGGCGTGTGCGTCGTGGTACTGAGGATGCGCGGGTTCGCCCCGTTCCGGGTCACCTACCTCGGCAAGAGCGCGACGTTCCTGCTGCTCTACGCGTTCCCTCTGCTGCTGCTCGGCGTCGGGACCAGCGGTGTCGCGGCGATCGCCCAGCCGCTCGGCTACGCCTTCACCGCCTGGGGTATCGGGCTCTACCTGTATTCGGGTGTGCTGTACCTGGCGCAGTTCGTGCTCGCCGTGCGCGGGCCGCGGCCCGTGGCCTCCCGGTGATCCGCCCGGCCGCCCGCGGACCTACGCTGTGCGGGTGATCCCCGACGACCTGCGGTACACCGACGCTCACGAGTGGGTGCGCGACGCCGCCGAGGGCGTGGTGCGCATCGGCATCACCGACTACGCGCAGTCACAGCTCGGCGATGTCGTGTTCGTCGACCTGCCGGCCGTCGGCGACGCGGTCACGGCGGGCTCGCCGTGCGGCGAGGTCGAGTCGACCAAGTCCGTCTCGGAGATCTACGCGCCCGTCTCGGGCGAGGTCGCGGCCGTCAACGACGCCCTGGAGGCGAATCCGGAGCTGGTCAACTCCGCGCCGTACGGCGACGGCTGGATGCTCGACATCCGGCCGGCCGACGCGGCGCAGCTCGAGGGGCTTCTCGACGCCGAGGCCTACGCCCGGCTGACCGACGGCTGACCGGCAGCCGATTCGACCTGCCGCGAGCGCCGCGCGGTAGGTTGACCGGCGATATCGACCTGTGTCGCAGCTGAGAGAACAGAAAGCAAGGAACAGCAGCGGTAGCAGCAGCACCGCAGGAGGAGACCGCGAGGTGACCACGAACGACGGGCCGGGCGTGCCGCCCGAGCGCGCTCCGGAGACCACGTCGGTCTATCGGGCCGACTTCCTCGCCGACATCGAGCCCCCGGCCCGCGAGCAGCCGGTCTCCGGCGTCGACGCGTTGCCGGCCGGCTCGGCGCTACTGGTGGTCAAACGCGGCCCGAACGCGGGTTCGCGTTTCCTGCTCGACCGCTCGACCACCAGCGCCGGCCGGCACCCGGACAGCGACATCTTCCTCGACGACGTGACCGTCTCCCGCCGGCACGCGGAGTTCCGCCGGGACGCCGGGGAGTTCGTGGTGGTGGACGTGGGCAGCCTGAACGGCACGTACGTGAACCGGGAGCCCGTCGACACCGCGGTGCTCGCCACCGGGGACGAGGTGCAGATCGGCAAGTTCCGGCTGGTGTTCCTCACCGGGCCGCGGGAGCCGAATGGTCCCACCGGTTGAGCCCTGCCGGTTACGCGCTGTCGCGGCGCTACCGGGTGTATCGGTTGGGCGGCACGCCGATCCGACGCCCGTCCGGAGGCGCGCGCCCACGGGGTGGCGCGTGTAGCGTCGGGGTCGTCGGACGCGCGGGGCGCGTGCCGCTCGGGAGGGACCCCCGGGGTGGCCGCGGAACGCCGTGAGACGCACGACCCCTCAAGAGGAGGAACACGCGTGAGCGAGATGCGCGTCGTGGGAGTCCGAGTCGAGTTGCCCGCGAACCAGCCCATCCTCCTGTTGCGGGAGACGAGCGGCGACCGTTACCTGCCGATCTGGATCGGTTCGGTCGAGGCGACGGCCATCGCACTGGAGCAGCAGGGCGTCCGGCCCGCGCGGCCGCTGACGCACGACCTGCTCAAGGACGTCGTCGGCGCGCTGGGTCGGCGGCTGGAGCAGGTGCGGATCACGGATCTGCAGGAGGGCACCTTCTTCGCCGAGCTGATCTTCGACGGCGGCGTGAAGGTGTCGGCGCGCCCTAGCGACTCGGTGGCGCTGGCCCTGCGGGCGGGCGTGCCCATCCACGCCGAGGAGAGTGTGCTCGCCGAGGCCGGCCTGGTCATCCCGGACGAGCAGGAGGACGAGGTCGAGAAGTTCCGCGAGTTCCTCGACTCGATCTCACCGGAAGACTTCCGCGGCGCCCGCTGACCTTTCGGCGGGCCTCCACCCTCCGGACACCGGGGCGGGGCGGTGACCATGGGTGACGATCAGGGGCGGCGTGCCGCGTTGACGTCCTGCGGGGACGCGCTTACGGTCGGCTCCGGGCGGACGTGATGCGCACCGCACGCGGAGGCGGCCCCGGCGGGAGGACAGCGGTGGAGCCACCTCGCCCCGGTGCGCCGGTGGAGCCGGATGCCCCGGCGCAGGGTGAGCTGTTCCCGGACCCGCTGCTCGATGCCGGCCTAGACGGGATGCCGGACCAGCTCGTCGGGTTCCGCGGGCCCACGGCCTGCCAGGTGGTCGGTATCACCTACCGCCAGCTCGACTACTGGGCGCGCACGGGCCTGGTCGTCCCGTCGATCCGCGGGGCGGCGGGGTCGGGCAGCCAGCGCTTGTACTCGTTCAAGGACGTGCTCGTCCTCAAGATCGTCAAGCGACTGCTCGACGCCGGTGTCTCGCTGCAGAACATCCGGGTGGCCGTCGAGCACCTGCGCCGCCGTGGCATCCGCGATCTCGCCGGCATCACGCTGTTCAGCGATGGCACCACAGTGTACGAGTGCGCGTCGCCGGAGGAGGTCGTCGACCTCCTGCAGGGTGGCCAGGGCGTGTTCGGCATCGCCGTCAGCGGGGCCATGCGCGAGATCAGCGGCTCGATCCGGGACTTCCCGATGGAGCGCGCGGACGGCGGGTCGGTGAACGACAGCCCCGAGGACGAGCTGTCCCGCCGTCGCTCCCGGCGCGCCATCAGCTGACGGTTCTGCCGCCACTGGCGGACGCAACCCCGGACGCTGTCGTTGATCGCTCCGCGGGGCGACTCCGCCGGGGCGGAGCTACGATGAGCGTGCGGTTGTTCGAACCCGCGCGGGAGAGTCCCGGCTCCGAGCCGGGCGCCGAAGGAGCAACTCCTCCCCGGAATCTCTCAGGCACCCGAACCGCGTGGGCGAGACGCCTCTGGAAAGCGACGGCGGCACCGACGAGATCGCGATGGTGGCGCCGTCCGCCGACGGGGAAAGCCGGGTGTACGGCACCCGGTGAATCTCTCAGGCGCCCGGTTGTCGGGCGGGGACAGAGGGGGAGGGCGGTTCCGCCCTGCTCGTGTGCCTGCACCGCCCGGCTCCCCTCCGGGAGCCCCGACCGAGAGGCCAGCCCGTGAGCCCCACGCGTCCCTCGCTCCACGACCTCGAGCACGGCACGCCCTTCGTGGACCGCCACATCGGGCCCCGCGCGGACGAGCTGGCCACCATGCTCGAGGCGGTCGGCGTCGCGTCCCTGGACGAGCTCGCCGAGCGCGCCGTGCCCGCGGCGATCCGGGATCCGGCCGACGCCTCCGGCGCGACCCTCCCGCCGCCGGCGACGGAAGCCGAGGCGCTCGCCGAGCTGCGGGCGCTGGCGGCGCGCAACACCGTCACCGTGCCGATGATCGGGCTGGGGTACAGCGGAACGGTCACCCCGCCGGTGATCCGCCGCAACGTCCTGGAGAACCCCGCCTGGTACACCGCGTACACGCCCTACCAGCCCGAGATCAGCCAGGGTCGGCTGGAGGCGCTGCTCACGTTCCAGACCACCGTCGCCGACCTCACCGGGCTTCCGGTGGCCGGGGCGTCGCTGCTGGACGAGGCGACGGCGGCCGCGGAGGCGATGACGCTGCTGCGCCGGGCCGGAAAGGCGCGCAGCCCGCGGTTCGTCGTCGACGCGGACACGCTGCCCCAGACGCTCCAGGTGCTGAGCACCCGCGCCGAGCCGCTGGGCATCGAGCTGCTCGTCGCCGACTTGGAGGACGGCCTGCCGGACGGCGAGCTGTTCGGGCTGCTGCTGTCCTACCCCGGTGCGTCCGGGGCGGTGCGCGACCCGTCCACGTTGATCGAGGAGGCCCACGGCCGGGGCGCGCTGGTCGCCGTCGCCGCAGACCTGCTCGCGCTGACCCTGCTGACCCCGCCCGGCGAGCTCGGCGCCGACGCTGCGGTGGGTACCACGCAGCGCTTCGGGGTGCCGCTGGGCTTCGGCGGCCCGCATGCCGGCTACCTGTCCGTGCGGCAGAACCTGGCCCGGCAGCTGCCCGGCAGGCTAGTCGGGCTCTCCCACGATGCCGACGGCAACCCCGCGCTGCGGCTGGCGCTGCAGACCCGCGAGCAGCACATCCGCCGGGAGAAGGCGACCAGCAACATCTGCACGGCGCAGGTGCTGCTCGCCGTCGTCGCGGCCTGCTACGCCGCCTACCACGGCCCGGACGGCCTGCGGCGAATCGCGCTGCGCGCGCACCGGATGGCGGCCGTGCTCGCCGCCGGGCTGCGGGCGGCCGGGGTCGAGGTCGTGCACGCGGCGTTCTTCGACACCGTGCAGGCGCGGGTGCCCGGCCAGGCCGACGCCGTGGTGTCCGCCGCGCACGCCGCCGGGGTGGCGCTGCGCCGGGTGGACGCCGACACCGTGGGCGTCGCCTGCTCCGAGCTGACGACGTCGGCGCACCTGGCCTCGGTGTGGGCGGCCTTCGGAGTGGCCGCCGACGCCGCCGCACTGGACACCGAGACCGACGACGCGCTCCCCGGCGCCCTCGTCCGCACCAGCGACTACCTCACGCACCCCGTCTTCCACGAGCACCGCAGCGAGACCTCGCTGATGCGCTGGCTGCGGCGCCTCGCCGACGCCGACCTCGCGCTGGACCGCACGATGATCCCCCTGGGGTCGTGCACGATGAAGCTCAACGCTGCAGCGGAGATGGAGCCGATCAGCTGGCCGGCGTTCGCGGACCTGCATCCGTTCGCGCCCGAGGCGGACACGGCGGGCAGCCGCGAGCTGATCGCCGACCTCGAGCGGTGGCTCGCCGACCTCACCGGGTACGCCGCGGTGTCGCTGCAGCCCAACGCCGGCAGCCAGGGCGAGCTGGCGGGGCTGCTGGCGATCGAGGCCTACCACCGCAGCCGCGGGGAGGGGCACCGCGACATTTGCCTGATCCCCGCGAGCGCGCACGGGACGAACGCGGCGTCGGCGGTGATGGCCGGGATGCGGGTGGTCGTCGTCGGCACCGACGAGGCCGGGAACGTGGACCTCGCGGACCTGCGCGCGAAGATCGAGCAGCACGCGGACCGGCTGGCTGCGCTGATGATCACTTACCCCTCCACGCACGGTGTCTACGAGGCCGACGTCCGCGTCGTGTGCGCGGCGGTCCACGACGCCGGCGGGCAGGTGTATGTCGACGGGGCGAACCTGAACGCGCTGGTCGGGCTGGCTCGCCCCGGGGCGTTCGGCGGCGACGTCTCGCACCTGAACCTGCACAAGACCTTCTGCATCCCGCACGGTGGCGGTGGCCCGGGCGTCGGCCCGGTGGCGGTCGCGGCGCACCTCGCGCCGTTCCTGCCCGGTGGCGAGGGCGCGCACGGGGTGCGGGTCGGCCCGGTGTCGGCGGCACCGTACGGCAGCCCGGGAGTGCTCCCGATCTCGTGGATGTACCTGCGGATGATGGGTTCCGCCGGCCTGCGGCGGGTGACCCTGACGGCGGTGGCGGCGGCGAACTACGTCGCGCGACGGCTGGCGGAGCACTACCCGGTGCTCTACAGCGGCTTTGATCACGGCGTTGCAGAATTGGGCGGGGCCGCGGGGGGAGGAAGGGGCTTCGTCGCCCACGAGTGCATCCTCGACCTGCGGCCGATCACCAAGGCGACGGGCGTGACCGTCGACGACGTGGCCAAGCGACTCGCCGATTACGGCCTGCACGCGCCGACGATGTCCTTCCCGGTGGCGGGCACGCTGATGGTGGAGCCGACGGAGAGCGAAGACCTCGCGGAGGTCGACCGGTTCGTCGAGGCGATGGTGGGCATCCGCGGCGAGATCGCGCGGGTGGCGGCGGGGGAGTGGCCCGCGGACGACAACCCGCTGCGCAACGCGCCGCACACCGCCGCGTGCCTGGCCGACAAGTGGGACCACCCGTACCCGCGCGACCTGGCCGCGTATCCGACCGGGGTCACGCCCGGCGTGCACGACCGCAAGGTGTGGCCGCCGGTGCGGCGCGTCGACGGCGCGTACGGCGACCGCAACCTCGTCTGCTCCTGCCCGCCGGTCAGCGCGTACTCCTGATCAGCGCCCCGAAGTGAGCGAACGCTGGCGTTGGGTGCGGTAGATGCACCCAACGCGGCGTTCGCTCCATGCGCGGGCCGCGGCCTGGCTGATGGAGCGAAAGCGGCGTTCGCTGCGTTGATCCGAGCGAACGCCGCTTGCGCTCAGACGTCGCCGAGCAGGGTCGTGCAGAGGGCGATCAGTCGGTCGCGCAGCGGCGCGGCGCGCTCGGCGAACGCGGCCTGGGCGCGGACGTACGTAGCGCGGCCGGCAGGGGTCTCGATCGGGACGGGCGCGTAGCCGAGGTCGGCGAGGTCGTACGGGCTGGCCCGCATGTCCAGCTCGCGCACGTCCGCGGCGAGCGCGAAGCAGTCGCCCAGCAGCTCGCCCGGGGTGGCGGGGGAGAGCTTGTAGGCCCACTTGTAGAGGTCAATCGTGGCGTGGTCGCTCGACCGGCTCGTCCGCACCGCACGCGACCGGCTTGCGCTGGTCGAGACGTGCCAGCGCCACGGCGTCACCGTGGCGCTCGTC
>JAQSWF010000128.1 GCA_029266775.1 Pseudonocardia sp.
CACGTAGACGGGCGCGTCGAAGCGGTCGGACAGCGCCGGTGCCTGGTTCACGTGATCGTCGTGCGCGTGGGTGCAGACGATCGCCACCACCCGCCGCCCACCGATCCCGAAGGCGATCTTCTCCAGGTCGTGTGCGGCGTCGACGACGATGACCTCGTTCTCGTCACCGACGATCCACACGTTGTTGTCGACTTCCCACGTACCCCCGTCCAGCGAGAACGTGCCGGAGGTGACGACGTGGTCGATCGGCCCGACGTGCGGGGCTGTGCCCGACGGCGACGACGCGGTGCGCTCCGGGGGGTCGATCGGGAGGTCGTTGTCGAACCCGGCGCTCACAGGACCACCACCGAGCGCAGGACCTCGCCCCGTTCCATGCGGTGGAACGCCTCCTCGACGTCGTCCAGCCCGATGGTCTCCGAGACGAACTTGTCCAGCGGCAGCCGGCCCTGCAGGAACAGGTCGATGAGCAGGGGGAAGTCCCGGGAGGGCAGGCAGTCCCCGTACCAGGACGACTTGGTGGCTCCGCCGCGCCCGAACACGTCGAGCAGGGGCAGCTCGATGCGCATCTCGGGGGTGGGCACGCCGACCAGGACGACCGTGCCGGCGAGGTCACGGGCGTAAAAGGCCTGGGTGAAGGTCTCGGGGCGGCCGACGGCATCGACGACGACGTTCGCGCCGTTGCCATCGGTGAGCGCCTGCACACCCTCGACGGGGTCGTTCTCGCGCGAGTTGATCGTGTGGGTGGCACCGAACTCCTTGGCCCACTCGAGCTTCCGGTTGTCGACATCGATCGCGATGATCGTGGTCGCCCCGGCCAGCCGCGCCCCGGCGATGGCGGCGTTGCCGACCCCGCCGCAGCCGATCACGGCGATCGAGTCGCCCCGGCCGACCTTGCCGGTGTTGATCGCCGCGCCGAGGCCGGCCATGACCCCGCAGCCTAGCAGCCCGGCGACCTCCGGTCGGGCCGCCGGGTTCACCAACGTGGCTTGCCCGGCATGCACCAGGGTCTTCTCGGCGAAGGCGCCGATCCCGAGGGCGGGGGAGAGCTCCTGACCCGACTCCAGCGTCATCTTCTGCGCGGCGTTGTGGGTGTTGAAGCAGTACCAGGGCTCGCCGCGACGGCAGGCGCGGCACTGGCCGCAGACGGCGCGCCAGTTCAGGACGACGTAGTCCCCGGGCGCGACGTCCGTCACGCCCTCGCCGACCGACTCGACGACCCCGGCGGCCTCGTGCCCGAGCAGGAAGGGGAAGGCGTCGGTGATGCCGCCCTCGCGGTAGTGCAGATCCGTGTGGCACACGCCGCAGGCCTGCACCTGCACCACCGCCTCGCCGGGCCCCGGATCCGGCACGACGATCGTCTCGACCGTGACGGGCTCGCCCTTCTTGTGCGCCACGACCCCGCGGACCTGCTGCGCCATGCCCGTTCGCCTCCTCCGCGTCTCGAGTTGCCGGAAGCCTGCCACGAACCACCGACACAAGCCGACTGAGGTCGTAGCGGCGGTGGTCCGCGACCGCGGAGTGCGGTACCAAGGGAGCCATGAGCGGGGTACCCGAGGCCTACGTCTACGAGGCGATCCGCACTCCGCGCGGTCGGGGCAAGGCCTCCGGGGCGCTGTACGAGGTGAAGCCGATCTCGCTGGTTGTCGGCCTGATCCACGAGCTGAGGCGGCGCCATCCCGCGCTGGGTCCGGCCGCGATCGACGATGTCGTCCTCGGGGTCGTCACCCCGGTCGGGGACCAGGGCGGCGACATCGCCCGCTCCGCGGCGCTGGCCGCCGGGCTGCCCGAGACGGTCGCGGGCGTCCAGGTCAACCGCTTCTGCGCCTCCGGGCTCGAGGCCGTGAACCTCGCCGCGATGAAGGTCCGCTCGGGCATGGAGGACCTCGTGCTGGCCGGCGGCGTCGAGTCGATGTCGCGGGTGCCGATGGGCAGCGACGGCGGCGCGTGGGCGCTGGACCCCGAGACCGCGTACGACCTCGGCTTCGTGCCCCAGGGCATCGGCGCCGACCTCATCGCGACGCTCGACGGCTACTCCCGCACGGACGTCGACACCTACGCCGTCGAGTCGCAGACCCGGGCCGCCAAGGCCTGGGCGAACGGATGGTTCGCGCGGTCGGTCGTGCCGGTGAGCGACCGCAACGGCCTGGCCGTCCTGGACCGCGACGAGCACCTGCGTCCCGGCGCCACGCTCGAGGCCCTCGCCGGGCTGACCCCGTCGTTCGCGACGGTCGGGGAGTCCGCCGGCTTCGACGCGGTGGCGCTGCAGCGCTACCACTGGGTCGAGAAGATCGACCACGTCCACCACGCTGGCAACTCGTCGGGGATCGTGGACGGAGCGGCGCTGCTGGTGGTGGGCACGGAGGCCGCGGGGGCGACGGCCGGCATGCGTCCGCGGGCGCGGATCGTCTCCGTCGGCCTGTCCGGCTCCGACCCGACGATCATGCTCACGGGGCCGGCGCCGGCGAGCCGGAAGGCCCTGGCCAGGGCCGGGCTCGGCGTCGACGACATCGACCTCTTCGAGGTCAACGAGGCCTTCGCCGCGGTGCCGCTGCGGTTCATGCGGGAGATGGGCGTGCCGCACGAGAAGGTGAACGTGAACGGCGGCGCCATCGCCATGGGGCACCCGCTCGGCGCCACCGGTGCCATGATCCTCGGCACCCTGCTCGACGAGCTGGACCGCCGCGAGCTGCGCTACGGGCTGGCCACGCTCTGCGTCGGCGGTGGCATGGGGATCGCGACGATCGTGGAGCGGGTGTGACGACCGGACGGGCCGCGGTGCGGTGGGAGAAGGACGCCGACGGCATCGCGGTGGTCACGCTCGACGACCCGGCGCGCAGCGCGAACACGCTCAACGAGGCGTACCTCGTCGGGATGGACGCGGTGCTGGACGGCCTGGCCGCGGCGAAGGACAACCTGCGCGGGGTGGTCCTGACCTCGGCGAAGAAGACCTTCTTCGCCGGAGGCGACCTCGAGGAGATCATCTCCTACGGGCCGGACGACGCGGCGACGGTCTTCGACCACATCACTCGGATCAAGGGGCAGCTGCGTCGGCTGGAGACCCTCGGCGTCCCGGTCGTCGCGGCCATGACCGGTACCGCCCTCGGGGGCGGTCTCGAGATCGCGTTGGCGTGTCACCACCGGATCGGGCTGGACGCGCCGGGTGTGGTCTACGGGCTGCCGGAGGTGACGCTGGGGCTGCTCCCGGGCGTCGGCGGCGTCACGCGGATCACCCGCATGCTCGGCATCGCGGACGGCTTTACCAAGGTCCTCAGCACGGGGCAGCGGCTGCGGCCGGGGGCGGCCCTGGAGGTCGGGATCGTCGACGAGCTGGTCCCTGACCGGGACGAGGCGATGCGCCGGGCTCGCGCGTGGATCGCCGACAACCCGCAGGGGCGCCAACCCTGGGACGCGCCTGGCTTTCGCATCCCGGGCGGCAGCCCGAGCACGCCGTCGCTCGCCGCGGTCCTCCCGGCGTTCCCGGCGACGCTCCGCAAGCAGCTCAAGGGCGCGCCGCTGCCCGCGCCGCGCAACATCCTGGCGGCCGCCGTGGAGGGCGCGCAGGTGGACGTCGACACCGCCCTGCGCATCGAGAGCCGCTACTTCGTCGAGCTCGTGACCGGCCAGGTGGCCAAGAACATGACCAAGGCCTTCTTCTTCGACATGCAGGCCGTCGGCAGCGGGGCCGCCCGCCCCTCCGGGCCTGATCGATGGGCGCCGACGAGGATCGGTGTGCTCGGCGCCGGGATGATGGGCGCCGGCATCGCCTACGTCTGCGCCCAGGCCGGATGGGACGTCGTGCTCGCCGACGTCACCCTCGAGGCGGCCCAGCGCGGGAAGGCGTACTCCGAGGGTCTCGTCGCGAAGGCCGTCGGCAAGGACCGGATCACGGCGGACGCGGGTGCGGCGCTCGTCGGCCGGATCACGCCGACCGCCGGCTACGGGGACCTCGCCGGCTGCGACCTGGTGGTCGAGGCCGTATTCGAGTCCCTGGCCCTGAAGCGGGAGGTCCTCGCCGAGGTCGCGACGATCGTCACCGCCGACGCGCTGCTGTGCTCGAACACGTCCACGCTGCCGATCACCGCGCTCGCCGAGGCGGTCGACCGCCCCGAGGATGTCGTCGGCCTGCACTTCTTCTCGCCGGTCGACAAGATGCCCCTCGTCGAGATCATCCGTGGCGAGCGGACCTCGGACGAGGCGCTGGCGCGGGCCTTCGACGTCGCGGTCGGCCTGCGCAAGACCCCCATCGTCGTCAACGACAGCCGCGGCTTCTTCACGAGCCGAGTGATCTCCACGTTCCTCAACGAGGGCGTCGCGATGCTCGCCGAGGGCGTCGATCCGCAGACGATCGAGCAGGCTTCGACGCAGGCGGGCTACCCGGCGCCGGTGCTGCAGCTGATGGACGAGCTGACGCTCACTCTGGCGCGCCGCATCCGGGACGAGGCGCGTGCCGCGGTCGAGGCCGCGGGGGAAACCTACGACCCGCACCCCGCAGAGGCCGTGCTGGACCGGCTCGTGGAGGAGTTCGGCCGGAAGGGCCGCAGCACCGGCGCCGGGTTCTACGAGTACGAGGGCGGGCGGCGCGCCGGGCTGTGGCCGGGCCTGCGGACCGCGCTCGGCGCGACGAACCACGACGTCGACCTGCACGAGCTCGCCGAGCGGATGCTGGTGATCGAGGCCGTCGAGACGCAGCGCTGCCTGGACGAGGGCGTGCTGACCAGCGTCGCCGAGGCGAATATCGGCTCAATCCTCGGCATCGGCTACCCGCCCTGGACCGGCGGGGTCGTGCAGTACGTCGAGGGCTTCCCCGGAGGCGTGGCGGGTTTCGTCGCTCGGGCCGACGCGCTGGCCGAGCGCCACGGCGAGCGGTTCCGCGTCCCGCGGTCCCTGCGCGCCCGCGCTGTCGCGTGAGTCGCGACGGAGTCTGGGCATCCTGAGAACGTGGCGAACTGGGTGTTCTCGATCGTCGACTCGCTCGGCGCGGCCGGTGTCGGCCTGCTGATCTTCCTCGAGAACCTGATTCCGCCCGTCCCGTCCGAGGTGATCCTGCCGCTGGCCGGGTTCCGGGCCCGGACGGGTGCGCTGAACATCTGGCTGACCTGGCCGGCCGCGACGGCGGGGTCGGTGGCCGGGGCGGTGGTCCTCTACGGTCTCGGCGCCTGGCTCGGGTACCACCGGCTGCACGCGCTGGCCGGCAAGCGCTGGTTCTTCCTCACCAGCCAGAAGGACCTCGACCGCGGTGAGGAGATTTTCGACAAACACGGCGGCAAGATCGTGCTGCTGGGCCGGTGCGTCCCGGTGATCCGGAGCGTCGTCTCGATCCCCGCGGGCATCGCGAGGATGCCGCTGCCCCGCTTCCTGATGCTCACCGCGATCGGGAGCGGGGTGTGGAACGCGCTGTTCATCGGTCTGGGCTGGGTGCTGGGCGAGAACTGGGATCGCGTGCAGGGCTGGCTGGGGCCGGTGACCTACGTGGTGATCGGACTCGTCGTCGTGGGGGTGATCTGGCTCGCGGTGCGCAAGCTGCGCAGCCGGTCCGCGCGGAGCGCCGCCGACGGCAGCTGATTAGTCGATCATGCGCGCGTCCGGCGCACCGCCAGCGAGACCGCCGCGCGTGGATCACCCGCGGTGCGTTGCGCCCGGGCACCCGTGCCGCGGTGGAAGACGCCGGAGACCAACTCCTGCACCCGCAGCAGGTCGCCCGCCTCCTCCAGCACCGGTGTGACGTGCCTGACGAGCCGATCCAGCACCTCCCGCGCCGGCACCGGACGCCACGTGCAGGGGTCGAGCAGCCCACCGTCGACGCCCGAGCGTCCGGCGCGCCACGCGGCCAGCCGCAGCAGCTCCAGCCGCACCGGATCGGCCGGCGTGCCGGCCCGCCACTCCCGCACGGCCGTCTCGACCAGCCCACGCGCCAGCGCGGCGAGCAGCACCGCGTCGTCGACGTCGAGGCACACGTCCCCGACCCGGATCTCCACCGTCGGGTGCTCCGCGGAGAGCCGAGCGTCGTAATAGACCATTCCGCGGTCGAGCACGGTGTCGCTGTCCAGCATCGCCCCGACCGCCCCGTGGTAGCCCGCGGACGACCCGAACGGCGCGTACGGCCCGGCCGACGGCCAGCGCGACCACACCTGGCTGCGGTAGCTCGCGTAGCCCGAGTCGAGGCCCTGCCAGAACGGCGAGTTGGCGGTGAGCGCCAGCAGCGGGGCCAGCCATGGGCGGATCCGGTCGAGCGCGCCGACGCCCTCGTCCTCCGAGTCGACCGCGACGTGCACGTGGCAGCCGCAGGTGAGCTCCTCCGCGGCGGTGAGCCCGAACCGTCGCCGCATCTCGCGGTACCGCGGCTTCGGCGACAGGGTCGGATCGACCGGCAGCGGCGAGGTCCCGAGCGCGGCCAGCGCGGCGCCGGCCGCGCCCGCAGCCTCGCCTCCCTCGGCGCGGGCGCGGCGTAGCTCACCCCCGAGCTCCTCCAGCGTGGAGCAGGGACGGGTCGCGGTCTCCAGCTGCTCGCGCAGCAGCTCGCCGGCGAGGGCGGAGTCCGGGTTCGCGGCCAGCGCCAGGTGCGCGACCGCCCGGGGAAGTCCGCTGTCCGGGTCGACGAGCAGGAACTCCTCCTCGACGCCGATCGTGCGCACCGTCACGGACAGCCTGTCGCGGGTGGGCCGCTGTGTCCTGTACTCACATGCGCTCCGGCGCCGCGATCCCCAGCAGACCGAGGCCCTCGCGCAGGGTGCCCGCCGCCAGCCGGCACAGGGCCAGCCGGTTCGCGCGCACGTCGTCCGGCGCCGAGAGCACGGGGCAGTTCTCGTAGAACTCGGTGAACGCCCGCGCCGTCTCGAACAGGTAGCCGCACAGCCGGTGCGGCTCGTCGGTGGCCGCGACCTCCCGCAGCACCGCACCGAACTCGTCCAGTGCGAGCACCAGCGCTCGTTCCGCGGGGTGGACCGGCAGTCCGAGATCCGGCGCCGCAGACGTCGCGTCCCCGGCCTTGCGCAGGATCGACCGGATCCGGGCGTGCGCGTACTGCAGGTAGACGCTGGTGTTGCCGGTCAGCGACACCATGCGCTCGATGTCGAACACGTAGTCCTTGAGCCGCGACGTCGACAGGTCCGCGTACTTGATCGCACCGACCCCCGCCTGCTCGGCGATCCGGTCCAGCTCTTCCGGGTCCAGGTCGGGCTCGCGCTCCTGCACGGTGCGGCGTGCGGTGGCGACGGCCTCGTCGATCAGGTGCATCAGCCGCACCGTGCCGCCGGCG
This sequence comes from Pseudonocardia sp., assembly GCA_029266775.1. Taxonomy (GTDB): domain Bacteria; phylum Actinomycetota; class Actinomycetes; order Mycobacteriales; family Pseudonocardiaceae; genus Pseudonocardia. Next base: position 7,256 of record JAQSWF010000128.1, read on the forward strand.
CGAGTTCGGAAGGGGCGCCCGTCCGGGCCGAGCACCGTGCCGAACGCGACGTGCTCGGCCTCCACGCCGTCGCTGAGCCAGCCCATCCGCCGCGCGGCCTCGAAGAGGAGGCGGAAGTGCAGGGCCTGACGGGCGTCGACCACGTAGAGGATGCGGTCCGCCTTCAGCTCGCGGACGCGGTAGCGCAGGGTGGCGATATCCGTGGTGTCGTAGCCGTAGCCGCCGTCGCTCTTCTGGACCATGAGGACGGCGGGCTGCCCGTCCGGAGCCCGCACCTCGGCCGACTCGACCACGACCGCGCCGTTGCTGCGCGTCGCCACCCCCGCGGCCAGCAGCTCGTCGACGACCTCGGGCAGCCACGGGTTGTAGAAGGACTCGCCGGCGGAGTCGTCGGGCTGCAGCTGAACTCCCAGCCGCGCGTAGATCTCGCGGAAGGCGTGCTCGGATTCCTCGACGATCTCCCGCCAGTGCGCGAGCGTCGCCTCGTCCCCGGCCTGCAGCGCGACCACACGCGCGCGTGCCCGGTCGGCGAAGCTCGGGTCGGCATCGAACTGCGTCCGCGCAGAGCGGTACAGGTCGTCGAGCGCGGAGACGCTCGACGCGCCGTCGGCCACATCGCGTTCGAGGTCGCTGTGCCGCCACCGCGCCTCGGGGTGCTCGTCGAGGTACTGGATCAGCATCCCGAACTGGGTGCCCCAGTCCCCGAGGTGGTTCTGGCGGATGACCGTGGCGCCCAGATGCGCCAGCACCCGGGCCAGGCTGTCGCCGATGATCGTCGTGCGCAGGTGCCCGACGTGCATCTCCTTGGCGATGTTGGGTGCGGAGTAGTCGACGACGACGCGGGCACCGTGCTCCGGCCGCCCGACGCCGAGCCGCGGGTCGGCCAGCCTGAGGGTGACCTGCCGCCACAGGGCCTCGTCCGTGATCGTGACGTTGAGAAACCCGGGCCCGGACACGGCGACGTCGGCAACCACCGGACCGACGTCGTCGCGCAGTGCCTCGTCCAGCTCGGCCGCGAGCGCCACGGGCCGAGCGCCGACGCGCTTCGCCGAGGCCAGAGCCACGTTGGACTGGAAGTCGGCGCGGTCCGAACGGCGCACGAGCGGGTCGACACCGTCCAGCTCGGGCCGCACCCGACCCAACGCCGTGGACACGGCCTCCTCGACCTGCCCCGCCAGTGCGGTGACCTGCTCCACGTCGTCCGACCCTTCCTCGCCCGAGTCTTCATTGTCCCAGCCCACGAGTGGTGGTGACGCGGAGGTCAGGACGCTGCGCGGGAAGGGTTCCAGATCGGTCGAGGGTCGTTCAGGAACGGGACCGGCACGTGGAGGGGGCAGCGTGCCGGTCCCGTGTCCGTGGGGGGGCGGACGGACGGTCACCACGACCTCTCGAGTCCACTATGGTCAACCGGGTGGATCCGGAGGCCGTGTGCCGCACCAACAGTGCGCGCACCAACGGGCTGGGGCAAGGCCGGAACTTACGCAAAAGAAGCGGCGGAGCTCCTTGTCCGACGGCGGGCGGCTCGGCACCATGGCGGCGATGAGCACAGCCGCTCGGCGCTCCACCGGGTGACCTGTCGTGATCGCGGAGGACCAGGCGTCGGCAGGCCCGGCGAGCTGCGGCCCGCTGACCATCCAGCAGGCGAGCACGCTGTTGACGGTTCCGGTCTCCACCCTGCGCTCATGGGAGCGCCGCTATGAGGTTCCGACGACCGCGCGCACGAGCGGCGGCCACCGCCGGTACACGAGCCGGGCGATCGACGAGCTGCGCCTCATGCGCGACGAGATCGCTCGGGGCAAGCGTGCCGGCGATGCCGCCGTGAGCGTGCGGCTCCTGCTCCAACCTGCCGAATCGGCCCGCCACTTCGTCGACACGTTCCTCGCTGCCGCGCGGGACATGGATCCGGCGCGGGTGCGGGCGAGCCTGGATGCCGCCGCCGGCGAGCTGGGCCTCGGTGCCGCGATCGACGAGGTGATGATGCCGGCCATGCGCCGGATCGGTCGGTGGTGGGAGACCGGGCGATGCGAGGTCGGCCACGAGCACGTCGCGACCGAGGCCGTGCGCACCTGGCTCGGCAAGATCGTCGCCTTCGCGCCGGAGCCGCATCGCGCCG
>JAQSWF010000300.1 GCA_029266775.1 Pseudonocardia sp.
GACACAGGCCCGTGACACGGGTTCCAGCATCGGGAGGCCGACCTCGGCGCGCCGGTAGGTGCCGCGCGTGCGGGCGACGAGGTGGGCGAGGGCCCGCCGCACCCGCGGGTCGGGCCGCCGCGTGCGACGGCACCACACGAGCAGCTCACGGTCGACGCCGAAGGCGGCCAGCTCGTCCGTCGGGAGGTAGATCCGGCCGCGGTCGAGGTCTTCGCCCACGTCACGCAGGAAGTTCGTCAGCTGGAAGGCCACGCCCAGCGCGGCCGCCGGCGGCTCGGCCTCCTCGCGCGGCACCCGGGTGCCGAGGATCGGCAGCATCTGCAGGCCGATGACGGCGGCGGAGCCGTGCACGTACACGGCGAGGTCGTCGAAGGTCGCGTACTCGGTGACCGTGGTGTCCATCCGCATCGACAGCATGAAATCCGCGAAATGCTGCCGGTCGATGGCGTGCCGGCGCGCGGTGTCGGCGAGCGCCGCGAGGACGGGCAGGTCGCTGTGCTCCCCGTCGAGGGCGGCCTCCAGCTGCACTGTGAGCGCGTCGAGCTCCGCGGCCTTCGCGGCGACAGGGCGGAGGTCGTCGAGATCGTCGACGATCTCGTCTGCGTACCGGGCGAAGCCGTAGAGCGCGTGCACGCCGGGGCGCCGCGCGGGCGGGAGCAGTCGGGTGGCGAGGAAGTAGGTGCGGCCGTGCGCGGCGTTGAGGGCCCGGCAGGTGGTGTACGCGGCGCGCAGTGCCGGGTCGGTGATCCCGGCGGCGTCCAGCTCAGCCGGTCCGCTGCTCGGCACGCTGACGGCCGGGGGTCGGGGACGGGTCGGCCGGGGTCCGCAGGCTCAGCCCGAGCGGGTCCACGCGCTGCAGGGACGCCGCGGCCAGCGCCGCCAGCGCGGCGCATGCCGCCAGATACGGCCAGTTGTAGAGCGCGTCTTCGCCGTGGGGGTAGTACACGACGATCAGCCACAGCGAGAAGAACACCAGCCACGACATGGCCCTCGGCGTCCACGGGGCCGCCGCGAGCAGCGCCATCCCCCAGCTGACGTACCAGGGCAGGGTCGCGGGGGAGAGCACCGCCACCGCGAGCAGGACGATTCCCGCCCGGCGGATCGCGTCGGGCCCGCCCTCACGCGCCGCCCACCATTGCCGGACCGCGATCCAGAGGAGGACCGCTCCGCCGAGGATGCGCGCGACGTTGACGAAGGGCTGCTTGGGCAGGTCGAACGGGATCTCGAGCAGCCAGTGCACGAACTCGCCGACGCCCGTGGGCACCGACATCCAGTTCACGATCATGGAGGGGGCGCTGAGGGCCGGCAGCCACCCGAGATTGACCTGCGCCGCGACGGTGATCAGGCCGAACACGCTGACGAACACCGCGACGCCGGCTGCCGCGGCCTTGGCGATCCGGGCCGTCAGAGAGCCGGACAGGTGCCCCCCCCACACCAGGACCAGGAACGGCAGTGCCACGCCTGCGCTCGCCTTGACCGCCATCGCGGCGGTGGCCGCGCCGATGCCCGCCACGTGCCAGCCCCGCAGCGCGACCACGGCGGCCACGGCGAGCATGCCCATGACGAGCAGGTCGTTGTGCCCTCCACCGACCATGTGGATGACCATCACCGGGTTCGCGACGGCCACCCAGTAGGCCACCGGCAGCCGGCCGCCGAGCCGGCGGGTCAGCTCCGGCAGGGCCCACACGAGCAGCACCAGGCCGAGCACCAGCACCAGGCGCATGAGCAGCACGCCGGCGATGATGTTCGTGCCCACGATCGCCGCCACCGCTTTGGCCAGCAGGATGAACAGCGGCCCGTACGGAGCGGGGGTGTCCTGCCAGAAGTAGTGGACGTTCTGGGGGTAGACGCCCCCCATCACCTCGGGGCCGACGGCGTAGGGGTCGAAGCCGGCCAGCGGCAGGGCGCCCTGGGCGAGGTAGCTGAACACGTCCCGGGTGAACAGCGGCGGGCCGACCAGCATCGGTGCCGTCCACACCAGTGCCGTCCAGAGCACGCCCCGGCCGGTGACCCGCTCTGCAAGCACCTCGCGCCCCAGGCGCACCCACGCCCACGCCATGAGCGCGACGCCGAGGTAGACGAGCGCGGTCGCGAGCTCCTGGCCGTGGCCGTAGCGCCAGAACCCGAGCGCCGAGTTCGTCAGGATCGGGTCCCGGATGAGGATTCCGCCGCCGCCGAACCCGCCGATGACCATGAGCAGCGATGCGGCGAGGCCGAGCAGCAGCGGGCCGCGTGGCGGGTTGCCGAAGCGGACCCCGCGCTGGGGCGTTCGGGCGGCGGCCGTCTGACCGGTGGACGCGCGCGACTCCGCGGGTGGGGAAACCACCCGCGGGGAGGTCGCCGGTTCGTCGACCGGGGAGGACGGCTGTGCGGTCATGTCACCAACAATGCTCGCACGGCGGCCGTCAGCTTCCCGTGGGCACCCTGCGCTCACCGGGCCCGGATGCGGACAGAAGCGCAGCGCCTCGCAGCGCGCTGCCCGTGATCCGATCGGCCGCGAGGCGGCCCGAGATGAGCACCGGGGGGATGCCGACACCCGGCGTCGTCCCGCAGCCGGCCAGGACGACGTTCTCCACTCCTCGGACCAGGTTGCGCGGGCGGAACGGCCCCGTCTGGGCCAGCGTGTGCGCGACGGAGAACGGTGTGCCGGCCGCCAGGCCGTCGGCGGCCCAGTCGGCCGGGGTGACCAGCCGGG
>JAQSWF010000129.1 GCA_029266775.1 Pseudonocardia sp.
AGCCGAGATTTCCCTGGAGACGTGTGTCCCCACCCGCCGTGTCGCCCGGACGTCCCCTGCGTGCCTGGCAGCGCAGCGCGCTCGCCCGCTACCTCGCGGTACAGCCGCGTGACTTTCTCGCGGTCGCCACACCCGGAGCCGGGAAGACGGCCTTCGCCCTCCGGGTGGCCGCGGAACTGCTGGCCGACCGCACGGTGACAGCGCTGACGGTCGTCACACCGACGGAGCACCTCAAGCACCAGTGGGCGGCGGCCGCGTCGTCCGCCGGGATCGCGCTGGATCCCGAGTTCCGCAACGCCACCGGCGCGACGTCGTCGGACTACGCCGGGATCGCGATCACGTACGCCGGCGTGGCAGCGCACCCGATGCTGCACCGCAACCGCACGGAGGGCCGCCGCACGCTGGTGATCCTCGACGAGGTCCACCATGCGGGCGACGCGCGCTCGTGGGGGGAGGGCGTGCGGGAGGCGTTCGAGCCCGCGACGCGGCGGCTCACGCTCACCGGGACGCCATTTCGTAGCGACGACAACCCCATTCCGTTCGTCGAGTACGCGCCGGACGGCGAGGGCCTGCTGCGCAGCCGGGCCGACCACGCCTACGGGTACGCCGAGGCGCTCGCCGACGGGGTGGTGCGACCGGTGGTGTTCCTCGCCTACTCGGGCACCTCGAGCTGGCGCACGAGCGCCGGCGAGGAGATCACGGCTCGGCTCGGGGAGCCGCTGACGGCCGAGCAGACGGCGCGGGCCTGGCGGACGGCGCTGGATCCCAGTGGGGAGTGGATACCCGCCGTGCTCGCCGCGGCGGACCGCCGGCTGACCGGCCACCGGGCCGGCGGGATGGCGGACGCCGGCGGGCTGGTGATCGCCAGCGACCAGGAGGCCGCCCGCGCCTACGCCGCCCTCCTTGCCGACGTGACCGGGACACCGCCGGTGGTCGTCCTGTCCGACGAGGCCCGGGCCTCGGAGCGGATCGCGCGGTTCGCGGTCTCGGACGACCGGTGGATGGTCGCGGTGCGGATGGTGAGCGAGGGCGTCGACGTGCCGCGGCTGGCCGTCGGCGTGTACGCCACGAGCGCGTCCACGCCGCTGTTCTTCGCCCAGGCCGTCGGGCGGTTCGTGCGGTCGCGGCGCCCTGGGGAGACGGCGTCGGTGTTCGTGCCCAGCGTGCCGGTGCTGCTCGGGCTGGCCAGCGAGCTGGAAGCCCAGCGCGATCACGTGCTGGGCAGGCCGCACCGGGCGGCCGAGGAGTGGAACGACGAGGAGCTGGCGGCGGCGAACCGGCTGCAGGACGAGCCGGGGGACGACGAGAAGGCGTTCACCGCGCTGCACGCCGACGCGGAGCTGGACCAGCTGATCTACGACGGCACGTCGTTCACCGCCGACGAGGAGGACTTCATCGGCCTGCCGGGGCTGCTGGAGCCAGACCAGGTCCGGACGCTGCTGAGCGCCCGCCAGCAGAGCTGGCTGGACCGTCCTGCTGCTGCGCCGGAGGAGGACCGGCCTCGGGAGCGGACCCAGTCGACGGTCCGGGAACGCCTGCACGGGCTGCGCAAAGAGCTCAACACCCTGGTCGCGCTGCACAACCACCGCACGAAGAAGCCGCACGGCACGATTCACAGCGAGCTGCGCCGCAGCTGCGGCGGGCCCCCGACCGCGATGGCCAGCATCGAGCAGCTCGAGGAGCGCATCGCCACCCTCCGCTCCTGGCGCTGAGGCGCGCGCCTGAACGCGTCGACTCGCGCGCCAGCACGTAGCGACTCGCGCGGGGTGGGTAGACGAACCGGGGCGGGAACCGTGTGGTTCCCGCCCCGTTCGAGGCTTGCTGTGGCCAGGTCGGCGCAGGGCCGACGCGGCTCAGCCCGACTGCACCTCGACGTCCATCTCGCGCAGCTTCGCGTCGTGGGCTCGTGCGTGGTGCCCGCAGAAGAGCAGTTCTCCACCGGAGGGCAGGACAGCACGGACCTTGGCAGCCGCTCCGCAACGGTCACAGCGGTCGGCGGCGGTCAACTCAGGCCGGGACAGGGTTCCAGGCTGCACAGCGGTCTCCCTCCGTCTCGACACCGGGTATCGCTCCTTGCGACGTACCGCGTTAGCGGTATGTCCACACTTGCAGACGCTCAGCACCCGGGTGCGTGTTCCGGCGCGCGTCGCGACACCCGTCACAGCGTGACCGTGGAGTTCGGGTGCCCGTCCAGGTGGTGCTCATCTGAGCGGGTTCGGCCTCCGGATTCAATTGTCCTGAGCCGAATCATGCGGTTCCCCCTGTGACACCGCAAGGCGGCACGCGTAAACATTGGGCGCGTTCGCCGACTACCGTGAGCAATCATGCCCGTCGCGCTCGGCCGTCGTGTCCCGGCACCGGTCCTGTTCGTGCTGGGCGGCCTGTCGATGTACGTCGGCGCCGCGCTGGCGATCGGCCTGTTCGACCGGCTGGCCCCGTCAGCGGTCGCGGTGCTGCGGCTCATCGGCGCCGCCGCGGTGCTGCTGGCCTGGCGGCGGCCGCCTGCCGCGGCATGGCGGGGGGTGCGCCTCGGCCGCGCGGGCGCGTTCGGCCTCGCGACCGCGCTGATGAACCTGGCGTTCTACGAGGCGATCGCGCGCATGCCGCTCGGCACTGCCGTGGCCGTCGAGTTCTGTGGCCCGGTGGCGGTCGCCGCGGTCTCGTCGCGGCGCCCCCGCGACGTCGCGGCTGTCGCGCTGGCGTTGGCCGGTGTGCTGTTCATCGCCGATGTGCGCTGGTCAGCGGCCCCACTCGGGCTCGTGTGGGCGATGGTGGCCGCGGCGCTGTGGGCGGCCTACATCGTGCTCGGCGCGCGGGTCGCTCGAGCCGGCAACGGGGTAGACGACATGGCGGTGGGCTTCGCCGTCGCGGCCGTGATGCTGTCGCCCGTACTCCTGATCGGGGTCCCGGGCGGTCCGGCGACGCTGTTCGAACCCGCGGTCCTCGTCCTCGGGCTCGGCGTCGGCGTGCTGTCGAGCGTGGTGCCGTACGCGCTGGACCAGGTCGTGCTGCGCCGGGTGGGCCGGGCGCGCTTCGCCGTGTTGCTCGCGCTGCTGCCGGCGACCGCGACCGTGGTGGGCTTGCTCGCGCTGGCCCAGGTACCCACCCCGGGCGAGGCCCTGGGCATCGCCGCCGTCGTCGGCGCCGTTGCGCTGCGATCGCGAGATGGTGATCCCGAGCCCGACCTGACTACCGAGAGTAGTTCCCGTCCGGAGGATCGCCCGCCGTGACGGGAACTTCCCGCGTGTGGACCACCGCGGTGGCCCGACAGCGCAGTCATGCTCCGGACGGCAGCAACGAACCCCGGATGCCGTGACCGCATCGTGACGAAACGGGTCTTCTTGAACGGTTCACTGTGGTTGGCACCACGCCGCGAGAGGCCATACGTTGTCCGTCGCAACATTCCCCCGCGCGAGCCCGATGAAGTGGGAAGGACGAGGATGCGCACGAGGACGACGGCCACCAGGAGGACGGCGGCGGTGTGGGCCGCCGGCCTGGGCCTCACGATGGTGCTCGCCGCCTGCGGACAGAACACCGCCGCCCCGAGCAGTGGTGGCGGGCAAGAGTCCGCTGCGGCCCCGGCTGCCGACGCCATCAAGGTCGGTGTGATCCTGCCCGAGACCGAGAGCTCGGCGCGCTGGGAGGGCTTCGACAAGCCGCTGCTCCAGCAGGCCATGCAGGCCGAGGGCCTGGCCCCGGACATCCAGAACGCGCAGGGCGACGAGCAGAAGTTCTCCACCCTGGCCGACGGCATGATCTCCAGCGGGGTCAAGGTGCTGGTCATTGCCTCGATCACCAGCGAGTCGGGGGCGGCGGTGGCCGCGAAGGCCAAGGCGCAGGGCATCCCGACCATCGACTACGACCGGCTGAGCCTCGGCGGCACCAGCGACTACTACGTGTCGTTCGACAACGAGAAGGTCGGCGAGCTGCAGGGCCAGGGCCTCGTCCAGGGGCTGCAGGGCAAGACGAACCCGCAGATCATCGAGATCGAGGGCGCCCCGACCGACAACAACGCAACGCTGTTCTACAACGGTCAGCAGCGCGTGCTGAAGCCCAAGTACGACTCGGGCGAGTACAAGCTCGTGCAGAGCCAGCGCATCGAGGACTGGGACAACCAGATCGGCGGCACCACCTTCGAGCAGATCCTGACCGGCAACGGTGGCAAGGTGGAGGGCGTCGTCGCCGCGAACGACGGGCTCGCCGGCGCGGTCATCACGGTGCTCACCAAGTACGGGCTGAACGGCCAGGTCCCGGTGACCGGTCAGGACGCCACGCCCGACGGCCTGCAGGCCATCCTGCGCGGCGACCAGTACATGACCGTCTACAAGCCGATCAAGCAGGAGTCCGACGCCGCCGCCAAGCTGGCCGCTGCGCTGGCCAAGGGCGACACCGCCGCCGCGGACGCGATCGCGACGGGCAGCGTCAACGACCCGACCGGCAACCGCAACGTCAAGTCCGTGCTGCTCGAGCCGCAGCTGATCACGAAGGACAACGTCAAGGTCGTGATCGACGACGGTCAGGTGGAGGCGAGTGAGATCTGCGTGGCCAACCTCGCGGCCACCTGCTCGGAGCTCGGTATCTCCGCGGCCTGACCTCCGGCACTGCATGCGGGCGGGCGATCCCGCCGGACGGCCGACCGCCGGGGACGAGCACCACCCCGGCGGTCGGCCCCGCGGCCCCGGCTGCCCGCGTCCCCGGTCGACTTCCCTCGGGCCGTACCCAAGGAACACGCGATGCTGCTTCAGCTGAACAAGGTCAACAAGAGCTTCGGCGCGGTGCAAGTGCTGCACGACGTCGACATGTCCGTGCGGGCCGGGGAGGTCACTGCGCTCGTCGGGGACAACGGCGCGGGCAAGTCGACGCTGGTCAAGTGCGTTGCCGGCATCCACCCGATCGACAGCGGCGAGATCGTCTTCGACGACCACCCGGTCGCGATCCACGGCCCGACCGACGCGTCCAAGCTGGGTATCGAGGTCGTTTACCAGGACCTCGCGCTGGCCGACAACCTCGACATCGTCCAGAACATGTTCCTCGGCCGCGAGCGTGGCAAGCCGTGGCAGCTGGACGAGACGGACATGGAACAGGCCGCCCGGCGCACACTGGCGTCGCTCTCGGTGCGCACCGTCACCTCGGTTCGCATGCCCGTGGCAGCCCTGTCCGGCGGTCAGCGGCAGACCGTCGCGATCGCGAAGGCGGTGCTCTGGGACTCCAAGGTGGTGCTGCTCGACGAGCCGACCGCGGCGCTGGGCGTCGCCCAGACCCGCCAGGTGCTCGACCTCGTCCGTCGCCTCGCCGAGCAGGGGCTGGGCGTCGTGCTCATCAGCCACAACATGGCCGACGTCTTCGAGGTCTCCGATCGCATCGCCTGCCTCTACCTCGGCCGGATGGTCGCGCAGGTCCCCACCCGCGACGTCAACCACGGCCAGGTCGTCGAACTGATCACGGCGGGCCGGTCCGGTGACCTCGGCCTCGCCCGACCCGAGAACGTGGTGAGCATCTGATGGCCGACTCCCGCACCCCTGAACGGGGGGACGAGGCCGGGGAGGTCCGCGGCAGCGTCCAGTCGAGCACCGGACCCCGCCCGAGTCCTCCCGTCCCGGACGCCGGCTCCGACGGCTCGGCCACCACCGCGTCCGCGCCGACGTCGGCCGCCGAGCGCGCCGCCCCGGCTGCGTCGCGCGCCGCCGATTTCGGTATCGACACCACCACCAAGAGCACCGGCGAGGCCATCCGCGCCTACCTGTCGAACCTTCGCAACGGTGAGCTCGGTTCCCTGCCCGCCCTCCTGGGGCTCGCGGCGCTGTTCGTGCTGTTCACCGTGCTCGACTCGGGTGGCACGTTCCCCAGCCTGCTCAACCTGGCCAACCTGCTCCAGCAGGGCGCCGGCCAGACCGTCATCGCGATGGGCCTGGTCTTCGTGCTGCTCATCGGGGAGATCGACCTCGCCGCCGGCACGGCCTCGGGCCTCGCCGCTGCACCTAGTCTCGGGCGGCAACCTGCTCGGCGCGATGGGCACCACGGTCTTCCTGGCCTTCGTGCTGGTCATGGTCGTCGTGATCGCGCTGGCGGCCTGGCTGCGGATCTGGACCGGCGCCGCGTTCGCGACGCTCGGCCTGCTGCTGCTCCTCGTCGGGTTTCCGCCGAATCCGTGGCTGGAGATGCTGCTCGCCGTGTGCGTCGGTGTGGTGATCGGTCTGCTCACCGGCTTCCTCGTCGCGAAGTTCGGCATGCCCAGCTTCGTGGTCACCCTCGCGCTGTTCATCGCATGGCAGGGCGTGATCCTGCAGCTCATCGGCGACGGCGGCACGCTCGGCCTGCGCGACCCGGTGCTGGTTGCGGTCGCGAACGGCAACATGTCGACGCTGGGCAGCTGGCTGCTGTTCCTCGTCGCCGCGGGCGGCTACGCGGCGGTGCTGCTCACCCGCCAGGTCAGGCGCCGCAAGCTCGGGCTCGTCGCCCAGCCAACCGGGCTGGTGCTCATCAAGATCGGCGCGGTCGTGCTCCTCGCGGCCATCGCGACGTACGTGCTCACCCTGGACCGCTCGCCCGGGCAGATCCGCATCGCCGGCGTGCCCTACGTGGTGCCGATCGTCCTGGTCATCCTCGTCGCCGGCACGTACGTCCTCGACCGCACGCGCTTCGGGCGCCACGTCTACGCCGTCGGCGGAAACCGGGAGGCCGCCCGCCGAGCCGGTATCGACGTGGTGCGTATCCGGGCGACGGTGTTCGTGATCTCCGCCGCGCTCGCCGCCATCGGCGCGATCATCTACTCGTCCAAGGTCGGGTCGGTCTCGCCGAGCTCCGGAGGGGGCAACACCCTGCTCTTCGCGGTCGGCGCCGCGGTCATCGGCGGCACGTCGCTGTTCGGCGGGCGCGGCCGGCTGAGCAACGCCGTCATCGGTGGCGCGGTGCTCGCGACCGTCAACAACGGCCTCGGCCTGCTCGGTCAGCCGGCGTCGGTGGTGTTCCTGGTCAACGGCATCGTCCTGCTCCTCGCGGCCGGTGTCGACGTCCTGTCGCGGCGTCGATCGGCCCTTGCCGGCCGGTGAGCGGGCTGCGAGCCTCGACGCAGCGCCTGCGCGAGCCGGCCGAGCGTAGCGAGGCAGTGCGGTGAGCCGCACCTGGGTCGGCGGCCCGGTGGGGAGCACCGCCGGCCCGTCCGTCCCGGCCGCGACGGCCGGGGCGCGGCCCGACGAGGCCCGACGGCACAACCGCGCCGCGCTGCTGCGCCGGCTGCACGTCGACGGGCCGTGCACGCGCGCGACCCTGGCGACCGAGCTCGGGCTCAACCGCAGCACGATCAAGGCGGTCGTCGACGGGCTCGCCGATGCCGGCGTCGTCACCGAGGCCCTGCCGGCGCTGCGTACGGGAGCGGGGCGGCCGTCGCTGATGGTGCTGCCCGACCCGCAGGCCGCGGTCGTGTTGTCCATCGATGTGCGCGTCGACCAGGTCGCCATGGCCGTGGTCGGCCTCGGCGGGCAGATCCTGGCCCGGCACAGCTGGAACCTGCTGCGCGGCACGCGACTCCCCGGCGAGGTGATCACTCACATCGCGGAGTCGGCCGAGCTGCTCGCCGACGAGCTCGCGCTGGCCCCGCAGGCCGCAGGCGTGTCGGTGCCGGGGGTGGTCCGGCGCGACGACGGTCTCGTGCACGAGGCGCCCAACCTCGGCTGGCGGGACGTGGCACTGGGCAAGCGCCTGGCGTCGGTGCTGCGGATGCCCGTGCAGGTGGCCAACGACGCCGAGCTGGGGGCACTCGCCGAGCACGTCCGCGGCGTGGCGCGGGACGCCGCGGATCTCGTGTGGGTGTCCGCGGACTACGGGGTGGGCGGCGGGGTCGTGTCCGGCGGCCGGCCGCTGCGTGGCACCGCGGGCTACGTCGGGGAACTCGGCCACATGATCGTGCGGCCCGACGGGCGTCCCTGCTACTGCGGCAACCGCGGCTGCTGGGAGACCGAGGTCGGCGAGCCGGCACTGTGCCGGGCGCTCGGCCTGCCCGAGGGCACGGTGCGGGGCGTGCTGGTCGCCGAGCTGCGGTCGCTCGCGACCGCGGCCGTGCCCGGGCCGCTCGACGAGTTCGCCGAGTGGCTGGCGACGGGCCTGGTGACGGTGGTGAACATGATGGCGCCGGAGCTGGTGGTCCTGGGCGACCTGTTCACCGCCCTGCCCGGATGGATCGTGGACCGCGTCCGCGGTGCCGTGCACCGGCGCAGCCTGATCAGCCGCGCAGTGGGCGGCACCCGGATCGAGACCTCGCCGCTCGGCCGCGACGCGAAGCTGGTCGGTGCCGCCGAGTTGGCGTTCGAGCCGGTGCTCGCGGCGGTCTAGAGAACCGCCTACGCGGCTGTGAGCAGCGCCTCGCCGACGGACGTGAGCGCGACGGGCCCGGCCGCCATGGTGATCAACCCGTCGTTGGCGAGGCGGCGGGCGGCGAACTGGTCGGAGAAGTGCAGGCCGTCGACGGTCAGTGCGCCCGAGGACGACCGGCAGCGGCCGGCGGCCACGGCACGCAGGACGGCGCGCTCCCGAGGAGTCAGGGCGACGAGGGTCGTGGCGGACATCGATGCTCCCTCCTGAGCGACGCGACGGTGGTGGGCTACGTCGAGGATGGACCGCGCCGTCGCCGGACCCCAGCCCGGTGACACCCGGCTCCGCAGCGGCGACCCCGCCCGGTCCGGTGTGGCCACCATCACCTCCACCCGCCGGGTTTCCGACGCCGTCAGGCCGCGACGCGCACCCGCCGAACACCCCGGCGCAGGCCGACACAGCCGATGCACAGGACGCAGCCCTCGCAGTCCACGCAGCCGATGCACAGCACGCACCGCCGGCAGCCGACGCAGCCCACGCACCCGACGCAGGTGACCAACGCGACCGACAGGATGCTCAGCACGCTGCCGACGATGCCGGCGCTGCCGCTCGTCGCAACGCTGCCGGCCACGCCGACGCTGCCAGATGTCGCGACGCTCCCGGCGACGGCGGCGCTGCCCGCGACGGCCACGTTGCCCGCCACGGCGACGCTGCCGGCGACTGCGATGCTGCCGGTGACGGACGGGCTGCTGCTCTCCCCGTCCGTGGCGGTCTCCAGAGGGTGAATGCGCCGCACCGCGCCGGCCGGATCGTCCACAGGCCCTGTCCTTCCGTTCGCCCGCTCGAGCGGGCCCAGCCTGCCGGAGCAACCGACGACGGCGCCCGCCGGGTCGGGTTCACGCCACGCGTGCGGGGAACGTCCAGGCCGTGCGCGTGCTGAACCGACTCGCCGTTCCCGCCTTCGACGTGTTGGCGCGGTGGCGCGGCGCGCGCGCCTTCCATCCGCGGGGAGCCCTCTTCGCCGGGCGCGTCGAGCTCACCGGAACGTCGTCGACGGTCACCGCCCTCGGCGGCCGCAGCGAGCACCCCGCGCTGGTGCGCATCTCGAAGGGTGTCGGCACCCGCGGCTCCCGGCGAGACCTGCTCGGCCTGGCCGTCCGCCTGACCGACCTGCCGGACGGGCCGGTCGATCTGCTGTTCAGCACCGTCGGCCGCCTCCCCGTCACGCGGGCCTTCTTCTCGGTCGTCGCCGGGTGGTGCACCCGGCCCTACAGCACCGTGCTGCCCTACCGCGCGGACGGCGTCCTCGTCCGGCTGGGCCTCGAGCCCGAGGAGCCCCACCGCGCTCGGGGCACCGACCCGCAGGCCGCGCGTGCCGCGGTGCGACGCGGCCCGCTGCAGTTCACGCTGGTCGAGAAACCGCGCGGAGGTGGCTGGACGCCGATCGGTCGCGTGGTGCTGGATCTGCCCCTGCCCGACGGCGCGGAGGACGACGACTCGGGCGCGATCGAGCCCGTCGCGTACGACCCCGTGGTGAACGCGCATCCCCGGCTGCGACCGGTGCGGCCGTTGGCCGGCCTCCGCGCGGCCGCGTATGTGGGCTCCCGGCGCGGACGGGGTGCCGAGGAACCGGCTGGTGTGTCGTCCGCAAAGCCACTTTCGGGACGCGTGCGGTCCTGAACGTGGCTTTCCGGACGCGAGCGCCCGCGGTGGTGGGTGTCCTGTTCGGCGAGTTATGGTCGGTCCCAGCAAACCCGCGGGAGCCTCGCGCCGAGGCTGAGAGGGCGGCAGGCGGCCGTCGACCGTTATCACCTGATCCGGTTCGCACCGGCGTAGGGAGTACACGTGGCCGTCGCGCCCGCTCGTCTCGCTCTTGTCCTGGTCGCCATGCTCGTGCTCGCCGCCTGCAGCGGCGACTCCGGCGGCGCGGCCGCGCCGGACGGGCGGACCCCCATCCGGGTCGCGCTCGACTGGACGCCCAACACCAACCACACCGGCCTCTTCGCCGCCCAGCAGGAGGGGTGGTTCGAGCAGGCCGGGCTGGCCGTCGAGTTCCTGCCCTACAACAACACCCCGCCGGACACCCTCGTCGGCTCCGGCGCCGCGGACTTCGGGATCAGCTTCCAGGACTCGTTCACCTACGCGAAGGCGGGCGGCGCCGACGCGGTCTCGGTGATGGCGATCCTGCAGCACTGGGCGTCGGAGATCGCCGTCCGCGCCGACCGGGCCGACATCACCAGCCCGCGCGACCTCGACGGCAAGACCTACGGCGGCTTCGGCGCCGCGTACGAGGTGCCGAAGATGCAGGCGGTGATCCGTGACGCCGGTGGGACAGGACAGTTCCGCAACGTCGTCCTCGGCACCGCGGCGTACGAGGCGCTGTACGCGGGGCAGGTCGACTTCACCGAGCCGTTCGTCACCTGGGAGGGCATCGAGGCGGAGCTGCGCGGGCAGCCGCTCAAGACCTTCGCCTACGCCGACTACGGCTTTCCCGACGCGTACAGCGTCCTGCTGATCGGCAACGGCACCTGGCTGCGCGAGCACCCCGAACAGGCACGCGCGTTCGTCCAGGCCGTGCAGCGTGGGTACACACTCGCGGCCGACGACCCGGCGCGCGGCGCCGAGCTGCTCGAGAAGGCGAACCCCGGCGCGTTCACCGAGCCGGAGCTCGTGCGGCGCAGCCAGCAGATGCTCAGCGAGCAGTACCTGCGCGACGAGTCGGGTGTGGTGGGTCGGCAGACGGCGGAGAAATGGGCCGGGTTCTCCGGGTTCCTGTTCGACACCGGCACGCTGGCCGGCACGGACGGCAAGCCGCTCGCGGCGCGGCCGGACTTTGGCACGTGGTTCACCAACGAGTACCTGGCCGCACCGTGACCGAGCCCCGCATCGCCGAGGCCCCGGCGGCCGCCCCATTGCAGGAAAGCCACCTTCCTGCAACCACGTTGCATGAAGGTAGCTTTCCTGCAACGACGGGCAGGGCTGCCGGGGCCGGGTTTCGCCGGGCGTTGGCCGCGGCGGCGCCACCCCTCGTCCTCGTCGCCGCCGCCCTCGCCGGCTGGCAGTGGTTCGTCGTGGCCACCGGTGTCCGGCCGCAGGTGCTGCCATCACCCCTGCGGGTCGCCGAGCAGGGGTGGGCCGCCCGCGAGCAGATCTGGGCGAACACCGTGCCGACGCTCCAGGTCACCGCGGTCGGGTTCGGCGTCTCGCTGCTGATCGGCTGGGCCATCGCGATCGCCGTCGACTTCTCGCCGTGGCTGCGCCGTGCGCTCACGCCGCTGCTCGTGGCCTCGCAGACGCTGCCGATCATCGCGATCGCCCCGCTGCTGATCATTTGGTTCGGCTTCGGGCTGCTGCCCAAGGTCGTCGTGATCGCTCTGGTGACGTTCTTCCCGATCGCCGTGGGGCTCATCGAAGGGTTCGCCTCCACGCCTCGGGCGGCGACGAACCTGCTGCGCAGCATGGGCGCGTCACGCTGGCAGCGGTTCCGGCTCGTCCGGTTGCCGCAGGCCATGCCGTCGTTCTTCACCGCGCTGCGGATCGGCATCACGTACGCCGTCACCGGCGCGATCTTCGCCGAGTACGTCGGCGCGACGGCCGGGCTCGGCATCTACATGAGCCTCTCGAAGAACTCCTTCCGCACCGACCTCGTGCTCGCCGCCGTCATCGTCACCGCGGTGCTGTCGGTGTCGCTGTTCGCGCTCACCTACCTGGTGCAACGCCTGGTGGTTCCGTGGTACCGCCGCGGCTGACCCTCGACGGCCTGACAAAGGCCTACGGCGGCCTGCCCGTGCTCGACGGGGTCCGCCTGACGGTGGCGCCGGGGGAGTTCGTCGCGGTCGTCGGGCCCAGCGGGTGCGGCAAGAGCACGCTGTTCGACGTCGTGGCCGGGCTGGAGCGACCGGATGCCGGCCGCGTGCTCGTCGACGGCGTCGAGGTCACCGGCCGCACCGAGCCGTTCGCCTACATGCCCCAACAGGACCTGCTGTTCCCCTGGCGGACCGTGCTGGACAACACAACGCTCGGCCTCGAGGTGGCGGGCGTGCGCCGCCGGGCCGCCCGTGATCGGGCCCGGCCGCTGTTCGCCGAGTTCGGGCTGAGCGGGTTCGAGGGAGTGCGGCCGGGGGAGCTGTCCGGCGGGATGCGCCAGCGCGCCGCGCTGCTGCGCACCGTGGTGCAGGACCGCGCCGTGCTGCTGCTCGACGAACCGTTCGGCGCTCTGGACGCGCTGACCCGCACCGACATGCAGGTGTGGCTCTCGGCAATGCGCGCGCGGCACGCGTGGACGGTCGTGCTCGTCACCCATGATGTGCGCGAAGCGGTGTTCCTCGCCGACCGGATCGCGGTGCTCGGTCCGCGCCCGACCTCCGTGATCCAGGAGCTGCACGTGCAGCTGCCCCGGCCGCGGGGCCTGTCGGTGCTCACCGACGCGGAGTTCGCCGCGGCTGAGGCGAGGCTGCTCGCCGCGCTGCAGCGGTCGTGAACGCGGCCGGGTTGCACCGCCACGCACCCGGCTGAGCCCGAGCGCGCGAGTCCGCGCCGGCGATTCCCGGCCCGAGCCACCACGGCCTTCACCCTGACCGGGCTCGTCGAGCTGCGCGGTCGTTCCAGCGGGGCGTAACGGCGGGTACCGTGCCGGCGAGCGTGCGCGGGGAAGGTCGGGAATCAGCAACGGCGGGAGGCCACCATGTCGGACGCGCCCGACTCCGCCGCGCCGGACAGGCCTTACTTCCGCGTGGTACGGCGCGGTTACGACCCGCGCGACGTCGACGACCACCTGGCCGTGGTGCAGCGTGAGCTGGAGCAGTTGCGTGCCGAGGTTCGCGAGATCCGGGTCGACCGTGACGCGGTGCAGCGCGCCGCGGACCGGCTGCGCGACGAGGTGACGCGGTTGTCGGCCCGGCTGGAGTCGGACGAACCCGACGGAGAGGTCGACACCCCCTCGCGGCCCGGGCCGCTCGGCAAGCGGACCGCTCGCCTCGCACAGCGGGAGGCCCAGCTGCTCGTCGCCACGGCGCGCAAGGAGGCGGCGGAGATCGTCCGCACGGCGCGGCTGCAGGCCGCACGGGACCAGGAGGTGGCCGACCGGCTCATCGGTGCCCGGCTGGCCGAGTTGGCGCAGCAGTCCGAGAGCCCCGCGCCCGCCGCGCCGCACCCGCCCGCCCCCTGACTGCGGTCGTTCGTCACGCGTGGCGGCACCACGCGTCGTCGACGAAGTGTCCGGGCGGGCGGTGTTCGGCCCTTCGGCTCTCGGGTACGCCTCGGTGAGACGAAGGGAGCCGTCATGACCACCCCACAGCAACCTCCGGTCGACCCGGACGCCGTCGCCGAGGTCGCCCCAGGACAGGGCCCCGAGCCCGGCTCCGCGTACTACGGCGGAAGCGAGATCCATCGCGACGGTGCCGGCGAGAGCGCGCCCGCCGAGGGGCAGCAGGACCTGACGACCGAAGCAGGCACGTTCCAGGACCTGCCCGTCTCGCCGGACGAGCAGGTCGAGTAGCCGCTGCCGATCTCCTCCTCGCGGGGTCGCGAGGCCCGCCTGGTGCGCAACTCCCGTGAGCGCCGCAGCGAACGCGGCGCGGGCCTCCTACACGGAGACCGACCGCGGCGGGCATGGCGGCGGTCGACCACACTTGTGGTCGTGAGCCAGCCCCTTCCCGATGCGGTGGCGCCGATGCTGGCCACCACCGCCGCCCGTCCGCCGGGCGGGTCGGGGTGGGCGTTCGAGTTCAAGTGGGACGGGGTGCGCGCTGTCGTCGCCGTCGCCGGGGATCGGATCCGGCTCACCAGCCGGCTCGGCAACGAGGTCACGGACGGCTACCCCGAACTCGCGGGGATCGGCGCCCTCACGCACGGACGACCTGCCCTTCTCGACGGGGAGATCGTCACGCTCGACGAAGCGGGACGACCCAACTTCAACCTGCTGCAGGACCGCATGCACGTCCGGCACCCCACACCCGAGCTGCGTGCACGAGTGCCCGTGTGGTTCTACGCCTTCGATCTCTTGCTGCTGGACGGCCGGTCGCTGCTGCACGCGCCCTACGAGGAGCGCCGGGCGCACCTCGACGAGCTCGAACCGACGGGTCGCGTCCAGATCCCGCCGTCCTTCTCGGACGTCACCGGCGACCAGCTGCTCGACATCGCACGCCGGCACGGTCTCGAGGGTGTCGTCGCGAAACGCCGCGGCGGCCGCTACGAGCCCGGACGGCGTTCGCCCGCCTGGCTGAAAACCGCGCTCTCGCGGAGGCAGGAGGTGCTGATCGGCGGGTGGACCGTGGGCGAGGGGCGGCGTGCCCGCACGTTCGGCTCGCTCCTGCTCGGCGCGCACGATGAGAACGGCGGGCTGCGCTACCTCGGCCACGTCGGCACCGGGTTCAGCGACGCGCAGCTCGACCAGCTCATGGCACGCCTGCGCCCGCTGACCCGGCCGACCAGCCCGTTCGACGAGAACGTGCCTCGCGAGCACGCCCGCCATGCCCGCTGGGCCGAACCCGTCCTCGTCGGCGAGGTCGAGTACCGGGTGATCACCCGTGACGGCCGCCTCCGCCACGCGTCCTGGCAGGGCCTGCGGCCGGACCGTGCACCGGACGAGGTCGTCCTTCCGGCGTCCTGAGGCCGGGACGTCGGCCTCCGAGTGGCTCCCCGATGCATGCCTGGCCACCCTGCACACCGTGAGGCGCGCACCGTGGCGGGACCGAACCCGATGGAGCGCCGCGGTGATCCGCGTGGCCATGCTGGCCGAAGACGCCGTCCGGCTCGGGCAGGTGGGCGTGATGCGGCTGTTTCGCCGCACGGCCGAGCCCCTGATCGTCCCGTTCATCGGACACGGTTCGCCGCGCACCGTGTTCCTCGGCGCACGGGTGGTACTGGGCCGACCGGAGGCGAGCCCCCGGCTCGTGCCGG
>JAQSWF010000301.1 GCA_029266775.1 Pseudonocardia sp.
ACGGGCGACCCGGCTCCCGGTGACCCGGCGACGGGTGGTCCGGCAAGCGCGGGGACGATGCGGCGATGACCGGCAAGAGTGTCGTGCTCGGCGTGGACCGCTCGCCGGGTGCGGAGCGTGCCCGGGAAGTGGCCGTCACCCTCGCGCGCGCACTCAGCGTGCCGCTCGTGCTCGTGCACGGCGTGGGCGCGCCGGGTGGCGTCGGTGAAGAGGCGGACGAGGTCCGCGAGGCGATCGAGGAGATCGACGACGTCCTTACGCGACCCGTGATCGCGGCCGCCGACGCCGCGGGTGTGCAGACCGTCGTCGAGATCGTCGACGACCACCCGGCACCCGCGCTCGTCGCCGTCGCCGACGCGCACGACGCGGACGTGATCGTCGTCGGGATCTGGAACGAGAGCCCCCTGCGGGGCTTGTTGCTCGGCTCCGTCGGCCACAAGCTGCTGCAGCTGTCCGACCGGCCGGTGCTGTGCGTTCCGCAGGGTGCGCCGGAACGGCGGTGACGCAGCGGGTGCATGGTCCTACGGTGGGACGGTGTCCGACGTGACGTCCGTCCCGGACCCAGCCGTCCAGGACCCAGCCGTCCCGGATCTTGCCGTCCCGGATCTGGTGGTGCGTGGGCTGCGCAAGACCTACGGGACGCCACCGGTGCGGGCACTGCGCGGTGTCGACCTCACCGTGCACGCCGGGGAGTTCGTCGCGCTGATGGGCCCGTCCGGCAGCGGCAAGTCGACGCTGCTGCACCTCGTGGCCGGCCTGGACCGGGCGGACGAGGGCACCGTCGCACTCGCCGGGGTACGCACCGAAGAGCTGGACGCGACCCGCCTGGCCCGGCTCCGGCGCCGGCACGTCGGCCTGGTGTTCCAGTTCTTCCACCTCGTCGAGCACCTGTCGGCGCGGGAGAACGTCGCGCTCGCGGCCATGATCGCCGGCGCGAAGACCGCGGAGGCCGAGGCCAGAGCGCGCGACCTGCTCGACAGCCTCGGTCTGCTCGACCGCGCCGACGAGCGCCCGGACGCGCTGTCGGGCGGCCAGCGCCAGCGGGTCGCGATCGCCAGGGCGTTGGCCAACCGGCCCACGATCCTGCTGGCCGACGAGCCCACCGGCGCGCTGGACTCGGGCGGCGCGGCCGAGGTCCTCGACCTCTTCCGCCGGCTGCACGACGGCGGGCAGACGATCCTCATGGTCACCCACAACCGCGAGGTCGCCGTCGGCGCCCAGCGCATCGTGCGCATGCGCGACGGCCAGGTGGTGGACGGCGGCGTCCGGGCCGGCACCAGCGTCAACGGCGGGGAGTTCGTGCCGGCCGGCGACGAGCCCACCTGGGTCGACGCCCTCACCGGTCGCCCCGCGGGGGGCCGGCCGTGAACGAGCGGCCGGGTCGCCGGCGGGCGCGGGTGTACCTGCTGCTGGCCAGCCTGCTCGTCGCCGCGTCCGTGGTGGCCGTCGTGTCGACGGCAGTGCTGCTCGGGGCGGTCGTGCCCGGGACGGTCGCGCTGGCACTCGTGGCCGCGCCGTTGGTGGCCGGCGTGGCGGCCGGCTTCAGTGCGCGGGCCCGACGGGCGTGCACGACGGCGATGGTCCGAGCGTCGATGCTCGCCGCGGTCGGCGGCGCGGTCGTCCTGGGCCTGCTCGCGCTGCTGCTGCTGCTCGGGCGGGTACCGGCCGGCTCGGAGCAACGGATGGTCGGCCCGGCGACGGCGGGGATCGTCCTCGCGGCGGCGTGCAGCGCGCCCTTCGCCCGTCGGGCCGCGCGCCGGATGCGGGAGGTCCTGCACGCCGCCCGCCGGTCGCCGGACGAGCTGCTCGCGGACTTCGCGGAGAACGCGGGCCGCGGCAGCCCCGTCGACGACCTGATCCGCACGCTCGCCGAGTCGATGCGCCGGGACTGGCAGCTCTCCCGCGTGGAGATCTGGACGGGCCACGACGACCTGGCCGCGGTGGACGCGCGGGCGCGGGGGCCGGTCGCGGCCGACTCGGACCTGCACCGCACTCTCGTCGTGCCGAGCTCTCTGGAGCCGGACGGCGACCCGGCACCGGCTCCGCTCGACGTCGCCGAGCAGCGCCTCCTCCGCCGCTCCGGAGTGGCCGGACCGGGGTGGCTGCGGCTCTGGGTCCCGCGACTGCTCGACGGCCGAGGCGACCGCGGTGCGGTCGCGGACCGCCAGCTGCGCTTCGCGCCCGCGGTACATGGCGGCAGCGTGCTCGCGCTCGTGCTCGTCGAACGGCCGCTCGACTCCGTGCCGTTCAGCACCGCCGACGACCGGGCGCTCGGCGAGGTCGCCCGCCGGTTGGCGATCGTGCTGCGCAACCGCAGCCTGGACATCGCGCTGCAGTCCACGCTGGCGGACCTGCGGCGCGCCAACGCCGAGCTGCAGGCCTCCCGACGTCGCCTGGTCACCACGGCGGACGCCGAGCGTCGCCGGATCGAACGAGACCTGCACGACGGCGCTCAGCAGCACCTCGTGGCGCTCGCGGTCGGTATCCGGCTCATCCGCGACGGGTTCGCCGAGAGCGCGACGCCGACCGACCTCATGCTGATCGACGAACTGGACCGGGGCGTGCGCGAGTCGATCGCGTCCCTGCGCGACCTGGCGCACGGGATCTACCCCCCGCTGCTGCGTGACGCCGGCCTGCGCGAGGCACTGCGCGCGGCCGCACAGCGCAGCCCGTTCCCCGTC
>JAQSWF010000130.1 GCA_029266775.1 Pseudonocardia sp.
ACGCCGTGACGCGGTTCTTGGTCGGGAACAGCTCCTGGTAGAAGGCCGGGAACACCGCGTTGTAGCCCTGGTAGATCACGCCCCACATCAGCATGGCGAACACGAACGCCATCCAGAAGTTGCCCTGCCCGACGAAGTACAGGACGGGGTAGCCGAGGATCGCCGAGCCCACCGAGCCCACGATCAAGCAGGGGCGTCGCCCGATCTTGTCGGACAGGTTCCCGACGAACGGGATGACGATCACGGCGAGGATATTGCCGCAGACCGACACCAGCAGGTACTGCGTCGTGCTCATCCCGACCCCGTACGACGGGTTGGTGGCGAATGCCGTGCCGAAGGTCACCACCGTCGTGCCGATGACGTTCATCAGCGCCATGACCGCCACGCGGGCCATGTTCCCGCCGCTCTCCTTGAACGCCGAGGCGATCGGCGACTGCGGGATCTCGCCGTGGTCGGCCTCCTCCACGAACGCCGGGGTCTCGTCGACCCGGCGCCGGATGATGTAGCCGGCGATGACGACGACGACGCTCAGCAGGAACGGGATCCGCCAACCCCACGACTGGAACGCCTCGGGGGGCATCGCCCACGCCAGCGGCAGGAAGATTGCGGCGGCGAACACCTGCCCGGCCTGCACGCCCTGCAGGGTGAAGCTGCCGAAGAACCCGCGCCGTCCGAACGGCGAGTGCTCGATGATCATGGCGCTGGCGCCGGCGATCTCCCCGCCGACCGCGAAGCCCTGGACCAGGCGCAGCACCACCAGCATGATCGGCGCGATGATCCCGACCTGGTCATAGGTCGGGAGCAGCGCGACGAGGAAGGTCGACGCCCCGATGAGCAACATGCACAGCACGAGCACGTTCTTTCGGCCGTGCTTGTCCCCCCAGTAGCCGAGGACGAAGGCGCCGAGCGGCCGCGCGGCGTATCCGACGCCGAAGGTTGCGAACGATGCGACGATCGCGACCTGCGGGTTGGTCGACGGGAAGAAGATCAGCGGGAAGACAAGCGAGGCGGCCTGCGCGTAGATGAAGAAGTCGTAGTACTCCAGCGCGCTGCCGATCCAACCACTGGCCGCGGCCTTCTTCGGAGTCTTCGCATGTTCCGTCGGCTCATGCGAGCCCGGAGGCTCGACGATCTCGTCCTGCATGTGGTCCTCCTCAGGCGGCATCGCCGACCACGCGTGTCGGTTCGGCCCAAGGTGCAACTGCCGGTCTACCCGGTCAAGACAGACGAACGGGCTTTCCGCTGGACGGAGGGGATGTTCGGGTGGACAGCGCTTCCCACTCGTCGGAAGTGGCGGGCCGCGTAGTTGCACGCACGGTGGTCGGCGGACGAGTCTGCCGGGGTGCAGCCTGCCCTCCACCAGGAACTCGCCGACGAGCTGTGGGAGGCCGACCGCACGGCCCGGCCCGTCCCCGCGCTGACCGACCGCCACGACGGCCTCGACGTCGAAGACGCCTACGCGATCCAGTCGATCAACATCGACCGGAGGGTGGCGGCCGGCCAGAAGGTCATCGGTCGCAAGGTCGGACTGACGTCGCGGCCCATGCAGGAGCTGCTGAAGGTCGACGAGCCGGACTTCGGCGTGCTGACCGACGAGATGTTCGTCGAGGACGGCGACCCGATCGCGATGTCGCGGCTCGTCCAGCCCCGGGTCGAGGCCGAGCTGGCGTTCGTCCTGGAGCGCGACCTCGCCGGACCCGGCGTCACGACGGCGACGCGTCCGGCCTGCTGGTGCTCGGCGGGCGGATGCGTCGGGTCGAGGACCTGGACCTACGGCTGCTCGGCGTCGTCGTGTCGCGCAACGGCGAGATGATCGACACCGGCGCCGGCGCGGCCGCCCTTGGCAACCCGGCCCGGTGCGTCGCGTGGCTCGCCAACAAGCTCGGCAGCCTCGGCTCGGGCCTGCGGGCCGGCGACGTCGTCCTGCCCGGTGCTGTGCACAAGATGGTGCCGGTCACCCCCGGCGACGTGTTCCGCGCGGAGTTCGCCCACCTGGGCGCCGTCACCGTGCGCTTCTCCAACGGACAGAGGTGAATCCAATGGCTATCAGCGCACAGGAGATCGCCGACACCCTCATCACGTCGGAGCGGGAGCGCAAGGGCATCGCCCAGTTCAGCGACGAACACCCCGAGATCCCGGTCGAGACGGCCTACGAGGCGCAGAAGTTGTTCGTGCAGTCCAAGCTCGACGCCGGCGAGACCTTCGTCGGCTGGAAGCTGGGCCTCACCAGCCGCAACAAGCAGCAGGCCATGGGTCTCGACGCGCCGCTGTACGGCCGCGTTACCAGCGGCATGCTCTTCGCTCAGGGCGAGCCGGTGCGTCTCGACCGGTTCATCCACCCGCGCGTGGAGTCCGAGATCGCGTTCCTGCTGGCCCGCGACATCAAGGGGCCCGCCACCATCGCCTCCGTGCTGGCCGCGACCGAGGTGGTCTTCGGCGCGGTCGACGTGCTCGACTCCCGCTACGAGAGCTTCAAGTTCACGCTCTCCGACGTCGTGGCCGACAACGCCAGTGCCGGCGCCTTTTATCTCGGCCCGGTCGCCCGGCGGCCCGATGAGCTGGAGGACCTGCGACTGCTGGGCGCCGTCGTCAGGGTGGACGGCGAGGTCGTCATGACCGCCGCGGGTGCGGCCGTCATGGGCCACCCGGCGGCGTCGGTCGCCTACCTGGCCAACGAGCTCGCGGCGTCGGGCGAGGAGGGCCTCAAGGCGGGGCAGCTGGTCTTCTCCGGCGGGGTGACGGCCCCGGTGCCGGTCGTGGCCGGCGGCAGCGTCACGTTCGAGTTCGACCAGCTCGGCACGATCGAGGTCACCGGCGCATGAGCGCTCCGGGCGGGTTCACGTCGGTGGCGCTGGTGCCCACCGACGCCGCCACCCGCTACGCGAAGCAGCTGCTCTCCCACCTCGGGCGCAAGACGGGCGTCGAACCAGTCGACGGGGAACCGGACGGCGGACTGCTGCGCCTGTCGGCGGGCGTCGGCGTCGTGCGCTGCCGCGACGACCACCTCGTGCTGGAGGCGTCCGCAACCGACGCCGAGTCCCTCGCTCTGGTCGAGGACGTCCTCAGCCGCCACCTCGAACGGTTCGGCGCGCGCCGCGAGCTGGCGGTCACCTGGCAGCGGCCGGCCTGACGCCGGCCTCGTCGGCTGCTCGTTCGTGATAGCCGTTCTCGCTTGCTGTTCCGGCACGGTGACGTGCGGATCCGGTGCCGAGCGGCGACAGTCGTCCCGACTCGAGCAGAAGGGAACGACCATGCCCACCACGCGGGCGCGCCACCGGGATCGACAACCACCGCGCACGGGCGCCGAGGAGAAGGCCGTGCTCCTGGGTTTCCTCGACCACCTGCGCGAGGCGATCGTCCTCAAGGTGCAGGGTGTACCCGAGCCGCAGGTCCGCACCGCCGGCGTGCCGTCGGGAACCTCCCTCCTCGGCCTGCTCAAGCACCTGGCCCACGTCGAGCGGTTCGTGGTGCTGGGCGAGGACACACCAGACTGGGCGGCAACGTTCCGTCCGAAGCCCGGCGAGTCGGTCGAGGGCCTCGTCGCCGCCTACCACGAGGCGATCGCGGAGGCCGACCGCGCCGTCGCCGTCTGCCCGGACCTCGGCCTGCCTGCGGCCCCCCGCCGCGGTGGAGCGACCTCCATGCGGTGGGCGCTCGTGCACATGATCGAAGAGACCGGACGACACGCCGGGCACGCCGACATCCTCCGTGAGCAGATCGACGGGGTGACCGGCCGCTGAGCGACGGACCCTCTGGTGAGGCGGACGTCCGAAGAGAGCCGTGCTTGGTATAGTTAACGTGTCCGGCCGGCGTCGTCCGGGTCCCGACCCCGAGAGGAACCATGCCGCGTCGTCGAGCTTCCCGCCTCCTGCAGAAGACCCTGCGCTCGCTGCTTCCGCTGGCCAGACCGCGGTCGCGGGCCGCGCCGCGTGGCCGCGCGGCCAAGACCGCGCCACGCAGCGCGCCGAGACCGGCCTCGACCGGTGTCTGGGTCGGCGGGACGCATCTCGGTCCGACCGGTGGCCGCGCCTACGAGGTCTACCTGCCCGCCGGCGTGCGGCGCCGCAGCCGCGTGCCGGTGGTGGTGCTGCTGCACGGCTGCGGCCAGACGCCCGCGGAGTTCGCCCAGGCGACCCGCTTCGCCGCTGCGGCCGACCGCAACGGCTTCCTGCTCGTGCTGCCCCACCAGCAGGCCCACCACCAGCCGCAGCGCTGCTGGCACTGGTACGACGCGGCGCACCAGCGGCGCGGCGCCGGCGAGCCGGCGGCCATCGCCGGCATCATCCGGCAGGTCGCGGCCGAGCAGACGCGGTGGCGCGTCGACCCGGCCAGGATCTACGTCGCGGGGCTGTCGGCAGGCGGCGCGATGGCGCTGACCGTGGGCGCGGCCTACCCGGACCTCGTCGCCGCCGTCGGGGTCCACTCGGCGCCGGCGTACCGGTCGTCGGTCCGGCCCACGCAGGCCCTGTCCGCCATGGCCGCCCGCACCGAGGTGCCCCCGCCTCTCCCCGGTGCCGCGGCGATCCCGCCGACCATCGTCGTGCAGGGCCGGGCGGACACCGTCGTGCGGCCCGGCAACGGCGACCGCATCGCCGACCAGTGGCTCGCCCACCGGGCCGCGGCCGGCGACACGGTCGGTCGCAGCCGGGCCGCCGGCGGGCGCACGACGGACGGCCGCCGGTACGACGTCCTGCGCTGGTACGGCCCGCGCGGTCGGAAGGTCTTCGAGTACTGGCTCGTCGACGACCTCGGCCACGCCTGGTCCGGCGGGCGCCCGAAGGGGTCGTACAGCGATCCGGACGGCCCCCGCGCCACCACGCTGATGTGGTCGTTCTTCCGCCTGCACGCCCTGGATGCGCGCGCGGCTCGCCAGGAGCTCGCCGCGGGCGCCTGATCCCCGCGGTGTCCGGAAAGCCACTTTCCGGACGTGTGGCGTCCCGAAAGTGGCTTTCCGGGCAACGGCCGCACGTCGCCGCGGGAACAACCCGGCGCCGTCCCGGGTTGAGGGCAATGTCCATGCAAACGCATGGACACCCCTGACAGGAGACGACGCCGATGCAGTTCGGAATCTTCACCGTCGGCGACGTCACCGTCGATCCCACGACGGGCCGAGCACCGACCGAGCACGAGCGCATCCGCTCCATGACCACGATCGCGGAGCACGCCGAGGCCGTCGGGGTCGACGTCTTCGCCACCGGGGAGCACCACAACCCCCCGTTCGTCCCGTCGTCGCCGACGACGCTGCTCGGCTACCTCGCCGGCCGGACGACGACGCTGACGCTCTCGACGTCCACGACGCTGATCACCACCAACGACCCGGTGAAGATCGCCGAGGACTACGCGATGCTGCAACATCTGGCCCACGGCCGGGTCGACCTCATGCTGGGCCGCGGCAACACCGCGCCGGTCTACCCCTGGTTCGGACAGGACATCGCCGACAGCGTCCCGCTCACCCTGGAGAACTACCGGCTGCTGCGCCGGCTGTGGGACGAGGACGTCGTCGACTGGGAGGGCAGCTTCCGCACTCCCTTGCGCGGCTTCACCGCCACGCCGCGGCCGCTGGACGGCGTGCCGCCGTTCGTCTGGCACGGCTCCATCCGCACCCCGGAGGTCGCGGAGATCGCCGCCTACTTCGGCGACGGCTACTTCGCCAACAACATCTTCTGGCCCGCCTCGCACTACCAGCGGCTGATCGAGCTCTACCGGCAGCGCTACGCGCATTACGGGCACGGCGCTCCGGAGCAGGCGATCGTCGGGCTCGGCGGCCAGTTCTTCATGCGCCGCAACAGCCAGGACGCCTGGAACGAGTTCCGGCCGTACTTCGACGTCGCACCGGTGTACGGGCACGGGCCTTCGTTGGAGGAGTTCACCGAGCAGACCCCGCTGACCGTCGGCAGCCCGCAGCAGGTCCTGGAGAAGACGCTGACCTTCCGCGAGCTGTTTGGCGACTACCAGCGCCAGCTGTTCCTCGTCGACCACGCCGGCCTGCCGCTCACGACCGTCCTCGAGCAGCTGGACCTGCTGGGCGAGATCCTTCCCGAGATGCGGCGGGAGTTCGACGCGCGCCGGCCACCGCAGGTGCCGTCGGACCCGCCGTCGCACGCCCAGCTCGTCGCCCGCACGGCCATGCAGGAGGATGCGAACAGCGATGAGCGCCTCGCCGTCTGAGGAGCCGTCGCAGCGCCGGGCGCCGCCCGAGAGCGGCACCCGGCTCGCGGTCGAGGCCTGGGAGGAGCTGCTGCGCGCCCAGGTCGCAATGCTGCGGCGTCTCAGCGCGGACGACGTGTGGGACGAGATCGGCATCCGCGAGTACGACGTGCTGCTGCACCTGAGCCGACGTCCGGGACGCCGGGCGCGGCTGTGGGAGCTGCACCGTGAGGTCCTGCTCAGCCAACCGTCGCTGTCGCGGATGGTGGACCGGCTCAGCGAGGCCGGGCTGGTGGCCCGCGCCGCCGACCCGGACGACCGGCGCGGCACCGTCGTCGTCCTCGTCGACGAGGGCGCTGCGATGCAGCAGCGGGTCGGTCTGCGGCACGCGGCGAGCATCCGACGCCACCTTCGCCCGGTACTCGACGACGACGAGCTGCGCCAGCTGCGGGACCTGTGCCAGCGGCTGCGCGCCGCCGCCGACTAGCGTCCGCCGAAACCTCAGCCCTCCAGGCCGGTGGCGTCGCGGGCGGCACCGACGGGCTTGGATTCCGGCGACCCGCGCTGGCGCAGGAACACCGACAGCAGCGCCATCGACATGATCGCCAGGAACTCGGACTGCCAGTTCTGCAGCGTCCGGCTCCAGAAGTCGGGGGAGGCGAGGTATTCGGCGAGGCCGACCGGGTCCTGGACGGCCCGCAGCTGTGCCGCGTTGTAGGCCGCGCGCCCGGCGACCGCCTGCGCCGTCCAGGAGCCGAGGAAGAGCGCGAGCATCGCCAGGCCCAGCGAGTTGCTGTACCACCAGCGCCGCGGACCGTCCGCCCGGGCGGAGACAGGTGAGTTGTCGTCGGCGTCGGCGCCGACGCGTTGGCGCTCGTCGGACTCGCCGCCGACCTCGTCGAGCTGCTTCGACTCCGGCGAGCCCCGCTGCACGAAGTACACCGTCGCCACGACGTAGAGCGCGAACTGCAGGTACTCGGACTGCCAGTTTTCGGCGACGTCCACGCCGAAGTCCGACGACGTCAGGTAGGCGAGGAACGACACGGGGTGGGCGCCGTCGGCGATCTGCTGCTCGACGAACTCCGCGAAACCGGCGACAGCCTGCCCGACGAGCGCCAGCACAAAGATCGTGCCGAAGAACAGCACAAGGCCGTTCTCACGCACGAGCCGCGGCACCCGGGGGCCGCTCATCGGTGCAGCAGGCCCAGCGCGATGAGGTAGGTGAGGCTGACGACGAGGAACGTCAGCAAGCCCAGGTAGAGCACGCGTGTCGCGTTCATCGCGCAATCACCCCTTCACCTCGCAGTCGTAGGGCGCCTCGGCGCCCGCGGTGCAGCCGGCGGCCCCGACCCGCCACCCGTCGGGGAAGCGCAGGAAGAACACGGTGTCGGCGGCAAACCGCACCTGCGCGGTGTCCCCCCAGACCTCGACGCCCTGGACGGGCCCGGGATCGGGGAGCGATGCGAGCTGAGTGGCGCAGCTGCGGCCGAAGGTCTCGGTGTCGCCGCGCGCTCGGTCGGTCAACATCGCGCATGCGACGACGCCGTCGTGGCGGGCGAGCGCCGCACCGAACTCTTCAGCCGTCGTGGTCACGGCCGGCGCCGCGGAGACGGCGCACCCGGTCGCGACACCGCACAGAGCGGCGGCTGCAAGGGCGAGTCGGTTCCGAAGCACGGCCCGCCTTACCCGCCCGGCCGCGCCGCAAAACGTCGACGTGCAAAGACGACAGGGCGGTTCCGTGTGCGCCCGGCGGGGAAGCCGGGGCCCGTGAACCGTCAGAAGAGTGAGTTCTTCGGCATGGACGATATGGACGAGGACAAGCGCCAGCAGCTGGACCAGCAGGCCGAGGAGTACGTCGACGACGTGGCCGAGCCGCCGGCGATGAACGCCGAGCCGAGCGCTCGGTACCCCGACCGCGGCACCGCCGAGCCCGCCGACACGCCCGAGCCCACGGAGTCCTGACCTCGCCACCCGTCGCGGCCCGCGCTCGGCGCTCGAGCGTGGGACGATCGGTGCGTGCCGGCCCGAGCACGAGGTCGAGGCCTGCTGGGCGCCGCGTCCGCTCTGGCCGCGGCGACCGTGTTGCTCGCGCCGGTGGCCGCTCGCGCCGAGGCGGTGCCGCCGTCGCTCGCGCTCCGCGCGATGGTCGCGATGCCGATCGCCGAGCCCGACCCTCCCCGACTCCCCGTGCTGTTCCGGCCACCCCGGCCCGTCGCGTCCGCGCTGGTCGGAGCGGTCGCCGGCCCGGCTGCCCCCGTTCTCTCGACGGCCGATCGTGACGCCGGGCTTCTCGGGCGCGTACTCGGACCATCGGGCGGCGGGTTCGTCGTCACGGCGGGATCGGCACCCGCATTGCAGACGCGGACGGTGTATGCAGTCCGCATCGAGGTCGAGCGCGGCCTTCCCGTCGACCGCGACCGGTTCGCCGCGTTCGTCCTCGCGACGCTCAACGACTCGCGCGGCTGGGGCCACGGTGGCGACCTCTCCTTCGCGCGCACCGACGGCCCGGCCGACCTGATCCTGATGCTCGCGAGCCCGGACACCACCGACCTGCTGTGCCGGCCGCTCGACACCGGCGGCGTGCTCTCGTGCCGTCACGGCGACCGCGCGATCGTCACCATCCACCGCTGGGTGAACGGCACCCCCGACTACGCCGACGACCCCACGGCCTACCGCCAGTACGTCCTCAACCACGAGGTCGGACACTGGCTGGGCCACGGCCACGTCTCCTGCCCGGGCCCCGGCTCGCCTGCGCCCGTGATGCAGCAGCAGACCCTCGGCGTGCAGGAGTGCCTGCCGAACCCGTGGCCGCACCCCTGAGGCGGGTCGCCCTACACTCGGGCGCGTGTCCCGCCACCTCTGTCGCCGAGCTCGGGCGGCGCGTGTCGTCGCCACGCCGCTGATCGGGCTGGCCGTCGCCGGCGGGGTCCTGACCGGCTGTGGGGGACAGGGCTCGGACACCAGCTGCGGGGTGAACGGCTGCACCGTCACCTTCGCCCGCAACGGCACCGCGGAGGTGTCGGTGCTGGGGGTCTCGGCCCGGCTGGTCGGCGTGGACCAGGGCGTGGCGCGCATCGAGGTCGCGGGCCAGACCGTCGAGGTGCCCGTGGGCGGGCAGGCCGAGGTCGGCGGCTTCACCGTGCAGGTTCAGGAGGTCACGGACACCCAGGTGATCGTGCGGGTAGCGCCCTGAGCGTCGGTCGGTCTGTCCACTGTGTCGACGACGACCACCCGCGCGGCGACGCCGTGACGGGACTGCCAGGCTGGCACCCATGAACGACCAGCAGTGGTACTACTGCCTGAAGCACCACACCGTCGAAGGCCCGGAGGGTTGCCGGGCAGTGGATCGGCTCGGGCCCTACCCGGACCGGGAGACGGCGGCGCGCGCGCTGGAGATCGCACGCGAGCGCACCGAGGCGGCCGACCAGGCGGACCGCGAGTGGGACGAGCGGGGTGCGGCACCTCGGCGTGACGCCGACAGCTGACGGTCGGGCGCCCGCCGGCCTCCCCTTCCGTCCCGACGCCGTCCTGCTCGACATGGACGGCACGCTCGTCGACTCCGACGCGGCGGTCGAGCGGGCGTGGACGACCTGGGCGGTCGAGCACGGCGTGGACGGCGACGCGGTGCTCGCGATCGCGCACGGCAGCCCGCCGGAGCCGACCGTCCGCCGGATGCTGCCCGCCCTCGACGCCGAGGCCGTGGCGGTGGCGGCCGCCCGGCAGATGAGCCTGCAGTACGACGACCTGACCGATGTGGTCGCCGCGCCGGGTGCGGAGGCGCTGCTCGCCGCGCTGCGTGAGCTCGACCTGCCGTGGGCCGTCGTGACGAGCGCGGACGTCCGGCTCGCCCGCGCCCGGCTCGGTGCGGCCGGGCTCCCCGATCCCCCGCTGCTGGTCTCGGTCGAGGACGTCCGCGTCGGCAAGCCCGACCCCGAGGGGTTCCTCATCGCTGCGGCTCGGCTGGGCGCCGCCCCGGCGCGGTGCCTGGTGGTGGAGGACGCCGAGCCGGGGGTGACGGCGGGGCGCGCCGCCGGGATGACGGTGGCGGGGTTGCGCGGGATCGAGGCGGACGTGGCGGTGGCGGATCTGGGAGAGCTGGCGGACCTGCTCCTGCACGTCGGCCGCCGGTGAGGGTGCTCAGGGTGCCGAACGCAGCCACCGGAACTCATACGGCGCCAGCGTGAGCGGCAAGGTCTCGTCGTCGCCCACCGTCTCGGCTGAGCCGTCCGCTGCGAGCACGTCGTACAGGTCGCACCCGGCCAGTCCGGTCAGCGGGAGCGGAGCCGTGACCTCGCGGTCCGCGAAGTTGTGCACCGCCACGATCGCGACGTCGTCGGCATCGGCCCGATGGGCGAGCACGGACGCGGCATCGGGGCCGGGGTCGAGCACCTGGACCTTCCCCCACGCCAGCTCGGGGCAGACCCGGTAGGCCTCCACGAGGTGACGGAAGAACGACAGCAACGAGTCGGGGTCGCGCGACTGGTCGCGGACGTTGACGTGTTCCGCCCCGAACGCGCCCTCGGCCGGTGGCTCGGGGAACGTGGACGGCTCGGCGGTGGAGAACCCGCCTCCCGGCCCGGACGTCCACTGCATGGGGACGCGCACGGCGAGCCGGCCCTCCGCCTTCAGGTTCTCGCCCATGCCGATCTCCTCGCCGTAGAA
>JAQSWF010000131.1 GCA_029266775.1 Pseudonocardia sp.
CCGGCGGATGCTGGCCAGCACGTCGTCGGGCTGCACCCGGGCGAGGCACGGATGTCCGGGGACGGGGCAGTCGCGGGCCCGCGTGTCCCGGCACGCCGCGTCCTGGTCGCCGAGGAGCACGTGCCGCACGCCGTAGGGCCGCCACCGCACGGCGGGGACAACCGGGGCGAACAGCGAGACCACGGGGGTGCCGACGGCGGCGGCGAGGTGCGCGGCGCCCGTGTTGCCGACGACGACGGCGTCGGCCTGGGCGAGGACGCCCGAGAGCTCGGGTAGCCCGGTGCGTCCACCCAGGTCCAGCACAGGCGCTGCGCCGGAGGCAGCGACGCCCGCGGCGACGTCTGCGGTGAGCGCGCGCTCGTCCGCGCTCCCGGTGACGACCACCGCGACGCCGTCGCCGGTAAGGAGGCGGGCGGTGCTTCGGTGGCGTGCGGCGGGCCATCGCCGGGCCGGGACGGCCGCTCCGGGGTGCAGCACAATGTATGGCCGGCCCTGCAGTGGCGCGAGCAGGTCGTCCACAGGTGGCGGCTGCCGCACGGCGGGCCGCCCGGCGTCGGAGGTGGGCAGCCGGTACCCGGCGGCTGCGGCGATCGCCAGGGCCCGCTCGGGTTCGGGCAGGTTCTCGGGCAGATCGTCCCCGGGTCCGTCGCCCGGGCGCAGGCGGACGTCGAGCAGCGTGCCGGGGTAGTCGACCGACGCGCCCGTGACCCTGCCGATGCCGGCGAGCCGCAGCAGGAGGGCGGTCGGCAGCGGCGACTGGTGGAACGAGGTGAGGACGACGGCCTCGGCGAACGCGTGCACCGCGAGCGTGTCGACCAGGCGGTCGAGGGCTTCGCGGCTGATCGGTGGGGCGGGGTTCACCACCCACGGGCTCGCCCAGGTCAGCACGCGCGACACGCCGGGCAGCAGGTGCCCGGCCTCGGCCCCTGCGGGACCGCACAGCAGCGTGACCTCGGTGTCCGGCGCTGCAGCCACGGCCCGCACCGCGGGCCCGGCAAGCAGCACGTCCCCGGCTCCGTCGAGCCGGACGACGAGGACACGGCGCATCACGTGGCCTCCGCGGGGCGTGCGGCGACGGTTGCGGCGGAAACACACTCGTCGCCGAGCAGGTACTCCACGGCGGCGAGCAGGTCGGGCCGCACCACGGGTGCCGCGGCGACCTCCTCGGGCAGCGTCACCGGAGTCGGCACGAGCACCGACGCGGCACCTGCCGCGCGCGCGGCGCCGACGTCCGCGCCGATGTCGCCCACGACGGCGAGCCGTTCCGGGGGCAGCCCGAGCCGGGCAGCGGCGGCGAGGACCATGCCCGGCGCCGGCTTGCGGCAGGCGCAGCCGACGTCCGGTGCGTGCGGGCACACCTGCCACACGTCGAATGGCCCGAGCAGCAGCTCGACCTGGCGGTTCACCGCGTCGACCTGGTCGCGGGTGAGGATCCCCCGTCCGATACCGGATTGGTTTGTGACGACGCCCACGGGTATCCGGGCCGCACGCAGAACACAGAGCGCAGCAGCTGCCGCCGGCATCGGCCGGACCAGCGTCGGGTCCCCGCAGTACGGGACGTCGACGAGCAACGTCCCGTCCCGGTCGAAGAGCACGGCGCCCGGCGGGCGATCGAAAGCCACGGCCCGGAGTTGTCCGTGCCGGAGGGCAAGCAAACGCGTCCCGGCCAACTGCTACTGACGGTAAGCGGAACTACTCACCGTAGCGAGCAGCTTGTGAAGCGAAAGCGGCTCGCTACAGCCCCAGCTTCTCCGCCGCGATCCGGGTGCCCTCCACCCGGTTGCGGATCTTCTGGAACGCGACGTCCCGGCCGTAGTCCGGTGAGCCGTGGTTCGGCTTCTCGTCGATCGAGAACGGGGAGAAGCCGCAGTCGTCGGTCGACCCGAGCTGCTCCTTGGGCACGTGGTTGGCCGCGCGGACCAGCGCGTCCGCGATCTCCTGGGCGCTCTCCACGCGGGGATTCTGCGGGTTCGTGACTCCGATGTAGGCCATCTGCGCCACGCCGTCTGCGTCGTCGCGCAGGTGCTCACCGATCGTGGCGAGGACAGGGTCCTTCTCCCGCTCGCTGGCCATCTGGATGAGGAAGTAGCCGGCGTTGATCGTGAACAGCTGCGGGAGCAGGTTGGCGTAGGGCACGTCGGCCGAGTGCACGGAGTCGCGATCGCCGCCCGGGCAGGTGTGCACGCCGATGCTGCGGCGCTCGTCGGGCGTGAACCGCGCCATCACCCGGTTGATCAGCTCGATGAAGTGCGGCAGGAGCCCCGCACCGGTCCACGGGTTGCGCGGGTCCTCGCGGGTCGCCAACCGACCCTCGGTGAAGTCGACCGACACGCGCGCCGCCCCGGCGGCGAAGGCCTGCCGGATGTCCTTCTCGCACTCGTCGACCAACGCGGCCTCGAACTCCTCGCGGGAGTAGCCCTCCACCGGGTCGCGCAGCGGGTAGAGCAGCGCGAGCATCGAGGGCGCGATGACGGCCTGCTTCATCGGGCGGTGCGCGAGGGGCACCGACTTCGCCAGCGAGTCCGCGGCGTAGTTCACGTAGCTGAACGGGCCCCGCTCCAGCTTCGGCAGCTGGCGGCCGTGGCCATCGGCGAAGATCGCGAAGAATTGGCCGCCCGGGCCCAGCGTCGGGGCGAGACCGGTGCCCGCCAGCGTGTCCGTGATCGGGTAGGTCGCGAAGCTGGACCAGCGCTGCTCGCCGTCGGAAATTATCGGTGAGCCGGTGGCCTCGAACCTCTCGATGGAGTCGCGTATGGCGGCCTCCTGCTGCTCCGCCAGCTCCTCCTTGCCGATCTCACCGCGGTCGTAGCGGGCGTAGGCGGCCTGCAGCACCGCGGGGCGGGGCAGCGAGCCGACGGGTTCGGTGGGTATTCCAGTGCTGGTCCGAGGGTCGTAGGCCATGGCGTCGGAACGTAGTTCCGCACCTGCTGGGGCGTCAACGACACCGCCAGGGTCGCTGCCGAGGGCCGGACTCGTCACTCCACCTGTGGATCTCCGCCTTGCTCCGCCATGAGACATGCGTGAGGAACGGGTGCGCCCGAGCGCGCCGGGTACCCGGCACGCATGGCGGTGGGCGACCATCCCCCGGATCTCGGACGTCACGACCGACGCGACGCAGGCGCCGCGTGGCGATGCCGTCGGACGGGTAGGAAAGCGGCATGCCGGACACGGTGGTCATCTTCGCGCCTCTGCCCATCATCACGGTGACGATCGAAGATCGCGCGGGGGACCCGGACGTGCACGTCCATGCCGGCGGGCAGGGGGTCTGGCAATCCCGGATGATCTCCTCGCTGGGCGTCCCGGTGGTGCTGTGCTCCGCCCTCGGCGGCGAGACCGGCAACGTGATCGGCCACCTGCTGCCGACCGGGTCGATCGAAGTGCGGTCCGTCCGGATCGAAAGCCGCAACGGCGCCTACGTGCACGACCGCCGCGAGGGTGCGCGCGAGGCGATCGCCGAGGCTCCCGGTGATCCGCTGGATCGCCACGAGCAGGACTCGCTGTACGAGCTCACGCTCACCGAGGGCCTGCTGCACGGGCTGGTGCTGCTGTCCGGCCCGCAGGAGGACCGGACGGTGCCGTCCGCGCTCTACGGCCGGCTTGCCACGGACCTCGGCGCGAACGGCTGCCGGGGTGGCGGCGGACCTCGCCGGCGACCGGCTGACCGCGGTGCTGGAGGGCGACCCGTACCTGCTCGCGGTCAGCCACGAGGAGCTGCTCGCCGACGGCCGGGCGAAGTCGGACGACGCCGCCGACCTCGTCGCTGCCATGCGGACGCTCCGCGACGACGGTGCCGGCACGGTTGTCGTCTCACGCGCGGGTGCCGCACCCGCGCTCGCGCTGCTGGCCGAGAGCGAGTCGGACGAGCGCGGCGGCGACATCGTGGAGATTCGGATGCCGGCACTGGAGCCCGCCGACCCGCGCGGCGCCGGCGATTCCATGACCGCGGGTGTCGTGGCCGCGCTCGCCGACGGCAAGCCGATGCGGGAGGCGCTGCGGATCGGCGCCGCCTGCGGTGCGCTGAACGTCGTGCGGCATGGCCTCGGAACCGGCGGTGCCCGCGCCGTCGCGACCTTGGCGGAGCGGGTGGAGCTGCACGCGTGGCGTCCCGACGGAGATTGATGACCAACAGGAGGAACAGCACGTGCCTCGCGCGCTCGTCACCAACGACGACGGGATCGACTCACCGGGCCTGCACGCCCTCGCCGACGCGGCGCGGGACGCCGGCCTGGAGGTCATCGTCGCCGCCCCTGCGGAACAGGCGAGCGGCGCGAGCGCCTCGCTCGGCGCGGTGCGGCGAGAGGGTCGGACGATCGTCGCGCGCCGGCAGCTGCCGGACCTTCCGGACGTGGAGGCGTGGGCCGTCGATGCGCAGCCCGGGCACATCGTCGTCGCCGCGCTGAACGGCTGGTTCGATCCGGCGCCCGAGCTGGTGCTCTCGGGGATCAACCACGGCGCGAACGTGGGCCGGGCGGTGCTGCACTCCGGCACCGTCGGGGCGGCGCTGACCGCCGGGATCAGCGACACCCGGGCGCTGGCGCTGTCGCTGGACGTGGCGCTGCACCCCGAGACGGACGAGCGGCACTGGGAGGCGGCCGCCGGCCTGCTGCCCCGGGTGCTGGGCCTGCTGCTCGACGCCCCGGTGGGCACGGTGCTCTCCCTCAACGCACCGGACCTGCCGCCCGATGAGCTGCGCGAGCTGAAGGACGCCCGGCTCGCGCGGGGTGGCGTCGTGACCACGCAGGTGGCCGACGTGGGCGACGGCGGCCTGCATCTCGGCGAGATCGAGGTGGCCGACGAGCCGGAAGAGGGCACCGACACCGCGCTGCTGGCCGCCGGCCACCCGACGTTGACGTCGCTGCGCTCGGTCGCGGAGGCGGACGGCGATCTCGTCCAGAAGTGGCTGGCGGGCGAGGACGCCTCGTAGGAGGCCTGCGCGGCCACGCCCGTGGCCGCGCAGGCTCGCGGTCAGCTCCCCATGCGGCGGGGCCCGGTCGGCAGGGCCACAGGTCGTCCTTCCGCTGGAAGCGTCGGAGCGTCGTCCGCCTGCTCGCTCACCTGCTCCACCGCCCGGCACAGCATGTGCAGGGCCGCAAGGTGCATCTCCTGCACGGTCGCGGTGTCGCCGGGCAGGCACAGCGCCTCCGAGCAGGCCAGCGACAGCGGGTTCGGCCCGGGGCCGGTCAGCGCCCAGGTCGTGACCCCCAGCGGGTCGGCTGCGGTGGCGGCCTCCAGGAGGTTCGCGCTGCGCCCGCTGGTCGAGAACAGCACCAGCAGGTCGCCCGGGCGGCCGTGCGCTCGGACCTGGCGGGCGAACACCTGCTCGTAGCCGTAGTCGTTGCCGATGGCGCTGAAGCTGGAGGTGTCAGCATGCAGCGCGATCGCGGACAGCGCCCGCCGGTCGCGGTCGAATCGACCGACGAGCTCCGCCGTGAGGTGCTGGGCCTCGGCCGCGCTGCCGCCGTTCCCCGCCGCCAGCAGCCGCCCGCCGGCGAGCAGCCGCCGCCCGAGGTCCTCTCCCCAGCGCGCCAGCGTCGGGGCCGCAGCGCGCAGCGCCGGCAGCGCACCGCTGAGCCGGTCGACGTGCTCGACGAGCAGGGCCGTGCATTCCTCGTCCGGTTCCGCGGGTCGCGGCCCGACGGCTTCGACCAGGCCGGCGGCCACGATGCCCGCACGTGCCGCGCGGCGCCGCCCCGGACGCGCTGCGCGGGTCACCGGGCCACCCCGTAAACGTGCGCCGAGCCGTGGTCCTCCCGGTCGTCGCGGTCGTCCGGCAGCTCGTCCGGCCCGCTCGGCACGGGTCGACCCGCACGCTCGGCCATGACCTCGTCATACACCGCGAGGGTGC
Organism: Pseudonocardia sp.; assembly: GCA_029266775.1. GTDB lineage: Bacteria > Actinomycetota > Actinomycetes > Mycobacteriales > Pseudonocardiaceae > Pseudonocardia. Next base: position 5,846 of record JAQSWF010000131.1, read on the forward strand.
ACTCGGCGATGCGGTCCCAGCCGTAGCGGGCGAGCACACGGTCCCGGCCGGCGATGCCGAAGGCCAGCCCCTGCGTGGGTGCGGCAAGCACCCCGCGCAGGGCCGCCGCGAGCGCGTCGGGTCGACGCGGCGGCACGAGCAACCCGGTGACCTGGTCGACCACGGTGTCCTGGATGCCACCCACGGCGCTGGCCACCACGGCGCGCCCGCAGGCCATCGCCTCGAGGGGCACGATGCCGAACGGCTCGTACCACGGCACGCAGACGACGGCGTCGGCCGACCGCAGCAGGGCGGGGACGTCGGAGCGGGGCACGGCGCCGAGGAAGCGGACGCGGTCCACAACGCCGGCCGTGGCCGCCGCGTGCCGCAGCCGCCGGATGTCGGGGTCGGCGTCCAGGGCGGCCGAGGTGGCCGGTCCTGCGGGTCCGCCGGCCACGACGAGCTCGACCCCCGGGAGCCGACGCAGCGCGCCGATCACCTCGTCGACGCCCTTGCGCCGGACCAGGCGGCCCACCGTCACCAGGCGGGGCCGCGCGCCGCGCAGGGCCACCGGGCCCTCGGGCGCGAACGCCAGGGTGTCGACCCCGCAGGGGACGACCGTCGTGCGCCGACGCGGGGCGCCGAGCCGGGCGAGCTCGAACACCTCGTCCGTGCAGGTGGCGATGACGCGGTCCACGCGGCCCGCGACCGCCCGCTCCGCCGCGACCCGGCCACGCGGGCTGGTGTCGTCTTTGCCCTGGTGCCGGCGCTTGACGCTGCCCAGTGCGTGAAACGTCTGCACGACCGGCAGGCCCGATCGGCGCGTCCTCACCCTGCTCGCCGCCGACACCGCGACCATCCCCGACATCCAGAAGTGGCCGTGCACGATGTCTGGCGGCTCGCCTTCCCAGTCGGCCGTCAACGCCCGGGCGAAGGCGGGCAGGTACGGGACGAGCTCGTCCTTCGGCACCGGTACCGCGGGCCCTGCGCGGACGTGGCGGACGGTCAGGCCCGGCTCCACCGCAACGCGGTCGGGCGTGCGCTCGTCGTCGCGGCGGGTCCAGACGGTGACCTCGTGACCGGCTGCGGCGAGCGCCTTGCCGAGCTCGAGGACATGGACGTTCTGCCCGCCGGCGTCGACCCCGCCGATCGCCGCGAGCGGGCTTGCGTGCTCGGACACCATCGCGATCCGCATCGGCATCACCTCCCTGCCTTCGTGCCGGCGGCGACGGGCCGTCGGGCCGTCCGCCGGCTGACATGGTCTTCGGACACCCGCGTGAGGACGTCGTCCCACGCGGTCAGGAACCTGGTGAGCCCGTAGCGCTGCAGGACGTGCGCCCGCCCGGCGGCTCCCAGCTCGCGCGCCCTGGCGGGCTCGGCCATCAGCGCGCGGAGCTCGCGGACCAGCCGGTCCACGTCCGTGGAGCAGCACCCGGCGTCGGGCGGCACCGCCTCGTGCGCCTCGGTGGTCGCCAGCGCCACCACTGGCATCCCGAGGTGCATGGCCTCGAGCAGGGAGAGCCCCAGCGACGTCCAGCGGAGGGGGTGCACGTAGGCTCGCCGCCGGGCCATCTCGTCGTGCAGACGGTCCTGCGGCAGGTCGCCCACCGTGCGGACGGCCGGGCAGCCCAGGTTCGCGCCGAGGTGGTCCGTGCCCATCCCGAAGACGTCGACCGGTGCAGCGTCGGCGAACCGCGGCAGCAGGTCCGTGCCGGTGATGCGGCCGCGACGCATCGGCTCGTTGACGCACACCGCAGCGGCGGCGAGCTCCCCGGTGTAGCGGCGGCCCGGGTCGACGATGCCGTGCTCGACGACCGCCGTGGGCGTGCGGCCCGCATCCCACATCAGCTCGTTGAAGTGGGTGACGTGCACCAGCAGCAGGTCGTCGCGGTCTGCCATCGGGTGGCGGCTGCTCGACGCCGGTCCCCCGCGGGGCGCGTTGTGCTCGAGGAACACCGCAGGGACGTCACGGCCGGGGCGCCGGCCCAGCCACTGCTCCGCGAGCTCGAGCTCCTCCGGCCGCTGCAGGACGACCACGTCGACATCGGCGTCGGCCAGCGCGTCGGGCGAGATCTCGACGGCGGCGTCGGGCCAGTTCCACGCCGCCGGACGGCCACCGCCCCACGCGCCGCGCTCGGGCAGCGTCGGCAGCAGATAGCGGTGCCGTCCGTGGACGAAGGCCGTGGTCCAGGACCCGTGCACGTGCCAGAGCAGGACGTTCACGGCGCGGCGCCGGTGGGACCGTGGCCCGGGCGGGGAGCAGTGGGCATGGATCGGGAATCGCCCTGCCCGGGCCACCCCAAACCCTGCTGCGCAAACTGCTACTCATCGTGGTCGTATCGCCGGTCTTCCATCACCCCTTGTCACGACGAGCCGGGTTGCCACCCCGGGTATCCGCCGGTTTCGCGACTATGCGCGGGGACCAGTCGTGAGGTGTTGGACTCGCAGAGCGATTGCTGACCCGTCACCGGGGGTAGCTCGCCGCGCGTGAGTCGAAGGTCGCGTGACGAGCTGAGCCGCATCGCCGAGGAAACGTTCGGGTGGACGCAGCTGCGTCCTGAACAGCTGGAGGCGATGGAGCCCGTCACCGAGGGGCGTGACGTGCTCGCCGTGCTGCCCACCGGTGCCGGCAAGTCCGCGATCTACCAGGTCCCCGCGCTGTTGCACGACGGGCCGACCGTCGTGGTGTCGCCGCTGATCGCTCTGCAGCGCGACCAGCGCGAGGGCCTGGCCGGCACCGACGCCCCCGACGCCGTGGTGGTGAACTCGGCGCAGCGGGCGTCCGACACCCGACGCGCCTGGCACGACCTGCGGCACGGCACCGCCGAGTACGTGTTCCTGTCCCCGGAGCAGCTGGCCAACGACGAGATCGTCGACGCACTGCGGGACGCCGGCGTATCGCTGTTCGTCGTCGACGAGGCGCACTGCGTGTCCGAATGGGGGCACGACTTCCGCCCCGACTACCTGCGGCTGGGCCCGGTGATCGAGCGGCTCGCGCATCCGCCGGTGATCGCCCTCACCGCGACCGCTGCCCCACCTACCCGCGAGGACATCGTCGCCCGGCTCGGGCTGCGCGACCCCGTGCAGGTCGTGGCCTCGTTCGACCGGCCGAACCTGCACCTCGTCGGCCACCAGTTCGCCGACGACGACATGCGGCGCCGCGAGGTCGTCGAGCGGGTCGTCGAGCTGTGCCGCGGCCGGGACGACGGCCCACGGTCGAGCGGTCTCGTGTACTGCTCGACCAGGAAGGACACCGACACCTACACCGAAGAGCTGAGGGCCCGCGGGGTCGGCGCGGCGGCCTACCACGCGGGGATGAAGGCCGCGGACCGCGACGAGATCCACGAGCGCTTCCTCGGCGGCGACCTGCAGGTGGTGGTGGCGACGTCGGCCTTCGGGATGGGCATCGACAAGCCCGACGTGCGGTTCGTCCTGCACGCGGCGTCGCCC
>JAQSWF010000132.1 GCA_029266775.1 Pseudonocardia sp.
GGCGTTGCAGAGCTCGAAGCCGGCGACGATCAGCTCGAAGCGCTCGACGTACGCCGGGTCGTCGCGGTGCACCCTGGCCAGCGGCGAGACCTCGCGGGGATAGTCGATGCAGAAGACCGGGCCGACGACGTCGTGCTGCACCTTCTCGTCGTAGACCTCCTTCATCAGCCGCCCGGCGCCCCAGGTGCTCTCGTAGGGGATCTTCAGCCGGTCCAGCACCGCGCGGGCCTGGTCGATCGGCATCCCCGGGTGCATCGTGGCCCCGGTCTTGTCCTTGATCATGTCCGCGAAGCGCGTGCGCGGCCACGGGGTGGTGAGGTCGATGTCGCGTCCGGCGTAGTGCACCACGTGCTCGTCGCCAAGGGCGGCATGCGCGGCGGCGGTGATCAGACCTTCGGTCAGGTCCATCATGTCGTGGTAGTCCGCGAAGGCCTGATAGGCCTCCAGCATCGTGAACTCCGGGTTGTGCCGGGTGTCGATGCCCTCGTTGCGGAAGACCCTGCCGATCTCGAAGACCCGCTCCATGCCCCCGACGATCAGCCGCTTGAGGTGCAGCTCCAGCGCGATGCGCAGGTACAGGTCGATGTCGAGCGCGTTGTGGTGGGTGACGAACGGGCGCGCCGACGCGCCGCCCTGGATCGTCTGCAGCACCGGGCCCTCGACCTCGGTGAACCCCTGGTCCTCGAGATGGTGGCGCACTGCGCGGATCGCGGCGTGCCGGATCCGGAAGATCTCGCGGGTGCGGGCGTTGGCCTCCAGGTCGACGTAGCGCTGGCGGTAGCGGGTCTCGGTGTCGGTGAGGCCGCGCCACTTGTCGGGAGGGGGCAGCTCGGCCTTCGCCAGCAGGGCGAAGCTGCCGACGCGCACCGAGAGCTCACCGCGCCGGGTGGTCATCACGACGCCCTCGACGCCGATCCAGTCGCCGCGGACGACCGCCGTGTCGACGAAGAGCTGAAGGTCGCCGGTGCGGTCGCGCAGCACCGCGAAGGTGAGGCCGCCCTGGCGCCGGATCAGCGTCAGGCGGCCCGCGATCCGGACGAGGTCGCTGGTGACCTGATCCGGGGGCAGGTCGCCGTGCGCCGCCCGGATCTGCGCGACGCTGTGGTCGGTCGGGTAGCGGTAGGGGTAGTGCCCGTTGGCCTTCGACCCGTGTCGGGCCGGAGGGACGGTGCTCGACGCGGGACCGGAGGGCGCGGTGTCCGCCCGCACCGGTTCGCTCGACTGATCGACCTGGGGGTCGGTGGCCACGCGACGACCATAGGGATCACTCCTGGCCCCGACCAGGCGTGACGCGCGCCACTAGCCCGTTCGGCCGAATCACCCACCCCGTTCGGGCGTCGTCGGCGGTTCCTTCGACGACCCTGCGTGGTGTGGCGGGGCGTCTTCCGGTCGCGTTCCGGCGGCGAACAGGTCGACCAGGCGGTCCCAGCGGCTGCGGCCTCCCGGCGGGAAGCGGAGGCGGGCCCGCTGCCACCGCCGTGACCCGGGCCGGTACCAGCGGCGCGCCCACGGTGACTCCGGCCGGGCCAGCCGCAGCGCCGCGATGACGGCCAGCACAGGAAGGAACACGCCGACGACCCCCAGCACGACCCGGCCCTTGAGGATCGTGATCAGGGCGAAGGACAGGTTCAGCGCCACCGTCCCGGCAACCGCCCACTCGCCGCCACCGCTGTCGGCGTCCAACGGGTTGGCCCCGATGAGCAGCAGCCCGCCGACCACGAGCGCGACCAGAACGGCGTCGACCGACGTGCGGCCCTCGGTCGACCAGTAGACGTCGTCGAGCCGCAACCACAGCGCGAACTCGTCGAGCGTCAGTGCCGCGCCGACGCCGAACAACACCGCGAGCACCTGCGCCCAGGGCGTCCCGGGGCGGTAGGTGAACTCGGCGGTGCCGGTGCCGAGCAGCAGGAAGATGCCGTAGACCTGGTGGTGCACGTGCACGCCACCCACGCTGGTGTCCCGGAACGGGCCTCGACCGGCGCGGATGGCGTGCGTGATCGCCCGAGTGATCAGGAAGGTCAGGAGGAACGCGGCCAGCATCCAGCCGACCATGGCGCGGCGTCCCGCCAGCACCGGCAGCAGCTCCAGATCCAGGTCCGACAACGCACTCCCCGCGGCCACCGATGCAGGTGCAGGTCCCCCACGCTGCCCTGTAGATCAACGCCGCAGCGGAGCAAGGCGGGGATCCGCAGGTGAAGTTGATCGTCCCGCGGGTGTCAAGGCGGCGTAACGCTTGCTGGACGTCGCCCCTCTACTCGGGCACGATGCAGCCGACCAGCACGGCACCGGTGCGGGCCGGTCGCGCCCGAGGGGAGACGGCCATGGCCGGTTACTACGACGAGACCGCACCGATGCGGGGGCCGGCGCCCGGTGCCCCCGACCGGTGGCCGATCAACGCGAACCGCCTGTGGGCAGGCGGGCTCGCCACGGCGATCGTTGCCGCGCTCGTCGCGCTGGTCGGCGTGCTGGTCATCCGGGCCGTCTTCCGGGTCGGGCTCTACGCCCCGGCCGAGGCGGGCGCCTTCGGCGACAGCGACACCCTCCTGCTCTGCGTCATCTCTGCGCTGGCCGCCCTCGTGGCGACCGGGTTGGCGCACCTGCTCCTGCTCGCGACCCCACGGCCGCTGTCGTACCTCAGCTGGATCATCGGGCTGGTCACGGCCGCCGCCGTCGTGGTCCCGATCATCGCCGACCAGTCGTTGGGCGTCGCGCTGGCCAAGTCGGCGATCCACCTCGCGGTCGGGCTGTGCATCGGGAGCCTCACGGTGCAGGCGGCGGCCGCAGCCATGCGCCCGGTCAGCGCCCGCCCGCGGCAGCGTTTCGAGATCGAGTAGCCGCTCGGGGACGACAACACGTGGGGATGCGCCCTGGCCGCACCACCGGCGAAGGGCTGTTCCGGGCCGCACTGCTCCTCAAGGGCCTCGACGGCGCGGTCGAGCTGCTCGTCGCCATCGTCCTCGCGGTCGGCGCCTCGACGCTGGTCGACGGCCTGGTCACCGCCGTCCTCGACCACCACCTGCTCGGTGGCCCGCACAGCGAGCTGGCCACGCGGTTCGCGGCAGGCGCGGAACGGCTCACGGGCGCCGACCGCACGTTCGCAGTCGTCTACCTGGCACTGCACGGCATGATCAAGTGCGGGCTGGTGGTCGCGATGGCTCGACAGGTGCGGCCTGCGTACCCGGTCGCGGTCGTCGTGCTCGGGATCTTCGTCTGCTACGAGCTCGTCCGCGCCGTGCGCACCGGGTCGGTGCTGCTCCCGGTGCTCGCCGCGATCGACGTGCTGATCATCGTGTTGATCGTGCGGGAGTACCGCCGCCTCGGCCGTCCGGCCGCCCTGAGCTGACGAACCCGCGGTGGCTCGCCTACCGCAGAGGGTCGCCGAGGACGACGCGGCACGAGGTGACGGCCTGCCAGCGCACCGCCGGGTCGAGATGCGGGAGCGCGGTGACGAGGACGTCGAGCAGTGCGGCGATCGCGGCGGCGTCGGCGCTGTTCAGTCCGGCGCCCGGGACGCGGTCCGGGTCGTCCCGCAGTCGGGCCGCGGTGCGGTGCAGCAGGTCGGCGTCGGCCCGGTCACGGATGTGGCGCCGCCAGTCCCGCGTGTCCGGCGCGGACTTGCCCGGCCGGCGGGAGAAGGCGGTCCGCGGCAGCTCGAGCCCGTCGTGCATACGCGGCGTTCGGAACCGGCGCGGTGCCGGACGGGTGGCGGGCGGCACTTGTCAGTGGGCGCTCGCGGCCTCCCATGACCGCGCGCGCTGGAGGAGGACGTCGAGGAGGGTCAGGACGAGGGCCTTCATCGACTCCCGGCTGCGGGCGTCGACGGCGACGACGGGGACGTGCGCATCGACGTCCGTCGCGACCCGGACCTCGGCCAGTGCGAGGTTCTCGCGTCCGTCGAACTGGTTGACCGCCACGACGAACGGCAGCCCGATCCGCTCGAAGTAGTCGATCGCGACGAAGCAGTCCTTGAGACGGGCGGTGTCGACGAGGACCAGCCCGCCGAGCGCGCCGTCGGCGAGGTCGTTCCACATGAACCCGAAGCGGTCCTGTCCGGGCGTGCCGAACATGTACAGGACGATGCTCTCGTCGATCGTCACCCGCCCGAAGTCGAGTGCGACGGTCGTGGTGGTCTTCCCCTCCGCCCCGCCGCGGTCGTCGACCGCCAGCGCCGCGGTCGTCATGGCCCCTTCGGTGGTGAGCGGCGGGATGTCGGACAGCGCGGCGATCGCCGTCGTCTTCCCCGCGCCGAACCCGCCCGAAATGAGGATCTTGACGGGGATGGGGGAGCGGTCAGAGTCCGGCGACACCGAGCATCAGCCTCTCGATAAACGCGGGGTCATCGGCGACGTCCCGGGTCGCGGACGCCTCGATCGTGAGCAGGTTGGCCGCCACCAGGTCACCCACGAGGACGCGTGTGACGGCGACCGGCCGGCCGAGGTGCGCGGACACCTCGGCCACCGACTGCGGCCGTCGGCAGAAGTGGAGGATCTCGGCCGCCTCGTACGCGACCTGGGCGTCGCGGCCGCGACTGGTGATGCGGACGAGCGCCTCGAGCGCGAGGGGCGTCACGCTCGCCGTGCGACCGGCCGTGACGAGGTAGGGCCGGACGTCGTGCTCGGGCGCGCTGTCTGCGCCGTCGGGCGGGCCGGACGACGGTCGCCCGAGGTCGTGGGCGAGATACGGGCGGGCCAGCGGCTCCTCGTCGTCCGGTGGATCGGTCACCATCGCGGCACGCTGGTCTTCAGCTCGGTGATCAGGTCCGGGGTCAGGAGCGACCCGACACGGTGCGCGAGCATCGCCGTCTCGTAGCCGACCAGGGCGAGATCGGCGCCCCGCCCCGTGACGACGCCCAGGCAGGAGCCGTCCCGGACCGCGGAGACCAGGAGGAATCCGCCCTCGAGCTCAATGATCACCTGACGCAGTGCGTCCTTCCTGAGCAGGTGGGAGGCGCTGAGCGCGAGGCTCGTCAGGCCCGAGATGGTGGCCGCCAGCTTGTCGGCCTGCGAGGAGGCCAGCGGGGGCGAGATCGCGATCAGAAGCCCGTCGGACGAGACGCCCGCGGCGCGCTCGACGGCGTCGGTGTCGCGGACGAACCGGTCGAGCAGCCAGTTGACGTTCTGCGCGGCCGCGCTGAGGGTGGGCTGGGCCATCAGCGCCCCCGCTGGAAGTCGAGTTCGCCCGCCGGTGCGGGACGGGCGTCCGCGGCGGCGCCGGCTTGCTCCGCGTGTGCACGTTCCGTGCCGCGGTGCAGCGCGGCGAGCTGCCGCCGCACCTGCTCGGGATCGGGCGGGGCGAATCCCTGTCCCCGACCGCCGCCGAGGTCGGGCAGCTGAGCACCGCGGACGCGGCGGGGAATCGAGCCGCCGTACGGTGCCTCGCCCTCGGATGCCGCGGACTGCAGGGCCGCCTCGAACCAACCGGGAGGCAGGACGCCGTCCGGTCCCCGCGACGCGACCGCGGAGCCGGCCGGCGCGGGCCTGCCCCGGTGAGGCACCGACGCGTTCGGCTCCACCGGCCAGGGGCCCGCGGCGGGGCTCCTCGGCAGAGCCGGCGTCTCGGCCGGCGGCCTGGTCAGCGATGCCGTGTCCACGAGCATGCTCGGCGGCAGCGTGACAGAAGCGGTGATCCCGCTTCCGGCCGACGGCTCCAGGGCGACCGTGATCCCGCGTCGCGCGGCCAGCCGGCCGACCACATAGAGGCCGAGCAACGGGCTGTCGCTGCGGCCCTCGGCGGCGCGGGCGATACGCGCGTTCGCCCCGTCGAGCTCCGACGCGGACATCCCCACACCGCGGTCGGACACCTGGATCCGGTACCCGTCGGCCACGTGCTGGCCGACGACCGTGACCCGGCTGCCCGGCGGAGAGAAGTGGGTGGCGTTCTCGGCCAGCTCGGCGATCAGGTGCACCAGGTCGGCGACGGCGACCCCGGTCACGGCCGCGTCGTCGAGGTGATGGAGATCGACACGCTGGTAGTCCTCGATCTCCGAGAGGGCCGCGCGGGCCGCCTCGGCGATCGGCACGGGCTGCGACCACGTGCGCGTCTGCTCGGCGCCGGCGAGCACCAGCATGCTTTCGGCGTTGCGCCGGATCCGCGTGGTGGCGTGATCCAGCCTGAAGAGGCGGGAGAGCACCTCCGGGTCGGTCTCGTCGGCCTCGAGCTCGCTGATGTAGCCGAGCGTCCGCTTGAGCAGGTTCTGGTTGCGGCGCCCGAGGTTGACCAGGACGTCCGCGGACTCGCGCTCGGCCCGGTGCTGGTCGAAGGCCAGCTGCACCGCGCTGGCCTGCATCGAACCCAGCGCGGACGCGAGCTCACGCAGCTCGTTCGCGGCACCGACGTCGATCGCGGGGACAGCGGGGGGAGATGCGAGCGACGAGCGCCTGATCTCCCCGACCGTCTCCGGCAGCGTGCGGTGCGCGGCGTCGTACGCGGCGCGGGTCAGTGAGCGGATCGGACGCACGATCCCGGCGATCACGAGCCCCAGCGTCGCGACGGCCAGCAGGAGCGCGATCAGCCCGACGACGACCAGGACACGGTGCTGGGTGGCCGCGCCGGCCCCCTGCGCGGCGACACGATCGGCGACGGTCCCCTCCAGCCGGGCGACCACTCCCTCGAGCACATCCGTGGGTGGCCGGTCCTGGCCGCGCACCGCGAGGTCGGGGACCCTCGGGTCCTGCGCACCGGCGGCCACGAACGCTGCCAACGCCGCGTCGTAGTTGCGGTTCAGCTTGGTATGCGCGGTGGTGAAGGTCTCGATGTCGGTGCGGACCACCGGGTCGGTGGCTGTGGCACGCAGCGCGGCGCCCAGCTCCTCCACCCGCGCGCTCTCGTCGCGGAACTGGCGCGTGTAGGTGGCGAGGTCCTGCGGATCGACGCCGCGCAGCAGGATGTTCTTCCACTCCTGCACCTGCTTCTTGAACGCGACCTGCATCTCCCGTGCCTGCAGCGCCGAGCGGACCTCCGTCGTCAGGAGGGTGTCGTAGGTGGTGGTCACCTGGCGTAGCTGGACGAGCAGGACCGTCGCGAGGAGCGCGGTGACGATGGTCATCGCGCCGAGGACCACGCCGAGCTTGGCCGCGATGCTCAGCGTGCGCCCGCGGCGCACCCATCCGCGCATCGCGGCCGCAGGCTGCGTCACTGTGCCGAGCCCGTGCCGCTACGGAGGAGGTTGGCCAGCTGCCCGGCGACGTCGCGCCTCGAGGTCTCCGGTCGGGCGAACCAGGTGTCGGCACGGTCGCTCGACGGGGTGTCCTGCTTCTCGGGCGGCCTGCGCCGGTCCAGACGCGCGTGGGGCCCGCTCGCGTCGCTGGACACCTGCACCGCCCACTCGTCGGCCGGACCGGCGGAGACCGTCAGCGTGGTGCCGGTGGCGATCGCAACCGGAAAGAGCGCGCGCGCGGCCGCAACCAGGGCCTCGGCGATCTCGGTCGACAGTCCCGGCTCGCCGTCGAGGAGGTCTTCCAGCGTCTGGACCGCGCTCGAGGTGGCAGCGAGCCGCGACCGCGCTTCCTCCCGTACCGCGTACCGCCGTCGTGACCTGTCCTGACCGGAGAGGAGGGCATCCACCATGGGCATCCTTCGAAAGACAACTCCGGCCCGTCGTGCGTCCGCCTTCGGGGCCGGGGACATGGGCGATCTTCAGCCCCGACCGCGGCGTCCGCTCCGCGGCGAGGACGTGCGGCCGTTCGGGGCCGGCCGGCACGAAAAATACACCAGCCACCAGAACCGACCGACCGCCAGCACCCGTCCTTCCGGTGCTCGAGACAGGTCCCGAGTCGGACACGGTCCGCGCGTCGCTTCCCGGCCCACCGACGGCGCGCCGCTAGCCTGCTGGCCCATCCGGGCCCTTCGACGGGTTCCGGCTCTGCCGTCGACGGGGAGGCCCTGTGACCGCTCGCCACCGCGCTCGCCCTGCGGCTCGGCCGTGGCGACCCCTCGCGGCGGCCGGCAGCGGGGTACTCGCGCTGCTGTTCCTCGCCGCCGGGTTGCTGCTCGCGCCCCTGCCCGCCGAGGCGACCCCGGCGTCGACGGCGATGCTGCGGCTCGCCCAGCTGACCCCCGACCTCGACGGGGTCGAACTGGTCATGTCGTCGGTCGCCGACCCCGGCGACAGCGCGATGGTCGCCGCGTTGGGTTACGGCGAGCTCTCCCCCTACCAGTCCGTCGAGCCCGGCGACTACGTGATCGGAGTGCGCACGGCGGGCTCCGCCGATCCACCCATGGTCAGCAGGACGTTGGCCGTCGAGTCGGGGACGGCCTACACGGTCGGCGCGATCAGCGCGAGGTCCGAGGGCGGGTTGGCCGTCTTTGTCGACGACCTCGCCGCGCCGGACCCGGATCGGACGCGGGTGCGTGTGATCAACGCGGCGCCGCCGGCGCCGGAGATGGACTTCCGGGTCGCGCCCGACGCCCAGTGGCTCGGGTTGGTCCGCGGCGCGGCAGGGGCGTACCAGGCTGTTGCGCCCGGCGACCTGCGGTTGGCAGTTGGGCCACCAGGAGAGCCCCCGGTCGAGCTGCCCGTGACCGTCGCCGCCAACCAGGTCGCGTCGGTCGTGGTCACCTCGGACGAGCAAGGCCTGCGGGCCCGGGTCGTGACGGACGCCGGTGGGCCGGCGGTCGTGCCACCGGGGCCGGTGCACGCCGGACTCGGCGGCGCGGCAGCGGAGCGGCCCGGCGGACCGGCCGGCAGCGCGGCGCTCTTCCTCCTGGCCGCAGGTGCCGCCGCACTGTCGGTCCGGCTGGCCCGTTACGCCCGGTAGCGGCCGTGATCAGCGCGCTTGCCGCGCCGCCGCTCTGGCCGCTCGGCCTCGTCGCCACCGTCGCCGCCGGCGCGGTGCTCTACGCCGTGACGGGCCGGCTGCGCCTGCTCCCCGAGAGCCGCGCCGCGTCGACGGCGATGTTTGCCACCTGCGCGCTGCTGATCGATCTCACGGGCGACGGCGTCGACGGGCGCGCGACCCTCCTGCTGGCCGTCGCCGGAGCGCTGGCGGCCTCGGGGCGGCGGCGCAGCGCCGTCGCGGCTGCCGCCGGCATCGGGGCCGTCGTCGTCGCGCCCGCCGTGGCCGTCGGCCTGCTCGTGCTGCTCGGTGCGATGACGCTGCGGCGCGACGTGGCCGCGCGGCATTCCCCCGTTGTCCGCCGCGCGTCGGGTGCCGGCGCGCTCGCCGCGGCCGTGGTGCTCGCCACCGTGCTCGCCGAGCCAGCCGCGGGATCGGCCCTGCCGCCGGCGATGGTCTCGGTCGGGCTCGTCCTCAGCGCGCTGGTCGGCGGCGTGCTCTGGACGCGGGCGGCCTGGCTGCGCCCGATGATCGCCGCGGTCGGCGCGCTGGCCGTGTGCTTGTGCGTGCCCGGGCCGGACGTCCAGGTCCTGCTCCCGGTCGCCGCAGGCCTCGCGGTGCTGGGCGGGGTGGTGGTGGAGGAGCACCGCGCGCTGTTCGCGCGACCGCGCCGCGTGGCGGCCGTCGCCGCCGCGGCCGTCGCGGTCGCCCTGCTCGTCCCGGCGGTGGCGGCGCCGTCTCCGTCGGAGGAACCGCGCCCGCAGGCTCCCGCTGCGGCGCCGGGGCCGCCCGCCGAGGTCGCCGTCCGGCCGGTGTCGCTCGCGATCGACCGGCTGCGCCTCGACGGCCCGCTCGCCGAGCTGAGCGTCGCGGAGAACGGAGAGCTCCTCGCGCCCGACGACCCGGAACAGGCCGGCTGGTACGAGGCCGGTGTGGTGCCGGGCGACGTCGGCCCGGCCGTGATCGGTGGCCACGTCGACTCCCGGCGCGGGCCCGGTGTGTTCTACCGGCTGCGGTCGCTGCGCCCGGGCGACCCCGTGGAGGTGGTGCGCTCGGACGGGCAGCTCGCCCGGTTCCGGGTGACGACGGTGCGGGAGGTGCCGAAGGTCGACTTCCCGACGGTGGCGGTGTACGGCCCGACCCCGCGCCCCGAGCTGCGCCTGATCACCTGCGGCGGCCGTTTCGACCGGCAGGCGCGCAGCTACACGGAGAACGTCGTGGTCGAGGCG
>JAQSWF010000133.1 GCA_029266775.1 Pseudonocardia sp.
GGCCGGGCTAGTTCCGTCCCGCGACGACGGACGCGGACAGCCACCCCGCGACCGCCGTACGCAGGGCCAGCTCGAAGACCTCCTCGGCCGAGGAGTCGTTTCCGGCCCGGTCGTCGACGGCACGCAGCCCCCGCAGGTGCAGCGACACCAGCCCGTGGACGGTCGCCCAGAGCGCGAGCGACACCGTCGCCGGCTCGCTGCCGGGCCGCAGCGCGCCCACGGCCAGCGCCCGCTCGACGACACGCGCCATCGGGCGCACCGTGGGCGCGGCGGCGGCCCACCACCGCTCCCGTCCGACGGGCGACTCGCCGAACATCACGTCGTAGATGTGCGGGTTGGCCAGCGCACTGTCCCGGTAGGCCCGGCCGAGCGCGACGAGGCCCTCAACCGGGTCGTCGACCGTGCGCCGCTGGTCCAGCACGGCGTCGAGGCGGGCGCCGAGGCGGGAGAACGCCTCGGCGTGCAGCGCCTCGAGCAGACCGGACTTGCCGCCGAAGAGTGCGTAGACGGCGGTGGTGGACGTCCCGACCTCGGCGGCCAGGGAGCGCAGGCTGAGCGCGGCCAGCCCGCCCGCCGAAAGGGTCGCGCTGGCGCACTCGAGCAGCCGCGTCCGCAGGGCTGCGTCGTGGACCTTGGTCCGTGGCACGCGGCGCAGGCTAGACCCGCCGATCACCGCGGTTCGCGCGGGGTGGACAGGGACGAGGCAGGGCACTTCGCGCGACCTTGACGTTCCCGCTTAGCCGCCCTGCCTCGTCCCCCCGGCCGTCACTCGAGCAGGGCGGTGATCTCTGCACGCAGCCGATCCATCCGGTCGTCGGCGCAGGCGCGGGCGGCGGCGAGGTCCGCCTCCACCGGCTCGACGACCTGCAGGTACGCCTTCAGCTTGGGCTCCGTCCCGGACGGGCGCACCACGGCGCGCTCCGATCCGCGCCGCATCACCAGGACGTCCGCTGCGGGACGGTCGACCGCCCAGCCCGATGGAGGGGCATCGCGCAATCGTGCGACGACGGCGTCGCGCTCGACCGGCGCGAGCCGCAGCGACAGCCCCTCGGTGCGGTGCACGCCGTGGGCGACCGCGAGCTCGTCGAGGCGGTCGGTCAGCCCCTGACCGGCTGCCTTCAGCGTCGCCGCGAGGTCGCAGGCCAGCACGGCCGTGGCGATGCCGTCCTTGTCGCGGACCGCGTCCGGGTCGACGCAGTAGCCCAGCGCCTCCTCGTAGCCGTACACCAGCCCGGGCCCGGCGCGGACGATCCACTTGAACCCGGTCAGCGTCTCGGCGAACCGGGCGCCGTAGGAGGCTGCGACCGAGCGCAACATGGACGACGACACGACCGTGGTCGCGACGAGCGGGTCGCGGTGTCCGCCTGCCCGCAGCAGGTGGTCGCCGAGCAGCACCCCGGTCTCGTCCCCGCTCAGCATCCGCCACCCGACCGCCAGCGGGACACCGAGCGCGCACCGGTCGGCGTCCGGGTCAAGCGCGATCGCGAGATCGGCACCGACCCCCGCTGCGAGCTCGAGCAGCGCATCGGCGGCACCGGGCTCCTCGGGGTTGGGGAAGGTGACCGTCGGGAAGGCGGCGTCGGGTGCAGCCTGCGAGGCGACGACGTGCACATCCGTGTAACCCGCGCGGCGCAGGGCGAGCACGGCGGTCTCGCCGCCGACGCCGTGCAGCGGGGTCAGCGCCACCCGCAGTGGCCGGGCGGGCCCGCGGGGCAGCCGGGCCACGCGGTCCAGGTATGCCTCGCCGACGTGGACGACCGTTGCCCGTCCCGCGACGGGGACGGACACTGCCAGGGGCGCCGCCGCGATCGCCGCCTCGATCTGACGGTCCGCCGGTGGGGCGAGCTGAGCGCCGCGCTGGTGGGGGTCGACCCCCAGGTAGACCTTGTAGCCGTTGTCGGCGGGGGGGTTGTGCGACGCGGTGATCTGCACCCCGGCAACGGCGTCGAGCTCGCGCACGGCGAAGGCCAGCAGCGGCGTCGGCAGCGGCATGGGCAGCACCTGCACCGCGAACCCGGCCCCGGCCAGCACTCCTGCCGCCGCGCCGGCGAAGGCCTCCGAACCGCGGCGGGCGTCACGCCCGACCACCACCGGCGCACCAGCGTGTCCTCCGGCGCGGAGCCAGGCGGCGAGCCCCGCGGTCGCTCGTCGGACCACCGCGACGTTCATGCCGTTCGGGCCGGCGCGCACCGGCCCGCGCAGCCCCGCGGTGCCGAACTGCAGCGGGCCGGCCATCCGGTCGGCGAGGTCGGCGGCCGCGGCCTGGTCCCCGGTGAGCGCCGCCGCGAGCACCCGCTGCAGCTCGAGGCGCGTCTCGGGATCGGGGTCGTCGGCGACCCACCGCATCGCCGCGTCGCGCAGTGCCGGCCGCACCGTCACGAGCGGATGACCAGCTCGCGCAGCAGCTCGCCCATGCGGGTGGCGGCGGCGGCGCCGGCGTCGAGCACCTCCTGGTGGTCGAGCGGCGCGCCGGTCAGCCCGGCGGCGAGGTTGGTCACCAGCGAGAGCGCGAACACCTCGACGCCCTCCGCGCGGGCGGCGATGGCCTCGAGAACGGTCGACATGCCAACGAGGTCGGCGCCCAGCCCGCGGAGCATGCGGATCTCGGCGGGCGTCTCGAAGTGTGGCCCGGCGAGGCCGGCATACACGCCCTCGGAGAGCGCCGGCTCGATCTCGCGGGCGAGCGCACGCAGGCGCGGCGAGTACAGGTCGGTGAGGTCGACGAACCGCGGGCCGTGCAGCGGCGAGACGCCGGTGAGGTTGAGGTGGTCGGCGACCAGCACGGGCTCGCCGACGGACATGCCCTCGCGGATCCCGCCTGCGGCGTTGGTGAGCACGACGGCACGGCAGCCGGCGGCGGCGGCCGTCCGCATTCCGTGGGCCACCGCGTCGACGCCGTGGCCCTCGTAGAGGTGCGTCCGCCCGAGCAGGACGAGGACCTGACGCTCGCCGACGGGCACCGACCGCAGCGTGCCGCCGTGCCCCGCGACGGCCGGGCGCACGAAGCCGGGCAGCTCGCCCATCGCCAGCTCGTGGGTGGGAGCGCCGAGCAGGTCGGCGGCGGGGCGCCAGCCCGAGCCGAGCACGACGGCGACGTCGTGCTTCGGGACGCCGGTGGCCTCGGCGAGAGCGGCGGCGGCCTGCGCGGCGTCGGGCATGCCGGCAGCCTACGGGCGGGGTTGGGGGCGGATACGCGGTCGTCAGCCGGCGGGGGAGATCCTGCCCGCGACGATCTCGAACAGCTCTGCCGTGACGTTCTCGGAGCTGCCGCTCGGTGCCGTGAGCCGCACGGCGAGCACCCCGTCCCCGGCCGGGATGAACCGCAGCCAGCCGGTGCGGTGGCGCTCGTCCTCGGTCGTGCGGAACACCACCTGCGTCGCCTCGCTTCCCGGCACCGGTTGCGGCGGGTCCACCTGTGCGTTCGCAAGGCCGGCGGTGACGTCGTCGACCGAGCGCGCGCGTGACACGGTCAACTCCTGGCTGCCGTCCGGGCTCACGAAGCTCACCGCGCCGTCGCCGCGTCGCTCCGTCCACTCCTGCGGCACCTGCGCGGTGAAGCCCAGCTCGTCCGTGTGCGGCCGCAGCACGGTCGACGCGGTCGCCACCGTCACCGTTGTGAAGGGCGACTGTCCGGACACCGCGCGCGTCACCGCCCACCCGCCGGCGAGCCCCGCGAGCACGACGGCCGCGCCCGCCACGAGCAGCCCGGCGGACGCCAGCAACGTCGTGGCCGGGCCGTCGGACGACGACGCCGGCGCGTGCAGGACCGTCGCGGGCTCGGGTTCCGCCCGGGGCGGCGCCAGGTTCGACGGCGTAGCCGCAACGGGCCGGGACCGTTCGACGTCGCGCTCGTCAGGCAGGGGACCGGGCGACGGGGCGAGCGGCGACGGCGACGAGCCGGTCGGCGGTGTGGCCCCCGTCCGCCACCCTCCCGATGTCGCCGCGCGCTTCGGGATCGACTCGAGGTCGTAGGCCGCGGCCAGCGTCGGGGCGTCGGCCGAACCCGGGTACAGGGGGTCGTCCGGGTCACCGATCAGCGGCCGGAGCCGTCGCCGCACCTCGCCGAGCGATATCCGCTGCGTCGGAACCTTGACCATCAGCGCGGCAATCACGTCACAGACGGGCCCGCTCTTGCTCGGCCGGGGGACCTCGCCGTCGACCACCTCGGTGATGGTCGAGACCGGGTTGCCCCGGACGTCGTACGGCGGCCGACCCTCGACCGCCGCGAAGAGCGTCGCGCCAAGACCCCACAGGTCGGCCGCCGGCGTGACGGGCTGACCCGCCGCGACCTCGGGCGCGATGTAGGCGGGCGAGCCGAGGACGAGCCCGGCGGTGGTCATCGGCGCGTCGGCGATGTTGCGGGCGATGCCGAAGTCGGTGAGCTTGACCTGCCCGTCGTGCGCGACCAGGACGTTGGCCGGCTTGACGTCACGGTGCGTGATTCCGGCGCGGTGTGCGGCACGCAGCGCGGCCGCCGTGGCGAACCCGACGACGGCGGCCTGCTCGGTCGAGAGCCTGCCCTGTTCGGTGATCAAGGCGGCGAGGTTGCGCGAGGGCAGCATCTCCAGCACGACCATCGGTTCGCCGTCGACGTCGACGACGTCGTAGACCGTGATCACGTTGGGGTGGGACAGCCCGCCGAGCGCCCGCGCCTCCCGGAGCATCCGTTCGCGCATGGCGAGCGCCTCGCGCTGGGGGACGCCCGGGGGCACCTTCAGCTCCTTGACCGCGACCCGGCGGCGCAGCACCTCGTCGTAGCCCGACCACACGGTGCCCATCGCGCCGCTGCCCAGCTGGGCGGACAGCCGGTAGCGCCCACCGATCAGGCGCTGCTGGTCGTCCCCCGGGTGCACAGCCTCCATTGGACCAGGCACCGTGCGCGCGGTACTGCGCCCCCCGACCGGCCGACGCGGGTGGTTGCGGACCGTCGCCGTGTGGCCGACGACCGCGCGGTCACCGGGCGACGAACGGCGGTGACCCGTGACGCTGTGCCACCGTCAGGCGCGGTCACCGGCCGTCTGCAGCAGATCGACCACCCTTCGGCGCGCACTGTGGCGAACAAGTCAATTCCGTTTGGTACACCGCCGTCCGGGTGAGGAGTATGGATTGATGCGCCACACGATGATGACGGACGGGGGGATCCGGTGACGGTGCTCGAGTCGGACACCGCGCTCGTGCCGTCCATCGGCCCTGCCGTCATCGACGTGGGCGCAAGCACGGGTCCGCTGTGGCTGGACACGTGGCTCAGCGCACGGCGGCCCGACGTCGTCGCCTGGCGGCGCGCGCTGCACGCCGAACCCGAGCTCAGCCGGGAAGAGCACCGCACTACAGCGTTCGTCGCGCGGCACCTGGCCGCGGCCGGCCTCGAGCCCCGCACCCTTCCCGGCGGCATCGGCCTCGTCTGCGACGTCGGGCAGGGCAGCCGTTGTGTGGCGCTACGCGCGGACATGGACGCGCTGCCGCTGCACGAGGCCACGGGGCTGCCGTTCGCGTCGGTCGTGCCGAACGTCATGCACGCCTGTGGACACGACGCGCACACCGCGATGGTGCTCGGCGCCGGCCTCGCGCTGGCCGCCGCGCCTGCGCTGCCCGGCCGCGTGCGGCTGATCTTCCAGCCGGCGGAGGAGATCCAGCCCGGCGGAGCGATCGACATGGTTGCGGACGGCGCCGTCGAGGGCGTCGAGCGGATCTTCGCGTTGCACTGCGACCCGCGGCTGGAGGTCGGGCGGGTCGGCACCCGGGTCGGGCCGATCACGTCGGCCTGCGACGTCGTGGAGGTCCGGCTCAGCTCCCCCGGCGGCCACACGGCCCGTCCTCACCTGACCGCGGACCTCGTCGAGGCGCTCGGCCTGCTCATCACCCAGCTGCCGCTGCTGCTCACCCGCCAGGTCGACCCCCGCTCGGGCACCGTCCTCGTCTGGGGCGCGGTGCAGGCCGGCGAGGCGCCGAATGCGATCCCGCAGCACGGCGTGCTGCGCGGAACACTGCGCACGGGCGACCACGCGACCTGGGAGGCGCTGGAGACGATCGTGCGCACGCTCGTCGGTCAGCTGCTCGCACCCACCGGGGTGGAGTTCACCATGTCGCACACGCGGGGTGTCCCTCCCGCGGTGAACGAGGAGGTGAGCACCGCGATGCTCGGCTCCGCGGCGGCTGCCGTGCTCGGGCCGGACGCCGCGTGCGACACCGAGCAGTCCAGCGGCGGCGAAGACTTCGCCTGGTACCTGGAGCACGTGCCCGGCGCCATGGCGCGCATCGGCGTCTGGCCGGGCCACGGGCCGATGCGTGACCTCCACCAGCCCACGTTCGACCTCGACGAGCGCGTCCTCCCCGTCGGTGTCCGGGTCCTGACCCACGCCGCCCTCACCGCGCTCACGACCTGATCCGCCGCGAGTTGTCCGTCTCAGCACGGCGAGTTGTGCTCTCGTGCCCGGCGAGTTGTCCGATAGTGCGCGGCGAGTTGTTTATGTGGGCACGGTGAGTTGGCCGTTTCGGCTTGCCCGAGGCGCGTCGTCGCGGCCGCAGCTGGGCGAGTTGTCCACATAGCGCGGAGCTATCCACAACTCACGATCTTCTAGAGACCAGCGACCGCAGAACGCCGACCGTGGTCGTGTGCTCTTCTCCACACCCGGCCTGCACGGCGCCTACCGGCGCGCTGATCTCCTCGAGGCGTTCGGCCGACGCCGGCTCCGCGACGCGATCCGGTGCGGACGGTTCCGACCGCTGTGGACCGGAACCCTCGTCGACGGTTGTCGATTCCTCGACGTCCGCACTCGTGCGGCCGCAGCGCTCCTGGCGATCGGTCCGGACGCGATCCTTTGTGGCCCGACTGCCGCGATCCTGCACGGCTGTACCGCCATCGCGAGCGCCGACACGCATGTCCTCGTGCCGTACGACCGCGGCCCGCGCAGCCGCCCGGGACTGGTTGTCCATCACAGCTGCTTCTATGCCGCGCAGGTCACGACGATCGACCAGTTGCGAGTGTTGTCGCTGCCTCAGGTGATCGCGGACCTGCTCTGTACCGCACGGGCCGCCGATGCTCTCGCCGCTGCCGACGAGGCGCTGCGCCGTGCCGAGCCGAACTCGGATGAGCTGCGCGCGGCTGTCACCCAACGCCTTCGGGTCCGTCCGGATCCACGCGGCACCGTGCGGGGCGCGGGCCTGTGGGATCTTGCCTCGCCAGCGGCCGAGTCACCGCCCGAAAGCTGGCTGCGGCTTCTAATTGTCGAGCTCGGGTTCCCGCTACCGGAGGTCAACTTCGCGCTCCTGACGCCCACCGGGAAGGAGTCATACCGCCTCGACCTCGCCTGGCCGAACCTGCGCATCGCGCTGGAGCACGACGGCTACGCCGTGCACGTCGGCCGCGAAGAGCAGGACGCGGCACGGCGGGAGGATCTCCGCCGGCGCGGATGGATCGTGATTCACGTGACGGCCGATGATCTGGCGAATCCGAGTCGGATGGCGGCCAAGCCGCGCGCAGCTTTCGCCACCCGGGGCTACATTTGGTAATCCTGCCGAGCCAAAGGGTGAGTACCGCGGGGTAAAAGCCGCTGTGAGGCGGACAACTCGCCGTGCGGCGATGCACAACTCGCCGTGGCTGAGACGGACAACTCGCCGTGCACAGATGCGCAACTGGCCGTGCACAGATGCTCAACTCGCCGTGCACAGATGCGCAACTCGCCGTGCACGGATGCGCAGCTCGCTGTGCGGGGACGCACGACTCGACGTGCGGGGACGGACAACTCGCCGGACAGGGACGGACAACTCGCCGTGCTGAGACGCGCAACTCGCGTCAGGGCATTTTGACGCTGGGGCGGCTGCGCAGCTCGCGGACGTAGTCGGCGGGTGCACCGGCTTGCTCGGCGGCGTCGGCCAGCACCCCGAGATACCGCGCCGACGGGAGACCGCCCTCATAGGCGTCGAGCACGTAGATCCATGCCAGAACGTCGCCGTCGAGCGTGTGCACGCGCAGGCGCAGCTTCTTGTGCAGGCCGAGCTCGCCGCCCTCCCAGCGGTCCAGCTGCGCGGCGTCGTGCTCGGGCACGTCGTAGAGCACCACGAACACCTGGGAAGTCGGCTCCTCGACGACCGTCGAGAGCGCCCCCTCCCACGCGAAGTCCTCGCCGCCGAAGGTCAGCCGCCACCCCATCAGCCACCCCGTCCCGGCCATCGGCGAATGCGGGGCGCGCTCCTTCATCTGGGCCGGATCCATGTTCGACCCGTAGGCGGCATACAGCGGCACTCGTGCAGCGTAGTGCCGGCCGTGATCCGCTTGGTACGGACGGTCATCGCGCGCGTGACGCGCGCCCATCCCCGCCCGACCGTCGGGTCGCGGGCGTACCGTGATCAGGAGATAGTCGAATGACCAGGAGGACTGCGGGCGTGACCCGAATCGTGATCATCGGTGGAGGTCCCGCGGGCTACGAGGCCGCCCTCGTGGCGGCCCAGCACGGTGCCGACGTGACGGTCGTGGAGCGCGACGGCATGGGCGGTGCGTGCGTGCTCGACGACTGCGTGCCGTCGAAGACCTTCATCTCCTCGGCCGGTGTTCGGGTCGAGCTGCGCCGCGCCGAGGAGCTCGGCGTCAACGTCGACCGGCAGGCATCGGCCGTCGACCTGCCGACCGTCAACCGCCGCGTCAAGAGCCTGGCGCTGGCCCAGTCCGCGGACGTGCGGGCCCGGCTGGAGCGTGAGGGCATCAGGATCATCCGGGGGACGGCGTGCTTCACGGCTGCGGCGCCACAGCGCGCCCCGCATCGCGCCCCGCATGTCGTACAGGCCCACGGCACCGACGGGAGCAGCGAGGACCTCCCCGCGGACGTCGTCCTGATCGCGACCGGGGCCGCACCGCGCGTCCTCGACGACGCCCGGCCGGACGGTGAGCGCATTGTGACCTGGCGCCAGCTCTACGACCTGCCGGAGCTCCCCGAGCACCTGGTCGTCGTCGGATCGGGCGTCACGGGGGCCGAGTTCTGCTCGGCGTACGTCGAGATGGGGTGCACGGTCACGCTGGTGTCGAGCCGGGACCGCGTGCTGCCCGGCGAGGATGCCGACGCCGCCGCGGTGCTGCAGGACGTCTTCGCCGAGCGGGGCGTGCAGA
>JAQSWF010000134.1 GCA_029266775.1 Pseudonocardia sp.
TGGCAGGCCTACCTCCAGTGGCTCGCGCACGGGGTCCGGGCGCTGGCCCGTGAGCATCCGAACGTCTTTCCACTGATCGCCACTCGGCACCCGGCCGCGCCGTGGCTCCGTCCCCCGCTGCGCAGCTTGCGCGTGGTCGAAGACTTCCTCACCACGCTGATCTCCCGCGGGTTCAGCGACACCCGGGCCGTGACGGCCTACCGCGCCTTTTCCAGCTTCCTGCTCGGCCACCTCCTGCTCGAGGCGAGCCTGCTCGGCGCCCAGACGTCGCCGGCCGAAGAGCCGCTCGACGAGGGCGAGTCCGACGTCCCGAACGCGGACCAGCAGCTCGACCTGCGCGAGTTCCCGCACGTGAAGCGGCTGCAGAACACGCTGTCGGAAGACCATGCCGGGGCCGAGTTCGAGCGCGCGCTGGAAGACCTGCTCGACCGGCTGGACCGGGAGATCGCCGAGTGACGGCGAGTCGGCGCTGCCGGGAAACCTGAGAGCCGCGCGAGGCGTACGGAGCAAGAGCATGCGGCATCCGGACGAGTGAATCGCCGTTCAGCGCCGTCGCCGACCCTCCGGGCCGTGCCGTCCTCAGGCTCGGCACCGGTCGTGATGGCCAGCCGTAGCGTCGCGGCCATGGCACCAGCGCATCGGCGACGGTGGTCGCGGCCGCTCGGCGCGGCCCTGCTGGTCGGCGCGATCGGTCTGGTCGGATGCGGCTCACCGGCTGCGCCGGCCCCCAAGCCCGCAGCCCCGGCCCCCGCGGCGAGCCAACCCGGTGCCGAGCCCGGCGGACAGAACGGGGACGGAGGGGGCCACGCGGGGCACCACGGCATGACCTCGGCCGGCCACCCCGTGCTGGGCCTCTACGCGGTGCAGACCGGCAAGCTGGGCGTCGTCGCCACGGACGGCGTGGGGCACCTGCTCTACCGGTCGGACGCCGACAGTGCCAGCCCGCCGACGTCGAACTGTAACGGCGACTGCGTACAGACGTGGATCCCGGTGCTCCTCACCGAGGGGCAGGCGCCGGAGCTGCTCGGGGTGGACCCCGGGATTGTCGGGACGCTGAACAGGCCGGACGGCAGCAGCCAGCTGACGTTGGGCGGGTGGCCGCTGTACATCAACCGGAACGACGACGGCTACCTGCAGGCTCCGGAGACGCGGGCGAGTGCGGGAACGTGGTTCGCGGTCACCCCGACGGGGGACAAGGCCCGCCGAACCGGCTGAGCCGTGGTTCCACTCTCGCGCCGCCGGTGATCGTTCCGAGCGTGACACCACAGTCGCCACCGCAGCACTGGTGTCACGCTCGCGCCGCCTGAGCGCCCGCTCGTCCTCCGATCCGCGGTACGGCGGACGGCGCCGTCGCGCTACCGTCCGGCGACGCTGGTGGTCGGACTCCGGGGGGGTGCCGTGGCAGTGGCTCGCAACGATGCCCGGAGCGCGGACGTCCTCGTGCTGTTCGGCATCACCGGGGACCTCGCGCACAAGCTGGTGCTCCCCGCGCTCTACCAGCTCACGCAGCGCAACGAGCTGACGGTGCCGTTGATCGGCGTGGCGCTCACCGACCTGGACACCGACGGCCTGCGCCATCATGTCGCGGAGTCCGTCGAGCAGGCGCTCGGCTCGGCAGCCGATGCCGACGTGCTCGCACGGATGCTCGGACGCATCGACCTCGTGGCCGGTGATTACGACGACCCGGCGGTCTTCACGCGCCTGGCCCAGGCCGTCACCGCTGCGGCGGGTCCGGACGCCTTCCTGGTGGCCTATCTCGCGATACCGCCTTCGCTGTTCGGCACCGTCGCCGATGGTCTTGCCGGGGCGGGCCTCAACGATCGCACGCGGCTGGTGGTGGAGAAACCGTTCGGTCGCGACCTCGCGTCCGCGCAGGCACTCGACGCCCGGCTGCGCCGCCACTACCCCGAGGATCGGATCTTCCGCGTCGACCACTTCCTGGGCAAGGAGCCGGTCGAAGACCTGCTCGTGCTGCGGTTCGCCAACGCGCTGTTCGAAGCGCTGTGGAACCGGGAGTGGATCCACCACTTCGAGATCACCATGGCGGAAGACTTCGACGTCTCCGACCGGGGCTCGTTCTACGACGCCGTCGGCACCGTCCGCGATGTCGTCCAGAACCACCTGCTCCAGGTGCTCGCCTACCTGCTCATGGACTCGCCGCTCTCGGATGCGGCGGACGACCAGCGCGACGCCAAGCACCGGTTGCTGCGGGCCATCCGCACCGTCGACCCGGGCGAGGTCGTGCGCGGCCGGTACGACGGCTACACCGACACGCCCAGCGTCGCACCGGGTTCCACCACGGAGACCTACGTCGCGCTCACCCTGCACGTGGACGACTGGCGGTGGGCCGGCGTGCCCGTGTACCTCCGCGCGGGCAAGGCACTGCCCAGGACGCTCCTCGACCTGGTCGCCGTGCTGCGCCCGCCGCCCCGCGCGCTGTTCACCGGCGGCGTCCACCCGCGGCCCGACCTCGTGCGGCTGCGCCTGCAGCCCGACGCCGGGGTGACGCTCACGCTGCTGGCCAAGCGCCCCGGCGATCAGGACATCCCCGTTCCGGTGCCTATCACCGTCGCGTTTCGGCAGGTGCTCGGGCCGATGCAGTCGGCGTACGAGCGGATCTTCGCCGATGCGCTCCGCGGCGACCCCGCCCACTTCGCGCGGATGGACAACCTCGAGGAGGCCTGGCGCATCGTCGGCCCCATCCTCGACTCGCCCGAGCCGCCGCTGGTGTACCCGCGGGGATCGTGGGGGCCGCAGGCCGCCGCGACGCTCCCCGGCCCGCAGGGCTGGGTCGAGCTGCCCAAGCCCGAGACCTGATGACCGCGGACGCGCCCGCCGCGGATCCGCACCGGGTGCGTCCCGCCGCGGGCGGTCCGGCACGCAATGCACTGCTGCGCGCCCTGCGCGTCACCGTCGCCGGGTGCCTGGCCTTCTACCCGCTGCGCTACGGGTTCGACGACTCGACCGCCGCGCTGTACGGGCTGTTCGCGGTGATCGCGCTCGGGGCGCTGTCCGAGGTGACCGGCACCCCCGCGGCCCGCACACGGACCTACCTCGCTGCCGTGGGGGTGGGTGCGGTGCTCGTCACCGCGGGGACGCTTGCCGCGGTGAACACGGTCGTCGCCGCGGCCGGGATGCTCGTCGTCGGCTTCGTGGTGGCCTACGCCGGGGTCGGCGGGCCCCGGATCGTCGGCATCGCGAACGGCCTGCAGCTGTTCTACATCCTGCCGTGCTTCCCGCCGTTCGCCCCCGACACCCTCGACCACCGGATCGCCGGGCTGGTCGTCGGCGGGCTGCTGCTCACCGCCGCGGACCGGCTGCTGTGGCCCGCACCCGGTCCACCCCCGCCCGCCGAGAGGCTGGCCGTGGCGGCGGAGGCCATCGCGGCCCACGCCACCGCGCTGCGGGCCGTGCTACGCGACCCGGCAGCCGCCACCGGCGCGGAGGAGGCTGCCCGGGAGGCCGCGCGCAACGCCGCGGATGCCCTCCGGGTGGCACACCAGCCGCTGGCGCAACGCCCGCTCGGGCCCGGCAGGCGCGACCGCGGGTTGCTCGCCGCGCATGCCGCGATCCGCGTCGCGGGAGGGCGCCTGGCCGACCTCGGCCGCGTGGTCGGTAAGCCTGGCCGGGTGCCGCACCCCCTGACCGCCGATCTGGTGGGAGCGGTCGCCGAGACCTTCGCCGACCTCGCCGCCGCGCTGCGCGCCGGGCGGCCGATCACCGTCCCCACAGCTGACCTGGACGCCGTCCTCGAGCGGTACCTCGCCGTCCGCGCTCGCCACTTCGCCGAGCACATCGCTCCACCGGACGACCTCCGCCTGGGACTGATGGCCGTCGCCTGCGCCGAGGAGGCGCGGGTTGCCGTGCTGGCGGCGGGCGCGTTCCTCGGCGCACCGCCACCCGATCCGGCAGTGATGCCTCCGACGCTGTGGTTCCTGCGCGCCGGGCGGGCCGAGCTGGTGTGGCGGCGGCTCCTGGCGCACCTCACCCCCCGCTCGGTCTACCTGCAGAACGCGATGCGCGTCGGCCTCGGCCTCGCCACCGCCCGGGTCATCGCCGGGGTGTTCAACCTCTCGCACGGCTTCTGGGTGCTGCTGGCCACGCTCGGCCTCATGCGGACGTCCGTGGCAGCGGGGCGGGCGGTCCTGCCAAGAGCCTTCGCGGGCACGGCCGCGGGCGCGGTGATCGCGGCGGCCCTGCTCATCCTGGTGGGCGACGACACCTGGATCTACGCGTGGGCGATGCCGCCGGTGATGCTGCTGGGGTTCGCGGCCGGGCCGGTGCTCGGCGTGGCCGCCGGACAAGCCGGCCTGACCATCGTCGTCGCGATGCTGTTCGCGCAGGTCGCGCCGACGGACTGGCGGCTTGCGGAGGTCCGGGTCGCCGACGTCGTGATCGGCGGTCTCGTCGGGTTGCTGATTGGCGCGGCGGTCTGGCCGCGCGGGGGTGGTGGGGAGGTCCGCCGGGCGGCGGCAGCAGCCCTGCAGTCGGGCGCGGCGGCCGTGCGGGACACCATCGCGCTGCTGGCCGACGGCACGCCCGTTCCGCCGAGCGACCTGGATCGGCGCTCGTTCCTCTTCGACCACGCGTACGCGCAGTCCCGCACCGAGCCCGGCGAGGCCTCCGGGCCCGACTGGCTGATGGTGCTCACGATCGTGCACCGGATCGCGGTCTACGCCTCGGTCCTGCGCGCCCAGCACCCCGCGGGAATGGCACCTCCCGCCGAGGCCGCCGCCGCGCTGAGGGCCGCCGCAGCGGAGGTCGTGGCCGCGTACGAGGCTGCAGCAGATGAGATCGAGGCGGGCGAGCCGCCGGCGCCGGACGCCGGCGCAGCGCTGCGGGAGAGCGTCAACAGAGCTGGTTCGGCCGCGATGGACGGCAGCGCCGAGGCGCTTGTGCGGCAGCTGGACGGATGGGCGTGGCTGCACAGCCTGGCCGACGACCTGGGCCTGTTGCAGCACGCCTTCGCCCCGCATCCGCCGACCGAGGCACCTCGTCCTCCCACCTCCGGGTCGCGGCCTCGCTCCGCTCGGCGGTGACTCCAGACGCGCGTCAGCGCCCGGAGGCGACCGGCCCCGAGCTGATGCGGGTCAGGATCGTCACGCTGTCGCGCAGCAGGACCGTCACGGGCGTTTCGTCGACGACTGCGGCGAGTTGCTCGCGCATGTCCGGTGTGAGCGCGGCGTCGACGACGACGTGCCGCTCCATCACGGCGTCCCTCCCGCCGTGCATCCGCACCTCGACCTGCACTCGGCTCGGCTCGATGTGCCAGCGCTGGAGGAAGGTCCGCGACGACATCGCCGTGCAGGCCGACAACGAGGCCGCGAGCAGCCCGATCGAGGTCACGCCGGACATCGCCGCCCCGTCGTCGGCCGGCACGTCGCCACTCACCTCGAACCCGTCGATGTCGAGATCGACGCTGCGTCCGGAGCCGGCGGCGAGCCGCCCGACGGCCCGCACCATCGCAGGGTCCATTCCGGTCACCGTACCGGTGAGGTCACATCGCCCAGCGCCGGTCGGCCGTGAAGGTGACCACCATCGAGCGCCGGTACCCCAGCGACTCGAGGCGGTCGTGGAGCTCCTGGCGCACGGCGTCGAACTCGTGCACGTCCTGCGCCTTCGACGTGTCGTCGACCACGAAGTCGATCTCGAGGTCCAGCCGTGGCCCGACCTTGGAGGCGCGCAGGAACGACTCCGCGAACCCGTAGCGGGCCTCGACGTCCCGGACGCAAGTCCACAGCTCGTTCATCACTGCCGGTTCGGGCGCCAGTGAGCACCTCACGCAATCCGGTGACGATCAGCCGGACGGGGACGCGGAGGAACAGGGCCGAGATCACGGCGACCATGGCGGGGTCGACGTAGCGGGCGAGATCGTCACGTCCCGAGGCCTGCAAGGCGAAGGCGATGACGAACCCGACGAGCACCCCGACGCCGAGCAGCGTGTCCCCGACCCACTCCGCGGCCTCGGCCCGCACGAGGTCCGATCCGCCGGACCGGGCCCGCCGCCGCAGGTAGACCGAGATGGCGACGCCCGCGACGGTGGCAACGACCGAGTACGCCACGGCCGAGGCTGCGTCGATCTCGCGCCCCCCGCTGCGCAGCTCGTCGATCGCGCCGATCAGGGCGTACCCGCACAGGCCGGCGAGCGCGAACGCCTTCACCACGATGGCGATCGGCTCCCACACCTCCCGCCCCCACGGGTAGCGCTCGTCCGCGCCGCGGCGGCTCGTGCGCAGGGCCCACACGGCGAACAGGGACAGCGCGACGCTCGCGAAGGAGTAGATCCCGTCGAACACGATCGTCAGGGACCCGGCTCAGAGTCCCCATAGCAGCGACACGACGGCGAAGGCCGCCGACACCCAGACCGAGATCAGCAGTGCACGGCCGTCCGACGACGCCGGGTCGGCAGCGCTCATCACCGCGGAACGTCAGCTCGGCTGCGCGCGGTCGGGCGCGTCCTTCGTGCCGGGGACGGCGTGGGGCTCGTCGGGCACGCTGCGGCGCAGGGCGACCGCGATTGCCGGGAACACGAGCACGGTGAGCACCCCAGCGCCCACCAGTGCCGCGGCGTTCTCGGGCAGCATGGTGCCGTTGCGGCGGCCGATCTCGGCGATCGCGACCACGAGCGGCAACGCCGTCGAGACGACGAAGGCCATCTGCCACCGCTCGCGCGTCGCCAGTTCGCGGCGGTAGATCAGGAGCACGGGGACGACGTGCACCAGCAGCATCAGGGCGGCGAAGAGGAACACGCGGAGCGGCGAGGAGATCACCTCGCGCAGATCGAGCGACATCCCCGAGTACACGAAGAACAACGGGATGAAGAAGCCGTAGCCGAGGGCGTCCAGCTTGCTCTCGAGTGCGGGCAGGCCGTGGCCCGTCCACCGACGCAGCACCATGCCGGCGAGGAACGCGCCCAACACGGCGTCGAGGTGGAACTCCTCGGCGACGGCCAGCAGCAGCGTCAGCAGCAGGACAGTGCCGCGGACCGTCACCTGCGTCGTCTCGTGCTGGCCTTCCTGAAGGATCGTGCGCAGCCGGCCGGGGAACCTCCGCCCCAGCAGCGTCAGCCCGACCGCCACGGCCAACACGGCGCCGAGCGACGCCAGTGCCACGAACCGGTTGTTCGCGCCGAGGAACAGCGCGACGGCGACGATCGGCAGCAGCTCGCCGACGGCGCCGGCCGCGAGCAGGTGCTGGCCGAGCCGGCCGCGCAGCAGCTGGTGCTCGCGCAGGATGGGCAGGAGCGTCCCCAGCGCGGTGGTGGTGAGCGCGATGGCGACGGCGACGAACGCCCGGACCACGCCGAGGGTGTAGAGCACCCAGACCGCGGCGAGGGCGAGCGCAACGGTGACGAACCACGACAAGGCGGCGCGGCGGCCCGGGTCCAGACGGAGGAGCCGCTGGTCGACCTCGTAGCCCGCCAGGAGGAACAGGAAGCCCAGGCCGACGTCGGCGAGGAGCTGCACGCTGTCCGGGTCCGCGACGCCGAGCACCTGCGGCCCGATCACCATCCCCCCGACGAGCAGGAGCACGACCTGGGGGATCCGAGGACCGGGCACGAGCGGAATGAGGATGGGGGCGAGGAACGCGACGACGGAGACGGCCAGCAGCGTCTCGAGCGTCGTCCGCACGTCCACCGCAACGCCCCGTCCGTAGCCGCCGCACCACTTCGCCCAGGCCAGCTGGCATGGTGCCGCAGCTCACGTCCCGCGTCCAGCAGTTCTCGCGAGTCGCGGATGCGCCCGCGCCATGCCGCGCGCGGCGAGGCGTAAACCGCGCGCGGATCCCGCCACCGCTCGAGCATCATCCCGCTGGTGTCGCTGCCGCCGACGCACCCGCAGCTCGGGGACGGGCCCGCTCCAGGCGCGCTCGCGCTCCTCCGGAGCAACCCCGCGTTCCGCAGGCTGATGATCGCCCGGCTGGTGTCGTTCACCGGCGACGCGCTGAGCCTCGTCGCGCTGATGCTGCACGTCGCGGCGTCGACCGGCCAGGCGTTGGCGGTCGCCGCGCTCCTGCTGGTCGGCGAGCTGCTTCCGTCACTCCTCGGCCCGGTGTCCGGCGCGGTCGCCGACCGGTTCGACCGCAGGCGCGTGATGATCGTCTGCGAGCTCGCAGCGGCCGGCCTCATGGTGGTGATCGCGTTGACGCTGCCTCCGCTGCCGGTGCTGCTCCTGCTCGTCGGGATCCGCTCGGTGGCGGGCCAGGTGTTCCTGCCGGCGTCCCGCGCAGGTGTTCCGGCGCTGGTCGCGCGCCATGACCTGGCGACAGCGAACTCCACGCTCGGCTTCGGCACCAACGGTGCGGAGGCGCTCGGCCCGCTGGTCGCCGCGGCGACGCTGCCCCTCGCCGGTGTGTCTGGAGCGCTGCTGGTGGACGCGGCGTCGTCAGTCGTCGCGGCCGTGCTGATCGCCCGGCTGCCGGCGCTGCGGCCGACGCCGGACCGCGCCGCGGCCGCGCTGCTCGCACAGGCCGGGGAGGGCGTGGCCTACCTGTGGCGGGAGCCCGCCCTGCGGATCATCGCGCTCGGGTTCTGCGCCGTGGTCCTGGCGAACGGGGTCGACGATATCGCGCTGCTCGTGCTGGCCAGGGACGAGCTGCACGCCGGCGCGTCGACAACCGCGCTGCTGCTGGGCGCGGTCGGCATCGGGCTGCTCGTCGGCTACGCCCTGCTGGCGCGTGGCGCCCGGCGGGCGTCGATGACGGTGATCTTGATCGCCGGCTTCGCGATCTCGAGCATCGGCAACCTGCTGACCGGCCTGGCGTGGGCGGTCGCCGTGGCGTTCGCGCTGCAGACGGTGCGGGGGCTGGGGATCGCGGCCATGGACGTCGCCAGCACCACCCTGCTGCAGCGCCTGGTCCCCGACCGCCTGCTCGGACGCGTGTTCGGCAACCTCTACGGCGCGATCGGCGTCGCTGCGGCGATCTCGTACGTGGGCGGCGGGGCGCTGCTGGACGCGACGAGCGCGCCGCTGACGTTCGTCGTCGCCGGCGGCGCCGGCCTCGTGGCGTCGTTGGTGGTGGCGCTCACCCTCCCGCGCGCGCTCGCCCGCGCCCGCTGAG
>JAQSWF010000135.1 GCA_029266775.1 Pseudonocardia sp.
ACGGAGCGGTGCTCACGGCTCCATGGTCCCACCGATCCGCGCCCGCCTGCCGGAGCCGGTTTGACGCCTCCACGACGGCCCGGCTAACCTCCGCACATGTCCGTCCGCGGTGCTCTCGTAATTCTCAGGTGCGTCGGCGCCTGAGAACGTCTGCCCGTCGACGCACCACCCTCGTCCCGCCCCACCCGGCGGCCGAGGGTTTTTTTCTGCCCGGACACCCACCGACCCCCACCGACGACGCTGCGAGGCCGACTTCATGACCACCACCACGCCCCGTCCGGTGCCCGGCCCGCCGGGGCCCCACGGCCCGAGGTCGGCACCGCCGGCGCGGCCGGCCCCCCCGGCGCAGACGGCCCGCCCCGAGCCCGAGGCCATGACCGGCGCCGAGTCGCTCGTCCGCTCGCTGGAGGAGGTCGGCTGCGAGGTGGTGTTCGGGATCCCGGGCGGAGCGATCCTCCCTGCCTACGACCCGCTGCTGGACTCCACGAAGGTCCGGCACGTCCTCGTCCGCCACGAGCAGGGCGCGGGACACGCGGCGACCGGATATGCGCAGGCCACCGGCAAGGTCGGGGTCTGCATGGCGACGTCCGGTCCGGGGGCGACCAACCTCATCACCCCGCTCGCCGATGCCCACATGGACTCGGTCGCGATCGTGGCGATCACCGGGCAGGTGTCCCGGCCGCTGATCGGCACGGACGCGTTCCAGGAGGCCGACATCACCGGCATCACGATGCCGGTGACCAAGCACAACATGCTGGTGACCGACGCCGCGGAGATCCCGCGGGCGATCGCCGGGGCGTTTCACCTCGCGTCGACGGGCCGACCCGGCCCGGTGCTGGTGGACGTCGCGAAGGACGCGCTCCAAGCGCGGACGACCTTCTCCTGGCCTCCCGAGCTGCGCCTGCCCGGTTACCGGCCGACGACCCGGCCGCACGGCAAGCAGATCCGCGAGGCCGCACGACTGATCACGGCCGCCACCCGCCCCGTGCTGTACGTCGGCGGCGGCGTGCTCAAGGCCGAGGCGTGTGGCGAGCTGCGTGAGCTCGCCGAGCTCACGAACATCCCGGTGGTCACCACGCTCATGGCGCTCGGGTCATTCCCGGACGACCACCCGCAGCACGTCGGCATGCCGGGGATGCACGGCAGCGTCTCGGCCGTCGGGGCGCTGCAGAAGGCGGACCTGCTGATCGCGCTCGGGGCGCGCTTCGACGACCGGGTGACCGGCCAGCTCGCTACGTTCGCGCCCAACGCCAAGATCGTGCACGCCGACATCGATCCGGCCGAGATCGGCAAGAACCGCCGCGCGGACGTCCCGATCGTGGGCGACTGCAAGGAGGTCATCACCGAACTCCTCGCGGCCGTCACTGCCGAGCGGGCCACCGGCACGGCGGATCTCACCGCATGGTGGGCGCAGCTCGACGCCTGGCGCACGGGATATCCGCTGGGTTACCACTGGCCCGACGACGGCTCGCTCTCGCCCCAGTACGTCATCGAGCGGATCGGTGCCGTCGCCGGCCCGGACGCGATCTACGCCGCCGGGGTGGGTCAACACCAGATGTGGGCGGCGCAGTTCATCCGCTACGAGAAGCCGCGCACGTGGCTCAACTCGGGCGGCCTGGGCACGATGGGCTACGCCGTGCCCGCGGCGATGGGAGCGAAGGTCGCCCGCCCCGACACGGTGGTGTGGGCGATCGACGGCGACGGCTGCTTCCAGATGACCAACCAGGAGCTGGCGACCTGCGCCATCGAGCGCATCCCGATCAAGGTTGCAGTGATCAACAACGGCAACCTCGGCATGGTCCGCCAGTGGCAGAACCTCTTCTACGGCGAGCGCTACTCGCAGACCGACCTCGGCACGCACAAGCACCGCATCCCCGACTTCATGATGCTCGCCGAGGCCATGGGCTGCGTGGGACTGCGCGCGGAGGCTCGCGAGGATGTCGACCGGGTGATCGCGCAGGCGATGGAGATCAACGATCGGCCCGTCGTCATCGACTTCGTCGTCGGTGCGGACGCCCAGGTCTGGCCGATGGTCGCCGCCGGGACCGGGAACGACCAGCTGATGGCCGCCCGCAGCATCCGGCCGCTCTTCGAGGGCGACGAGCTGAACGCCGACATCGACACGGTCTCCGCGGTCACGGCCCATGTGAATCTGCAGGCCCAGGTCGACGACACGCACCGGGAGTCGTGATGCAGAAGCACACACTCTCGGTGCTCGTCGAGGACAAGCCCGGCGTCCTCGCCCGCGTCTCCGGGCTGTTCTCCCGCCGCGGGTTCAACATCTCGTCGCTGGCCGTGGGCGCCACCGAGCAGCCGGGCATCTCGCGGATGACGATCGTCGTCGCCGTCGAGGACTTTCCCCTCGAGCAGGTCACCAAGCAGCTGAACAAGCTCGTGCACGTGTTGAAGATCGTCGAGCTCGATCCTGCGCAGTCCGTGCAACGTGAGTTGCTCCTGGTCAAGGTCCGCGCCGACGCGAGCGTGCGCAGCCAGGTGCTGGAGACGGTCGACCTGTTCCGGGCCAAGGTCGTCGACGTGACGCCCGAGGCGCTGACGATCGAGGCCACGGGGACCGAGGACAAGCTCAGCGCGCTCCTGCGGATGCTCGAGCCCTACGGCATCCGCGAGATGGTCCAATCGGGGATGGTGGCCGTCGGCAGGGGACCTCGCTCCATCACCGCCACCGCGGTCCGCTAGACACCTTCCCGCGAGAGGACGCACCACCGGTCATGACTGTGAACATCTACTACGACGACGACGCCGATCTGTCGATCATCCAGGGCCGCAGCGTGGCGGTGATCGGTTACGGCAGCCAGGGCCACGCACACGCGCTGTCGCTGCGCGACTCCGGCGTGGACGTCCGGATCGGCCTGCCCGAGGGCAGCAAGAGCCGGGCGAAGGCCGCGGACGAGGGCCTGCGGGTGCTCACTCCCGCGGACGCCGCCGCCGAGGCGGACCTGATCATGATCCTGGCGCCCGACACCGCCCAGCGCCACATCTACGCGGAGTCGATCGCCCCCAACCTCAAGGCCGGCGACGCCGTGTTCTTCGGGCACGGGTTCAACATCCGCTACGGCCTGATCACGCCGCCCCGCGACGTCGACGTGGCGATGGTCGCCCCGAAGGGGCCGGGTCACCTCGTGCGCCGGCAGTTCGTCGACGGCAAGGGTGTGCCCTGCCTGATCGCCGTGGAGCAGGACGCGACCGGGAACGCGAAGGCGCTCGCGTTGTCGTACGCCGCGGCGATCGGCGGCGCCCGGGCCGGCGTCATCGAGACGACGTTCACCGAGGAGACCGAGACGGACCTGTTCGGCGAGCAGGCCGTGCTCTGCGGCGGGATGGCCGCGTTGGTGCAGACCGGCTTCGAGGTGCTGACCGAGGCCGGTTACGCCCCGGAGATCGCGTACTTCGAGTGCCTGCACGAGCTCAAGCTGATCGTCGACCTCATGTACGAGGGCGGAATCGCCAACGAGCGCTTCTCGATCTCGGACACCGCGGAGTACGGCGACCTGACCCGCGGCCCGCGCGTCATCAACGCCGCCACGAAGGCCGAGATGAAGAAGATCCTCGGCGAGATCCAGGACGGCTCGTTCGCACGGGAGTGGGTCGCCGAAGACGACAACGGCCGCCCGAACTTCACCAAGCTCCAGCGCGAGGGCCAGGAGCACCCGATCGAGCAGGTCGGGGAGAAGCTGCGCGGCCTCATGAGCTGGGTGGGCAGGAAGGCGACGTAGGGGAGGGCGCGCCGCGGTCCGCTGCACATGTCGGCGCGATACGAGTCGGTTCAGGCCGAATGCGTCAGTTCCGCGGGCAGATCCGCAACGTGCGGGCAGATCTGACCCCTTGATGCGGGTCCGACCCACCCATCCCGTACTTCGGAGCCGTACTGCTGCCCGGAGACCCCGCTGACAGCAGTACGGCTCCGAAGTGTGTTCGGTAGGGGCAACTACGATCGGCAGTAACCATCGCCGATCCACCCGCCGCCGATCCGTCCACCGATCCGGGAGCACTGCCCACCGTGAGCACCGCCGTCATCCGCCGTCCCGTCGTCCTGCTCGCCGAGAAGCTCGCGCCGTCGGCCGTCGCGCTGCTCGGCGACGACGTCGACATCCGCCAGATCGACGGGACGGACCGCCCGGCGCTGCTCTCCGCGCTCGCCGACGCCGACGCCCTCCTCGTCCGCTCTGCCACCAAGGTCGACGCCGAGGCGCTGGCGGCCGCACGCCGGCTCAAGGTCGTCGCCCGCGCGGGTGTCGGGCTGGACAACGTTGACGTGCCCGCCGCCACCGCCCGCGGCGTCATGGTCGTCAACGCGCCGACGTCGAACATCGTCTCCGCCGCCGAGCACGCGGTCGCGCTGCTGCTCTCCGCCGCCCGGCACATCCCCGCGGCGGATGCGAGCCTGCGCGCCGGGCAGTGGAAGCGCAGCGCGTACACGGGTGTCGAGCTCAACGGCAAGACCGTCGGCATCGTCGGCCTCGGGAAGATCGGTCAGCTGGTCGCGCAGCGCCTCACCGCCTTCGACGTCCGGCTCATCGCCTACGACCCGTACGTGGTGCCGGCTCGGGCAGCGCAGCTCGGCATCGAGCTGATGGAGCTGGACGACCTGCTGCGCCACGCCGACGCGATCACCGTCCACCTGCCGAAGACCCCCGACACCCTCGGGCTCATCGGCAAGGACCAACTCGCCCTGACCAAGCCGGGCGTGCTGATCGTGAACGCCGCCCGCGGCGGGTTGGTGGACGAGGAGGCGCTGGCGGAGGCGGTCCGCAGCGGGCACGTCGGCGGCGCCGGGATCGACGTCTACGTCGACGAACCGACCACGTCCAGCCCGCTGTTCGAGCTGCCGCAGGTCGTCGTCACCCCGCACCTGGGTGCCTCCACGGACGAGGCCCAGGACCGGGCGGGCACGGACGTCGCGCGGTCCGTGCAGCTCGCGCTGGCCGGGGAGTTCGTGCCGGACGCGGTCAACGTGCAGCTGACGGGCGTCGTGGGCGAGGAGGTGCGACCCTGGCTGCCGCTGACCCAGAAGCTCGGCACGGTGCTCTACGCGCTGGCCGGGCGCGTACCCAGCTCGATCACGGTCGAGGTCTCCGGCGAGCTGGCAGCCGAGGACGTGTCGGTGCTGCAGCTCGCCGCACTGCGCGGGGTGTTCACGAACGTCGTCGAGGAGCAGGTGACCTTCGTGAACGTCCCGGCGCTGGCCGCGGAACGCGGGGTCGGCGTCGACGTGCGCACGGTCGCCGAGAGCGACAACTACCGCAGCGTCGTGCAGCTGCGCGCCGCGATGCCCGACGGCGAGGCGATCACCGTCTCGGGCGCCCTCACCGGGCGGGCGCAGGTCGAGAAGCTGGTGGAGGTCAACAGCCGGCACTTCGACCTCCGGGCCGAGGGAGAGGTCGTCCTGCTCGAGTACGCCGACCGGCCCGGGGTCATGGGCCGCGTCGGGACGCTGCTCGGCGAGGCCGCGGTGAACATCGAGGCCGCCCAGATCAGCCAGACCACCGATGGCGACGACGCGATCATGCTGCTGCGCGTGGACCGAGCTGTCGACCCGGGGGTGCTCGCACCGATCGGCGCCTCGATCGGCGCCCGGACGACGCGGCTGATCTCGTTCGACTGACGCGTCCTCTGGGTCGACGCCGCAGCGGAGCAAGGCGGAGATCCACGGTGACATGACTGCCGCGCCCGTCGCGGCGGGTAGCGTGCCTCCGGCATCGGAATCGGCATGGAACCGCGCTCGGCGAGCGCACAGGAAGGGAGTGCGCGATGCGCCTTGCGGTCATCGCCGGGGACGGCATCGGTCCGGAGGTCATCGGCGAGGCGCTGAAGGTTCTCACCGAGGTCATGCCCGATGTCGCCACCACGACCTACGACCTCGGCGCCGCACGGTGGCACGCCACCGGCGAGCTGCTGCCCGACCAGGTGCTCGCCGAGCTGCGGGAGCACGATGCGATCCTGCTCGGCGCGGTCGGCGATCCGTCGGTGCCCAGTGGGATCCTTGAACGGGGGCTGCTGCTGCGGCTGCGCTTCGAGCTGGACCACCACGTCAACCTGCGCCCGGCCCGCCTCTACCCGGGCGTGCAGAGCCCGCTGTCGGCTGAGCCGGAGATCGACCTGGTCGTGGTGCGCGAGGGCACCGAGGGGCCCTACGCCGGGACGGGCGGGTTCCTGCGGAAGGACACCCCGCAGGAGGTCGCGACCGAGGTCAGCGTGAACACCGCATTCGGCGTCGAACGGGTGGTCCGCGACGCGTTCGCGCGGGCCGAGCGCCGTCCGCGCAAGCACCTCACACTGGTGCACAAGACGAACGTGCTGACGTTCGCGGGCTCGCTGTGGTCGCGGCTGGTCGAAGAGGTGGCGCTGGAGCATCCCGAGGTCACCGTTGCCTACCAGCACGTCGACGCCACGACGATCCACCTGGTCACCGACCCGGGCCGCTTCGACGTGATCGTCACCGACAACCTGTTCGGCGACATCCTCACCGACCTCGCCGCGGCCGTCACCGGTGGGATCGGGTTGGCCGCCAGCGGGAACCTCGACGTGAGCCGGCGCAACCCGAGCATGTTCGAGCCGGTGCACGGCAGCGCGCCGGACATCGCGGGGCGGGGCGTCGCGGACCCGACGGCGGCGGTGCTGTCGGTGGCGCTGCTGCTCGACCACCTCGGTGACGCCGATGCCGCCCGCCGGATTGAGGCCGCCGTGGCGTTCGACCTGGCGACCCGCGACAGGAGCGCCCCGGGCGGAACTCGGGCTGTCGGTGAGCGCCTCGCCGCGCTCGTCAGCCGGCAACCCACCTCCTCGTGAAGCGCCCGCTGAGTTGCAGGAAAGCCACTTCACGCAACCTGGTTGCATGAAGGTGGCTCTCCTGCAACGGGCCGAGGTTGCCGGACGGAGAAACGGAATCTGCTAGTTCGTCGCCGGCTTTGCTGTCAGGGATGGTCGGGGTCGCGCGGCGGCCTGCGCGTACACCGCTCGGAGAGTCGCCTTCACACCCGCACTGTCGTTGAGCACCATCTTCGGCTTCGAGGCGACATAGACGGCTCCTGCTGCCGTGAACTGGGCTGCTCGTCGCACCGTGTACTCATGAGCGGCCGGTGAAAGATGCCACTCGCTCGACTCGATCTCCCAGACCATCGCGACGTCGTCCACCCAGCAGTCGGCGACTCCGAGGAAGCGTCCGTCGGCATCGGACACCGAGGCGTTCCACCACGGTTCGGGCAGCCCGGTCTGCGGCCACAGCTGCTTGGCCGCACGCTCCGCGGCCGAACGCACTCCTGCCGCGAGGTCGGCCAGCACCGCGCGGGGGACGGCGGTGCCGCGTCGGCTCCCGGACTCGAGCTCAGCCCACAATCCTGCGACCGTGCACCGACCCCGCTGTACCGGATCGGCGAACAGTTCGGTTACCTCCCCCGTCGATCTGATCCTTCGTGCCGCGTCAGTGCAGGCGCGAACCAGAGGGGCGAGCGGGATGCCCTCGCGCAGGATCGGTACTGGTATCCGCTGCGTCCGTTCGACGTGCACGAAGCCCACCGAGCGGATCTGCCTGGCGTGTGGCACGAGAATGTGGATCTCCGGTTGTCGCTCGCTGTCGTCGCGACGGACCGGCCCCCGACGGACACCGTGCCGGCGGCACGCCTCCACACCAGGCAGCACCGCGTCTGGACCGCCCAGAAGCAGGGCGGCGTGCACGAGCTGGTCCACTGTGGGGCACCCCGTGAACAGCAGGATGATTCCGGGCAGCACCCGTCGCCACGGACCTCCTTCCAGACATCGCTGGTAGACGGTCCGTTCCGGAACGCCATGCGCGATCAGCTCCTGCACTGCCGCGACCCCGAGCGGAAAGGCATCCCGCAAACGAGCGGAGCGACGACGCGCGGTCGAGTTCACGGGACCGATCGTGCGGGACGAGGCCGCCGCCGCGTGGGCGATTGACGGAATTACCAACACGATCATAAGTTAGCTGACTTGATCTTCTGATTCTGCAACAATGCCGTGTGCGCGAGAACGACGGCCGCAAGCTGGATCACCAGACGCTGGAGGCGATGCGGCTGCGGGCGGTGGACGCGGTCGAGTCCGGGGTGCACCCGGAGGAAGTCGCGGCGTCGCTGGGCATGGGCCGGGGCACGGTCTACGGGTGGCTGGCGCGCTACCGGGAGGGCGGCAAGGAGGCGCTACGGGCCCGGCCGGTGCCGGGGCGGCCGCCGAAGCTGTCCGGTGCGCAGATGCGCCGGCTCTACGCGCTGATCGCCGGGACCGATCCGCGGCAGTTGGAGTTCGGGTTCGCGCTGTGGACCCGGGACATGGTGCGCACGCTGATCCGCCGGGAGTTCACCGTGTCGCTGTCGGCGGTCAGCGTGGGCCGGCTGCTGCGCACGCTGGGCCTGTCGCCGCAGCGGCCGCTGTGGCGGGCCTGGCAGGCCGACCCCGAGGCCGTGGCGCACTGGAAGGACGAGGAGTTCCCGGCGATCCGCGCCCAGGCCAAGGCCGAGGGCGCGACGATCTACTTCGGCGACGAGGCCGGGATCCGGTCGGGCTACCACGCCGGCACCACCTGGGCGCCGGTCGGGCAGACCCCCGTGGTCAAGGCGACCGGCGCCCGGCACAGCCTGAACATGATCTCCGCGATCACCGCGCAAGGGCTGCTGCGGTTTTCCACCTACACCGGCAGCTTCACCGCCGCGCGGTTCATCGACTTCTGCAAGCGGCTCCTGGCCGACACCGACCGGCCGGTCTACCTGGTCGTCGACGGCCACCCCACCCACCGCGCCAAACTGGTCAAGCAGTTCGTCGCCTCCACCGACGGGCGGCTCAAGCTGTTCGTGCTGCCCGCCTACTCCCCGCAGCTCAACCCCGACGAGTGGGTGTGGAAGAACGTCAAGCACGACCGCGTCGGGCGCACCAGCGTCACCGGCTCCGACGACTTCAAGACCAAGGTCATCGGCGCACTGCGCCGACTGCAGAAGATGCCCCACATCGTCCGGGCATTCTTCGCCGACCCCGACCTGCGCTACATCACCGCATGATCAGAGTCCACTAACCAACGAACTCCTTAGTA
>JAQSWF010000302.1 GCA_029266775.1 Pseudonocardia sp.
CGGAGCCCCCCGTGGCGGTACCCGTGATCGACCCGCCGGGCGCCGGGAGCCCGGGTACGCCCCTGCCGGGCGCCGGGAACCCGGGTACGCCACCGCCGGTCGTCGAGCCTCCGGTCGTCGTCGAGCCCCCGGTCGTCCAGGAGCCCGCAACCCAACCGCCTGCCAACGAACCCCCCGCGAGCCCACCCCCGGCCAGCGAGCCCCCCGCGACCGAGCCGCCCGTCACCGCGCCGCCCGCCGCAGAGCCCCCCGTAGCTGCTCCGGTGATCAACCCGCCGGCGCCCGAGAACCCGCTCCCGCCGCCGGTCGTCGAGCCGCCCCCGGTCGTCCAGGAGCCTCCCGCGAGCACTCCGCCTGCCGTCGAGCCGCCCGCAGCAACCCCGCCGTCCACGGGCCCTCCGGTCGCTCCGACACCGTCCGTCCCGGCACCGGCACCGGCCGTCGACACCCCCGCCACCGAGACTCCGGTCGGCACGCCGACGACCGGCACCCCGGCGGCCGAGACGCCGGCGGCACAGGGGCCGACCACTCCCGATCCCCTCGTCGCCGGCCCGGTCGTCGGCGCTCCTGCTGTCGTCGATCCCCCGTCCGTTGCGCCGCGGCCTCCGCCGATCCCAGCCCGTGTCGAGCAGGTGGAGGGACCTCTTCGGGTTGCGAACATCGCCGTCGACCGGCGCGGCCTCGCTCCGGTCGGTCCGCTGTGCGACGGCGCCGCCGCCGTCCGCCCGTCGCCCACCGAGACGTTCGTCCCGATGCCCGGCGCATCCGGGCACCTGGCCGTCGCGCTTTCCGGCCTCCCGCCCGTCGAGCACGGCGAGTTCCGGTCGCGGGCGGCGGTGTCGGAGGCAGGGACGTCGTCGAACTCCGACAGCCCGGCCGGCTCGGACAGCTCGGCACCCCTCGCCCCCGGCAGCATGGCCCCGATCCCGGGCCTCGATGCCGGCGGCACGAACCCCGGCGGTGCTGGATCGTCGGGGTCGGCGAACAACGGCTCGCTTCCGCTCGCCGTGCTCGGTGAGACGGACTCGCCGCCCACGGCGTTCGCGCTCGCCGTGCTGAGCGCCCCCGAGCGTCGCGTCACCTGGTGGTACCCCGAGGTCGTCGTCGGTCCCGGCTGACGAGCAGCGGAACCCGTGTTCCGCTCTCGTCCGCCGACCCGTCGAGCCGCCGCAGGCCCACCCGTCGGACGAGACCCCTTCCACCCGGAGAGGCTCTCCCCGCAATGTCCATCTCGACCGAAGCCCGTCCCGCTCCCCCCACCACCCACCACGAACGTCCTGATCGTGGACGATCACGATCTCGTTGCCATGTCCCTCGCGCTGTACCTGCGGTCGGAGGGGTTGCCCGCACAGCGGCACGCCGCCCGCAGCCGCGACGGCATCCTCACCGCGGCAGCCACCCTGATCCCCGGGGTGGTGCTGCTCGACCTCGATCTCGGCCGGGACCCCGACGGCGCCGTCATCGACGGCACGACGCTGATCGCGGGGCTCTGCCGCACCGGCTGGCGTGTCGTCGTGCTCAGCGCGACGGACGACGAGGCCCGCATCGGCAAGGCCCTCGCCGCCGGCGCTCTCGCGTGCGTCCCCAAGACGGCCGCGCTGCCGGTGCTGACGACGACGGTCCGGCGGGCGATGCAGGGCGTCAACGTCATGCACCCCGGGCGCCGCCAGTACTTGATCGACCGGTACCGGGAGCAACAGGCACAGGCGCGCGCGATAGGACGCCGCCTCGACAGCCTCACCAAGCGCGAGCGACGCGTTCTCGATCGACTCGCCCGCGGCCACCGGGCGCAGGCTATCGCGACCGACTGCCACGTGGCGCTCGCCACGATCCGAACGCAGATCCGGGCGGTGCTTCACAAGCTCGAGGTGACCTCGCAGCTGGAAGCGGTCGCCCTCCTGCACGAGTACCAGCGGCTGGCCGAGAGTGGGTAGCGACGATGAGGTGCGGCCGGCTACGCGGCGGTGAGGATCCTCGGGCCGTCCGCAGTGACCGCGATCGTGTGCTCGGCATGCGCGGCGTGGCTCCCGTCGGCGGTGCGCAGCGTCCAGCCGTCGGCGTCGTGGCGATAGCCGTCGCGAGCGCCGAGGAGCAGCATGGGCTCGATCGCGATCACCAGGCCCGGGCGCAGCGTGAGGCCCTTGCCGCGGCGGCCCTGGTTCGGCACGAACGGCGCCTCGTGCATCGTGCGGCCGACGCCGTGACCACCGTGGTCGGCGAGCAGGCCGTAGCGCCCGCGCCTGGCGACGGCGGTGATCGCGTGGCCGATGTCGCCGAGCCGCGCGCCAGGACGAGCAGCGGCGATTCCGGCGTCCAGCGCGCGCTCCGTTGCGG
This sequence comes from Pseudonocardia sp., assembly GCA_029266775.1. Classification (GTDB taxonomy): domain Bacteria; phylum Actinomycetota; class Actinomycetes; order Mycobacteriales; family Pseudonocardiaceae; genus Pseudonocardia. The sequence goes on from JAQSWF010000302.1 coordinate 2,335, forward strand.
CGACAAGGGCGAGGTCGCGCGGGTCCGGCGCCGCGCCGACGACGACGCTGAACGCGGCGTCGGCGCACCAGCCGTCGAGGTGCACGGCGAAGTCGACGCTGAGCAGGTCGCCGGGTGCCAGCGGTGTGCGGTCCGGGATGCCGTGCACCACGGCGTCGTTGACGCTCGCGCAGATCACCGCCGGGTACGGCGTCGGCGACCACGACGGTTGATAGCCGATGAAGCTGGACGTCGCGCCGGCGTCAGCGATCATGTCGCGCGCCACCATGTCGAGGTCGTGGGGGCTGACCTCGGGAGCAGCCTTCTCGCGCAACGTGCTCAGCACGGTGGCGACCACACGCCCGGCCGCCGCCATCGCGTCGATCTCACCCGGAGTCTTCAGCTCGATCACCGGTACAATTATACCGGTACCATTCGCGCCTAAGCGGCGTGCTAAAGCGCTGGTCAGCAGCTCACGAGCGAGCGGCCAGCCGGTCAATATCTTGTAATGAGCACGGACGCTGGACGGTCGCCATAGGCGGCCCCGACCAGCGATACCGGTCGCCAGCCGGGGCCTTGATCGCCCGACTAGGAGGCGACCCGACGATGACTCTTCCACCGCCCGATCCCGCCGCGGTGACCCGGTGAAGCGCCGGCCGACGGTGTGGCTGCTCGCCATGCGGGGCGTGCTGCGGGTGCAGGTGTGCCGGCTGTGCGCGGCGCTGGTGGCCGCGGAGGGTCAGCGGCAGCATCAACGCTGGCACCTCACCTCGCCGGCCGCGCCGGCCACCCCGGAGGATCGGGAGCGATCACAATGATCATGGGCCGACTCGGTACCGCGGGCTGCATCCACACACCGCGGCTCCCAGCTCGGTTCCGAGCACTGCGAGCGCATGATCACCGCGTCCCTCCTCATCCGCGCCGGCGCGCGGACCGATGTGGACGGGCCGACGCCGTTGGCCTGACCCGGCGCGGTTAGCCGGGGCGCGGTGGACGAGCGATCTTGGCTGGCTCGGCCACCGCGAAGCACAGCCGTACCGTCGCAGGCATGATCACCCAAGGGCTGCGTCGATCGTCACCGTGTCCTCGTATCGCCTGACCGAGGTCGCGGACTGGCCGACGGCATTCCGGCTGTGCCCGGCTGAACTCGGCGGTGCCGAGTGCCGGACTCGTCGACCGTAAGGGTCGCCGGCCAGGCGGTCCGCACGTCAAGTGCAATGAGCAGCTCACTGGCGGGAGAAGGCGCACTGTGACACGCGCCGCGAGATCGGTCCGGCCACCTCCGCGCGAATACCGTGGTCTCGGTGACGCTTCGACTCGCCTGGGATCGCGCCGGATCTGGCGAACCCCTCCTGCTGCTGCACGGCATAGGCACCACCCATGCCGACTTCGCCGCGCTGCGGCCCGGCCTCGATGCCCAGAGATCGGAAGAGCACACGTCTGAACTCCAGTCACATGGTTGCATCTCGTATG
>JAQSWF010000303.1 GCA_029266775.1 Pseudonocardia sp.
ACAGGCCGCGCAGCTGCAGGTTCCCGCGCGAGGTCAGGTGGACCCGTCCGTCGCCCAGGTCCTGGGCGCAGTCGGCGACCGCCCGCAGCGCCGTCGCGGACACGGCTCCACCCGGCAGCCGGATGCGCGCCACCGCACCGTCCGCGGCGTCGTGCGGCGCGAACACCCCCGGGCAGGCATCGGCCGCCGCCCAGATCACGGGAAGACGCACGCTCGCGGGCACCGGGTCACTCTAGACAAGCCGGCGCTCGTGACGACGCGCGCTCGCGAGCGGCCGGCTTGACGGCCGCGCCTGGCCTCGTGCGAGAGTTTGCCGGGAAGGTGCACCACAACTCCACATGCGAGCGGGGACCAGGAAGCCGGTGCGAGTCCGGCGCGGTCCCGCCACTGTCACCGGTTGCCACCCCACGGCACACCCGGGAGCCAGGAACTGCCCCGCCTCGCCGTCGAACCCGGGACGAGGATCCCGAGAAGGGTCCGTCATGCGTCCTGCCGATCCGGGGCCGTCCCGGTGATACTGCTGCTGTCCACCTCGGACACGGACCTGCTCTCCGCCCGCGCCTCGGGCGCCCCGTGGCGTCCCGCGAACCCGAACCGGGTCGTCGACCTCCCGGCGCTGCTCGCCGCGGCCGACGTGGTCGTGGTCCGCGTGCTCGGCGGCCGCCGCTACTGGGAAGACGGCATCGACGCCGTGCTCGGGTCCGGCAAGCCAGTAGTCGCGCTGGGCGGCGAGCAGGCGCCCGACGCGGAAATGATGGAGCTGTCGACGGTGCCCGCCGGCGTTGCCGCGCAGGCCCACACGTACCTCGCGCAGGGGGGTCCCGCGAACCTCGCCCATCTGCACGCCTTCCTCTCCGACACCGTGTTGCTCACCGGCGAGGGCTTCGCGCCCCCGGCCGAGCTGCCGAGCTGGGGGATCCTCGAGCGTGCGGCGCGCCCTTCGGACGGCCCGACGATCGCCGTCCTCTACTACCGGGCCCAGCAGCTCGCCGGCAACACCGCCTATGTCGAGGCGCTGTGCACCGCCGTCGAAGACGCCGGGGGTCGCGCGCTCCCCGTCTACTGCGCCTCGCTCCGCCAGGCCGAGGCCGCCCTGCTCGAGACGTTGCGTGCGGCCGACGCGATGGTCGTCACCGTTCTCGCGGCGGGCGGGACGAAGCCCGCGGGCGCCGCTGCCGGCGGGGACGACGAGGCCTGGGACGTCGCTGCGCTGGCCGCGCTGGACGTCCCGATCCTGCAGGGCCTCTGCCTGACGAGCAGCCGCGCGAGCTGGGCGAAGAGCGACGACGGGCTCTCGCCGCTCGACGTCGCCACGCAGGTCGCCGTGCCCGAGTTCGACGGCCGGCTGATCACCGTGCCGTTCTCGTTCAAGGAGTGCGACGCCGACGGCCTGTCGGTCTACGTGCCCGACCCCGAGCGGGCGGCGCGGGTCGCCGGGATCGCAGTCCGCCATGCCCGACTGCGCCGTATCCCGAACGCGGACAAGCGGATCGTCCTGATGCTCAGCGCGTACCCGACCAAGCACGCGCGGATCGGCAACGCGGTCGGCCTCGACACGCCGGCCAGCGCCGTCGCGCTGCTGCAGGCGATGGCGGCGGCCGGCTACGACGCCGGGGACCTCCCGGGGGTCGCGGCCGGGGACGGTGACGCGCTGATCCACGCCTTGATCCAGACCGGCGGGCAGGACCCGGACTGGCTCACCGAGGAGAAGCTCGCCGGCAACCCCATCCGGATCGGCGCCGAGACGTACCGCCGCTGGTTCGCAGCGCTGCCCGCGGACCTGCGCGAGGGCGTCGAGAAGCACTGGGGTCCTGCGCCGGGCGAGCTGTACGTGCAGGACGACGACATCGTCGTCGCGGCGCTGCAGAGCGGCAACGTCGTGCTGATGGTGCAGCCGCCGCGGGGGTTCGGCGAGAACCCGGTGGCGATCTACCACGACCCGGACCTGCCGCCGAGCCACCACTACCTGGGCGCCTACCGCTGGCTGGCGGCGCCGCGCGAGGAGGGGGGGTTCGGCGCCGACGCGGTCGTGCACCTCGGCAAGCACGGCAACCTGGAGTGGTTGCCCGGCAAGACGCTGGGCATGAGCGCGTCGTGCGCCACCGACGCCGCCCTCGGCGACCTCCCGTTGGTCTACCCGTTCCTGGTCAACGACCCCGGTGAGGGCACCCAGGCCAAGCGCCGTGCGCACGCCACGCTCGTCGACCACCTGATCCCACCGATGGCCCGGGCCGAGACCTACGGCGACATCGCCCGCCTCGAACAGCTCCTCGACGAGCACGCGAACATCTCCACGCTCGACCCGGCGAAGCTCCCCGCGATCCGCCAGCAGATCTGGACGCTCATGCAGGCGGCGCGGCTCGACCACGACCTGGGCCTGGAGCAGCGGCCGCACGAGGCCGAGTTCGACGACTTCCTCCTGCACGTGGACGGCTGGCTCTGCGAGATCAAGGACGTGCAGATCCGCGACGGCCTGCACGTGCTGGGCGCCGCGCCCGAGGGCGACGCGCGGGTGGACCTCGTCCTGGCGATGTTGCGGGCGCGCCAGATGTGGGGCGGCGAGCAGAGCCACCCCGGCCTGCGCGAGGCACTC
>JAQSWF010000304.1 GCA_029266775.1 Pseudonocardia sp.
CAGCGACCGCCGCAGGTCGTGGAGCAGCTTGCGCAAGTTGGTTCGCGCCTGCGCGGTGCCCGAGTCCGGCCACAGCTCGCCCGCCAGCTGCTCCCGTGGCACGCCCGCGCCGCGGGCGAGGGCCAGCCGCGCGACCAGCCGCGTCATGCGCGGACCGGTGAGGACGGGGACGGCCCGTCCGTCCACCGTGGCCGAGATCTCGCCGAGCAGCCGGATCTCGACGTGACCGCAGCCCGCTTTGCGACGTGCGTCCTCGCGCGTCGGCGCGATGGTCGTCGTCCTGGCCACGGTTCCTCCGCGTGTGGCGAGCGCCCACAGAGGAGTGGACTCCTCGAGCGAGGTCGGGCAAAGGTCCGTTCGGCGCACCGGCCGTTACGCTGGTTGCGGATGTCGAGGCCGGTATGAGCGTCCAGAAAGAAGAGGACCTTCCGGCGCGGCGAAATACCGGCGCCGTACTCCTGCGTCGCGTGCGCCGCGCGGCAGAGGCTCGTCCTGAAGCGTGGGAGGACGCCACGCTGACTACCCTTGTCCGGTGCACCCGCCCACCGTCCTGGTCGTCGACTTCGGGGCCCAGTACGCCCAGCTGATCGCCCGCCGCGTGCGAGAGGCGCAGGTCTACTCGGAGATCGTGCCCGGCGACACGCCGGTCGACGAGATCCTCGCGCGCGAACCGTCTGCGCTGATCCTCTCCGGCGGGCCGGCGAGCGTGTACGCGCCGGGGGCGCCGAAGGTCGACCCCGAGCTGTTCACCGCCGGGGTGCCGGTGCTCGGGCTCTGTTACGGGTTCCAGGCGATGGCGCAGGCGATGGGTGGGGAGGTCGCGCCGGACGGCACCCGCGAGTACGGCCGCACCGAGTTGACGGTCGCGGACGAGGCGGGTGCATTGCACGGCGGTCTGCCGCGGCGGCACCCCGTGTGGATGAGCCACGGCGACTCGGTCGTGCGCGCTCCCGATGGCTTCACCGTGACCGCAGCGTCCGAGCGGGCGGCCGTCGCGGCGTTCGAAGACCGGACGCGGCGGCTCGCGGGCGTGCAGTACCACCCGGAGGTCGGCCACTCACCGCACGGTCAGCAGGTGCTGCGCCGGTTCCTGCGCGACGTCGCGGGGCTCGCCGCTGATTGGACGATCTCGTCGATCATCGACGACACGGTCGCGGCCATCCGGCACCAGGTCGGCGACGGGCGGGCGATCTGCGGGCTGTCCGGCGGCGTGGACTCGGCGGTGGCCGCCGCGCTCGTCCAGCGCGCGATCGGTGACCGGCTCACCTGCGTCTTCGTCGACCACGGCCTGCTCAGGGCCGGCGAGCGCGAGCAGGTGGAAAAGGACTTCGTCGCCGCGACCGGCGCCCGCCTGCACACCGTCGACCCGCGGGAGCGCTTCCTGGCCGCGCTGGCCGGCGTGACGGACCCGGAGACCAAGCGCAAGATCATCGGTCGGGAGTTCATCCGGGCGTTCGAGGGTGCGACGGCCGAGGTGGCCGAGTCGGAACGTGTCGGCTTCCTCGTGCAGGGCACGCTCTACCCGGACGTGGTGGAGTCCGGTGGTGGTTCGGGCACAGCCACGATCAAGAGCCACCACAACGTCGGCGGCCTGCCCGACGACCTGGAGTTCGCGCTGGTCGAGCCGCTGCGGGCGCTGTTCAAGGACGAGGTGCGCAAGGTCGGCGCCGAGCTGGGGCTGCCCGACGAGATCGTCCACCGCCAGCCCTTCCCCGGTCCCGGCCTGGGCATCCGGATCATCGGCGAGGTCACGGCCGAACGGCTGGCCACGCTGCGCGCCGCTGACGCGATTGCCCGCGAGGAGCTGAGCGCCGCCGGGCTGGACCGCGAGATCTGGCAGTGCCCGGTGGTGCTGCTGGCGGACGTGCGCAGCGTCGGCGTGCAGGGCGACGGCCGGACGTACGGGCACCCGGTGGTGCTGCGGCCCGTCAGCTCCGAGGACGCGATGACGGCCGACTGGACACGGCTGCCCTACGACGTGCTCGAGCGGATCTCCACGCGGATCACGAACGAAGTGGCCGAGGTGAACCGCGTGGTGCTGGACGTCACGAGCAAGCCCCCGGGCACGATCGAGTGGGAGTAGCCGGCCGGCGGCCCAGCTCGCGGCCCGCTGAATGACCCGAAGTCGCGCGCACCGACCACAATCGCGCGCACCGGCCGACGTCGCGCGCGGACTTCGCCGCCGCCCCGGCAGTCGGCCTTGAGGCTGCCGAGCGCTGCCCGTCCGGCCGCTCGTCGCGGCCGCCGCCACACACGTCGGCGTGACGGCGCCACTCGGCGCCCGCGGCGACCGCTCCCGGCGTCGTCGTCCGCGGCCGTGGTGCTCGCCAGGAGCGTGTGGTGATGTTGCAGGCGCGTCTTTCCGTTGTCCTGGCCACCTCACGGAGCTCCCCATGACGCACAAGGCCTCGCCTCCGCACGCCCCCACCGAGGAGGACGTCATCACCACCGACTCGATCAGCATGCGTCCCGACACCATGTGGCACGACGGCTACCAGGCCGGTCGCGCCGCCGCCCTCGCCGATCTCGACACCGCCCGCGCCGCGCTCGAGCGGCTGTACGGACGGCTCGCCGACGTCATCGACATCA
>JAQSWF010000136.1 GCA_029266775.1 Pseudonocardia sp.
CGGCACGGTCGTCGGGCAGAGCCCGAACGGAACCGCCCTGCCGGGCGAGACCATCCTGCTGCAGATCAGCAGCGGCGAGGTGCCCCCGCCTCCGCCCGCGCCGGACGACGGCGAGGGCGACGGCGACGGTGATGGCGACGGCGACGGCGACGGCGACGGCGACGGCGACGGCGACGGCGACGGCGGAGGTGGCGGCGACGGGGGCGAGGACAACTGATCACCGCCCGGTGACCGCGCGAGTCGCTACAAACTGGCGCGCGAGTCGCTACGAACTGGCGCGCGAGTCGCTAGGAACTGGCGCGCGAGTCGCTAGGAACTGGCGCGCGAGTCAGCACGAATCGGTGCGGCAGGGGACCGCGCAGTGAACGGACGTTGAGCACGGACGTGCCACTACGCAGGTTCGTGATGGACCCGGACTACCCTGGCGGTCGGCCGCACCGCCCGGTGTGGCACCCGTGCACCGGCGGCGCGGGTCGGCGCCGAGGAGGTGAAGACGATCATCTCGGACAGCGGGCCACCCCAGCCGTCCGCCCCCACGGCGCACCGCGTCCGCAGTGTCCTGGCCATCCCGGCGTTCCGTCGGCTGTGGCTGGTCACCGCCGTCAGCGCGACCGGTGACTGGCTGAGCCTGCTCGCGCTCTCGGCCCTCGCCACCCAGCTGGCCACCGGATACCAGGCTCAGAGCTTCGCGCTGGGCGGGGTCGTCGCCACGAAGCTCCTGCCGGCGCTCGTCCTCGGTCCCCTCGCGGGAGCGCTCGCGGACCGGTTCGACCGGCGCCGCGTGATGGTCGTCTGCGACCTCCTGCGCTTCGGGCTGTTCCTGTCGATCCCGCTGGTCGGCTCGCTGTGGTGGCTGCTCGTGGCCACGTTGCTCATCGAGATCTGCGCGCTGTTCTGGATCCCGGCGAAGGACGCGTCGGTGCCGAACCTGCTGCGCCGCCCGGACCAGGTCGAGACGGCGAACCAGCTGGCGCTGGTGATGACCTACGGCGTCGCCGTCATCACCGCGTCCGGGCTGTTCACGGTGATCTCCGGGCTGGGCGCGTTCCTGCCGGGCGAGACCCCGCAGATCTCGACGGCGTACGTCGCGCTGATCCTCAACGGAATGGCCTACCTGCTCACGGCCACGACGGTGTGGTTCCGGATCCGCGAGATCTCCGGGCGCGCGCAGGAGCGCCGCGAGGTCGCCCCCGGGCTGATCACGCTGCTGCGGGACGGCGCCCGGTTCGTGGCGAGTACCCCGCTGATCCGCGGTCTGGTCGTCGGAATCGTCGGCGCCTTCGCGGCAGGCGGCATCGTCGTCGGCTCGGCCACCCTGTACGCGGCCAGCCTGGGCGGCGGCAACGCCGCGTACGGGATGCTGTTCATCGCGGTGTTCGTCGGCCTGGCGCTCGGGATGGGCGCGGCACCGCGGCTGGCGCGGCGGCTGCCGCACAGCCGGCTATTCGGCACCGCGATCGTCGCGGCCGGGTTCGCTCTGGTGCTCGTCGCGCTCGCCCCGCACCTGACGGTCGCGATCGGCACCGTCGGCCTCGTCGGCTGCTTCGCCGGGATCGCGTTCCTCACCGGTCTGACGATCATCGGTGCGCAGGTGGCGGACGAGGTGCGCGGCCGCATCGTGGCGTTCGTGCAGTCGATCGTCCGGCTGACCCTGCTCGGGTCGATGGCGCTCGTGCCGCTGCTGGTCGGGCTGGTCAGCGCCCGGACGGTGGAGATCGCCGGCTACCCGTTCCTGATCGACGGCACCCGGGTGGTCATGCTCGTCGGCGGCCTGGTCGCGGCGTTCGTCGGCATGCTCGCCTACCGGCAGATGGACGACCGGCGGACCGAGCCGCTGCTGCCGGACCTGCTCGCCGCCCTGCGTCGCGGGGCCCGGCGCCGCGGTTCCGGGGTGCTGATCGCCGTCGAGGGCGCCACCCCGCAGGAGACCGCCGAACAGGCCGGGCGGCTCGCGCGGGCGCTGCGAGAGCGGGGGCACGACGTCATCGTCGCGGGGCCCGGCCAGATGGTGCGGGAGCCGGGCGCCATCCCGCCGCTCGCGGGGGGGCGCGCTGGCGCGCTCGCCGAGGCGGCCGTGCGGGCGGACCTGGTGGAGCGCGTCGTTCGACCGGCGCTCGACGCGGGCGCGGTCGTCGTCGCGGACCGGTTCCTGGCCAGCCCGCTGGTCCGCTTCGGCGTGGTCGCCGACCGCGCGCAGGCGGAGCTGGAGGTGAGCGAGCTGGAGAGCCTCGCTGCGTTCGCCACCGGCCGTCTGCGCCCGGACGTCTCGGTGCTGCTGGACCGCGGGCCGGCGGACGAGCCCGACGCCGATCCGGCGGAGATCGGGCCTCGGCCGTCGCCGCTGCCCGGGGAGGAGCACGTGCGGGTCCGGCGGCTGCTCACCCGCATGGCGGCCGCCGAGCCGCACCACTACGTGGTGGTCGACGCCGACGGGACGCCCGACGACGTCGCCCGACGTGTGGTCGCGGCGCTCACCCCCGTGCTGCCCGCGCCCCCCACCGCTCCGGACGCTCCGCCGGTCACCGAGCCGCTCGGCGTGCCGCAGGTCGATCCGCCCGCGGGTGGCACCGCCACGGCCGTCGCGGATCCGGAGCGCCGGGTCGTCCGATGAGCGAGCATGCGAGCGAATCAGTGTCACAGCGCCTTCGCCCTGTGTCGTTCCACTAGGGGCCCGACCGAGGGCAGCGAGGGAGAGCGGTGAGCGTCTGGGACGACGTGGTCGGCCAGCCAGAGGCGGTTGCCGAGCTGTCGGCGGCCGCGGCCGATCCCGCGGCGATGACGCATGCGTGGCTGTTCACCGGTCCGCCCGGCTCGGGGCGCTCGGTCGCGGCGCGCGCGTTCGCCGCGGCGCTGCAGTGCCCGTTCCACGGCTGTGGCGAGTGCCCGGCGTGCCGCACCGTCATGCACGGGACGCACGCAGACGTCCGCGAGGTCGTGCCGGAGGGGCTGTTCATCTCGGTGCGCGAGATGCGGGAGCTCGTGCAGGTAGCGGCCCGATCCCCGGTCACCGCCCTGTACCAGATCCTGATCATCACCGACGCGGACCGGCTGACCGAGGGAGCCGCGAACGCGCTGCTCAAGGCGGTGGAGGAACCGTCGCCGCAGACCGTGTTCCTGCTCTGCGCGCCATCGGACCACCCGGACGACGTGTCGGTGACGATCCGTTCGCGATGCCGTCGGGTGCCGCTGCACAGCCCGGCTCCCGCCGCCATCGCAGCCGTGCTCGTCGAGCGGGACGGGATCGACAGCCGCACCGCGGAGTGGGCGGCCTCGGTGTGCGGGGGTCACGTCGGGCGGGCGCGTCACCTGGCGACGGACGCGGAGGTCCGCGCGCGCCGTGAGCGCGTGTTGGGGCTGCCGCTCGCGCTGCGCGGCCTCGGCGACGCATTCGCCGCCGCGGCCGAGCTGGACCAGGCGGCCAAGGCGGAGGCGGACGAACTGAGCAACGCCCGCGATGCGGCTGAGCGCGAGGAGCTGGGCATCGCGATGGGTGCCGGCGGCGTCGGCAAGGGCGTCGCCGCGGCCGCGCGCCGGGCGAAGGCGGCCGAGAAGGAGCTGGAGAAGCGGCAGAAGCTCCGCAACACGCGCAACCAGCGCGACGTCCTGGACCTCGCGCTGGTCGACCTCATGTCTTTCCTGCGCGACGCCCTGGTTGGCGGCAGCGGCGCCGAGGTCGCGCTGATGAACCCGGACCGGGCCGCCGACGTGCACCGGGCCGCGCGCGACTGGACCCCCGAGTCCGTCCTGCGCCGACTCGAGGCCGTGCTGGCGTGCCGCGAGGCGCTCGACCGCAACGTCAAGCCGCTCGTCGCGCTCGAGGCCATGGCCACGACGCTGCAGCAAGGATGACCAATGTCCGACGCGATTGGTGAGCATGTACCTGGGTAGTTCGGACCCATGGCCGACGACACCCAGATCTCCGACGACCGCGCCCGCACCTTCGCCGACGGGCTCCAGACCTTCGAGAAGGACGGCGACGCCGCCGCCTTCGCCGCGCTCTTCGCCGACGACGCCACCACTCAGCGCCTCGATGCCCGCGGCGAGCGCCGCGGGGAGGTCGAGCAGTTCTGGCAGGAGTACCACAACCAGTTCGAGTCGATCAGCACGACCTTCCACAACGTGGTCGAGGGCAGCGACGAGTTCGCGCTCGAGTGGACCAGCGACGCGCGCCTGACCGACGGCCGCCCGATCCAGTACCGCGGCGTCACCGTGATCACTCTCGATGGCGACAAGATCTCCAAGCTGCGGACGTACTACGACTCGGCGCAGTTCGCGGCGATCCCGGCGGACACCGCGTAGTGGGCAGTGCAGCAGGGTGGCTCGCTCCGATGAGGTTGGGGGAAGGCCACCCTGCTGTACCGGTGTAGCCGCCGGCGTCGTGCTCGCGGCAGCGTGACCGACGCTTTGGCATCAGAAGCTGCACCCGTGCAGCTCCGCGTGCCCGTTCGTCGATCAGCGCTGAGTACACGATCAAGCAGCCACGGTGTCGATCACCGCCCGGACACGACGCCACCGTGATGGGTTGCGTTCACACCGGCGGGCGCCGCCGCGGGTCGTCCGGGTCGTCGGTGTCCGCGTCAGCGGTCCGATGTGCGCCGCCCGTGCCCGTGGTGACGTCCCTGCCGTCCAGCACGCGGTCGTCGTCCCGCTCGCCCGGCCCGACCCCGACCGTCGGTGGACGGTCGTCCACGAGCGGCTCCTCGTCGAGCCGCTCGCCCGGCCCGGCCCCGCCGTCGGCCGTGCTCTCGGTCTCGCCGTAGTCGGCCGCCGCGTCCTCGCCCGGGTAGCCCCTGAGGAACCCACGTCCGGAGTCGTCGGAGCCCGGCGCGTCCGGCTCCACATCAGGGTTCCTGCGCTCCCCAGGGAAGCCCCGCAGGATGCCGCGACCCGAGTCGTCGGCCCCCACCAGCTCGGCCTCCTCGCCGCGGGTGTCGTCGAGCGTCGGGCCGCTCGACACGGTGGCGGCGTCAGAGTCGGTTCGCAACGTCGACTGCTGCTCGTCGATAGCGATCGGGTCGCCGCTGTGACCGGGCACCACGGCGCTCGGGTCGTCCGGCCCCGGTGCGGCCGCAGCGTGCGCCGGGCCGGGCTCGGTCTCGAGGGTGCTGCGAACGCCCCCGGTCGGACCAACCTCGACCACGTCGCCCGGCACCGCGTCGGCTGCACCTGGCGATCCCGCCGCAGCGGCCGCCGCCCCGGACGAAGCCGCCGCCGACCCGGGACGGACATCGCCCTCGTCCACGGTGCCCCGCCAGCCGCCGGTCGCGTTGCCTCGGCTCTCGATGTACTCCTTGAAGCGGTCGAGGTCGGCCACCGCCTTGCGCTCGACGAGGTCCAGAACGTCCGCGACGCGCTCGACGATGCCCTCCGGCTCGTAGTCGAGCGTGAGCCGCACCCGCGTGGTGTCGGCGTCGACCTCGGTGAAGTACACCGCGCCCGCGTTCGTGGCCCCGGTCGTGGCGGCCCACGCAACCTTCTCGTCGGGCACCTGCTCGAGGATGGCGGCGTCCCACTCCCGCCGAACCCCGCCGATCTCCGCAACCCAGTGCGTGAGCGCGTCGCCGACCTGCCTGACCTCCTGCACCCCGGACATGAACCGGGGGAACTCCTCGAACTGCGTCCACTGGTCGTACGCGGTGCGCACCGGCACCTGGACTTCGATGGACCGCTCCACGTGCGTGGCCACTGCTGCTCTCCTCGCCCTCGAGGGCCTGATGTGTCGCCGATGTATACCCGGCGCCGAGGTGTCGTGACCGTGGTCCGGAGGCCGGCGGGCCGGCAGATACACTCGACCACGCACCATCCGCCGCCTTAGCTCAGTCGGTTAGAGCGACGCACTCGTAATGCGTAGGTCTGGGGTTCGACTCCCCAAGGCGGCTCCACCATAATCGCAGGTCAGCTCCCTGTCTGGGTCCTGCTGTGATCGTTTCATGCTGCGCGCTGGCATGGGTTGTGGCATGTTGTCGCACATTGGGCCTACCTTCAGCCGCATGTCACGTGGGTCGATCGAGGCGCTGCGCACCGGTTTTCGCGCTCGCGTATACGCCGGGAAGGACCCGATCACCGGCCGCCAGAACTACCTGCGAGGTGAGACGCGCCGCCTCCGGCGAGATGCCGAAGCCGACGTCGAACGACTCCTCGCGCACGTTGAGGCGGACCGACGCCCGGATCAGCACGCGACCGTCGGGGTGCTGCTCGACCGATGGACGGAAGTCGTCGACCACGAGCTGAGCACGGCGTCCACCACAGCCGGCTACATCCGGCGGACGCTCAAGCCCGCGCTCGGGGACATGCCGCTGCGGAAGCTGCAGCACCGGGTCGACATCCTCGACCGGCTCTACACGCACCTGCGCCGCTGCAACCGGCTGTGCGACTCCAGCCCGGCGCGGAAAGCCGTCGATGGCCCCGGCGCCGATGAGCCACACGTGTGCCGGCCGATGTCGCCCGGTGCGGTGCGGCGGGTGCACGCGATCCTGTCGGTCGCGCTGAACTACGCCGTGTCCTGGGGCTGGATCGAGCGGAACCCGGCCGACTACGCACACCCGCCGAAGCTGGCGCGGCGGCGCGCCCTTCCGCCGCGCCCGGAGCAGGTCGCCGACCTGCTCAACGCGGCCGCGGCCACCGACGAGGAGCTGGCCGTGTTCCTCTGGTTGGCAGTGACGAGCGGCGCCCGACGCGGCGAGTTGGTCGCGCTGCGGTGGACCGACGTCGCGCTCGACCGCGGTCTGCTGCGGGTCGCCTCGAACTACGTCGTCCGTGGCGGGCAACGCCGGCTCAAGGGCACGAAGACCGACGACGAGCGATGGTTGTCCCTTGACGCTCTCACCGTCCAGGTGCTCGAGACGCTGCTCGCTGCCCGAGCAACCGCGCTTGTGCCGTCGCGGCTGACGTTGCCCGCCGACGCGTTCGTCTTCTCACCCGACCCCCTCGGCCAGCGGCCGTGGCACCCCGACCACTTCACCCACGCCTACCGAGCGCTCGCGGACGAGGTCGGCGTCGCCGAGCCGTTGAAGAACCTTCGCCACTTCAACGCGACCCAGCTGCTGGCCGCGGGCGTCGACCTGCGCACGACCGCTGGCCGGCTCGGCCACAGCGACGGCGGGGCCACGACCCTGCGCCATTACGCGACCTGGACACGGCCCGCTGACCAGCGCGCCGCCGAGCTGCTGGCTACCGACCTGACCGTGCTGCGTCAACGCGCCGCCGCTACCGGGCCGGGCGACGCCGGTCGCGTTCCCCGCGGAGTCGCCCGGACGCGGCGGGCGGCGTCGGAGGTGCTGCTCGAGCCGGGGCCGATTCGTACCTACATCGAGCTGGCCGAGCAGCTCCGAGTGACGATCGAGGTGGGCCGCCTCGCGCCTGGCGACCTGCTTCCCACCGTTCCCGACCTCGCCGGGCACTGCGGACTCGCGCGGTCGACGGTCAGCCGTGCGCTCGGACTGCTGGCGGAGGAAGCCGTCATCGTGCGCACCGGTACGCGGTGGGCGACAGCGCCTGCGGTTCCGACATCGACGGACGCGGACGAGGCGGCGACTGCGTGATGGTGGCCGAGTCGAGCTGGACGCCGCCCGGGATGGACCCGCTGCTGCCCTCGCCCGTGCAGGAGCTGCACGACGAGTCGCTGGCGGCGCGTCAGGTCCGGGTCTTCCTCAAGCGCGACGACCTGATCCACCCGGAGCTGCCGGGCAACAAGTGGCGCAAGTTGAAGTACAACCTCGCAGCGGCCGCCGCGAGCGGCCAGCACACGCTCCTGACGTTCGGCGGCGCGTACTCCAACCACATCCGCGCGGTCGCCGCCGCGGGCCGCCACCTCGGCTTCGCGACGATCGGCGTGATCCGCGGTGAGGAGCACTTGCCTCTGAACCCGACGCTCGCCTACACCCGCGAGCAGGGCATGACGCTCACCTACCTCGACCGCACGACGTATCGAGCGAAGGGGTCGCCGGAGGTGGTGGACGCGCTCCGGCGGCGGTTCGGCGACTTCTTCCTACTACCGGAGGGCGGCAGCAACGCGGCCGCGGTGCGCGGGGCCGCCGAGCTGCCGGCCGAGCTGACCATCCCGTACGACGTGATCTGCTGTGCGTGTGGCACCGGCGGCACGCTCGCCGGCATCGCCGCCGGACTTCCGCCGGGCAAGCGCGCCATCGGGTTCTCCGCACTCAAGGGAGGAGGATTCCTCGTCGACGACGTTCGCCGGCTCCAGCGCGAGTACGGCCACGAGACGACGAACTGGATGATCGAGCTGGACTACCACTTCGGCGGTTTCGCTTTACGGAACGCGGAACTCGACCGGTTCATCCGCGACTTCAACAAGCGGCACGGCATCGAGCTGGAACGGGTGTACGTCGCGAAAATGCTATACGGAGTGCTCGATACGGTAAGGCGTGGCAAATTCACCGCCGGTGAATCAATCGTCGCCGTCGTGACCGGTCCGCCCTACAGCTTGGCCTCGTAGACGGCGCGGCTGCGCTGGGACAGAGACCGCGACTCCAGATTCAGTTCCCAGTCGCCGTTGTTGATCTGAAAGTTCTTCCCGAATCCAATCCAGCGGCCGCTCATCCGTCTTCCGGACGGCGAGAGGAGTAGTTGAATAGCTCCCCTGTACACCGCACCCTTGTAGTAGCCGGTGGGGGACGTCCGCTCCTCCCACGTGCCCGTGGCGGTCAGTCCGTCGACGGTGAGATGCATCGTCACCACGGACCCGCTCAACTGCGGGAGGCTCTCGATCGAGAGGTTGCTGTCCTGCTGGCGGACCACGACATAGTGCACGTCGGTGAACTCGGCGGCCCGCCCGGTGCTGTAGTAGGCGTACTCGCTGCGCCAGATGCCGGACAGGTTGGCCGTCTCTCCTGTGGGAGCCGGCGCGCCGGCCGCAGCCGCGGCCTCGCCCTCGGGCGCTGCGGCTGCGACAGTGAGCG
>JAQSWF010000305.1 GCA_029266775.1 Pseudonocardia sp.
CGGCTCGGCAGCGCACGATCCCCGACACGATCGCCTGGTCCTACAACCTCCTCCCCGCGGGCGACCGGGCGCTCTTCCGCCAGATCTGTGTCTTTTCCGGCGGATTCACGCGCGAGGCGGCGCGGGCCGTGGCGGGCAACGCGGCAGAGCCAGAGGTGCTCCTGGCGTTGGAGCGACTGGTCGAGCACAACCTCGTCCGTCGCCCGACGCGCGGGAGCCACCCCCGCTTCGTTCTGCTCGAAACGATCCGCGAGTTCGGGCGGGAGCGGTTGGCCGGGGCCGGCGAGGAAGACGCCGCCCAGCGCGCCCGCGCCGCGCATTGCCTGGCGTTCGCCGAGCGGGCCGCGCCGGCGCTGCACGGGCCGGACGAAGGAGTGTGGCTGGACCGGATCGAGGCCGAGCTCCCCAACCTGCGCGCGACGCTGACCTGGCTCGAAGCGCGCGGGGACGCGCCAAGCGCGCTGCGCCTAGCGGGCGCGCTGCGGGGGTTCTGGCACATGCGGGGGCATCCTGGCGAGGGACGGGTCTGGTTGGACCGCGCGCTCGCGATGCGTCCCGTGGTCCCGTCCGTCGAACGCGCCAACGCGTTGGACGCGGCGGGGGTGCTGGCCTGGCAACAAGGCGATCTTGGTGAGGCAACCGAACTCGCTGAGACGTGTCTCGCCCTGGGGCGAGAGCTGGACGACCAGTCGGTCATTGCCGGCGCACTCAGGACACTGGGCCTGGTCGCCGTCCAACAGGATCGGTTCGAGGACGGACGGGTCTGCCACGAAGAGGCCCTCGCCCGGTTCCGTGCCCTAGGAGATCACTTCTGGGTCGCCCTCGGCCTCCTCAATCTGGCGTCCGCCGTCGAGGGCGATCGCGAGCGGCGGCGGGGCCTGCAGCACGAGGCGCTGGCGCTGTTCCGCGGGCTGGGCAGCCCCTGGGGAACCGCGCGGGCATTGGCTGGGCTGGCCCGCACGGTCGCGTGGCTGGGCGATCCGGCAGCGGGCGACGCCCTCGTCCGGGAGGGGCTCGCCCTCAACTGGCAGCGTCGCGACCGCTGGCAGCTCATCCCCTGCCTGGAACTCCTCGCCGAGGGGGCGGCGGCTGCGGGACACGCCGAGCGGGCGGCGCGCCTGCTCGGCGCGGCGGCCGCGCTGCGGGAGGCCATCGGCGTCGACGTCGACCTGGTTCTCGACGATGGCGACGCCCCTCTCACGCCCGCCACGAGCCCGGACCCGGCGTTTGCCGCGGCGTGGGCGGCAGGGAAGGCGCTGCCGCTCCCGGAAGCGGTCGCCGAAGCGTTGGCGGAGCCGGCGACCGCGGCCGCCGCGGCTCCCTCCCGCACGGAGGATCTGGCCATCACCCGCGCCCTGACCCCGCGCGAGCGGGAGGTGCTGCGACTCCTGGCCGACGGGCTGTCCGACCGCGAGATCGCGGACGCGCTCTTCATCACCCCCAAGACCGCGGGGGTCCACGTCTCCAACCTCCTGGGGAAGCTCGGCGTGCCCTCCCGTGCCGCCGCCGTCGCCTACATCCATCGCCACGGACTCGCCTGAGCCCCTCCCCTCGTCTCCACTTCCGGTTCGGCTAAGGATTTCCTTACGTCCTCCTCTGCGGGGTCCGCGACGAATCGCGGAGTTCTCCCAATGCGTCGGTCGCGCCGCGGGCGCACAGTGGCGACACGGTCATGCGCTGCACGGCCGTCCGCGTCGGTCTCGATGCCACGTCGCCGACGGTCCGCGGGCGAACCCTGCCCCGTCCCATGCGTCGCACCCCCGACGAGACGATGGGTTGGAAGAGCCGACATGCCGACCCGAGAACCTCCGGCCCGAAGACCCCGCGACCTGCTCCTCGTCATCGGGGTGGCCACGGTCGTGCTCGGCGTGGCGATGGTGGGGCTGGGCTCGCGACTGGACGTGCCGGCGGCCCACCCCGTCCCGTCCTCGCATGCCGCGCCGGCCCGAGTCCGCGCACCGGAGCCGGCACGGGACAGGCACTCGGCGGCCACCGCGCCACCGACCGGCCGCGCCGCGCCCGAACCCGCGAGGTGCGAAGCCGTCATCGACCCCCGAACGTTAGTCGCCACGTGCACCTGGCGGCACGATCTCGGCGGAGACCAGCACCTGGCCCTGGCGGATATGGCGCTGTGGCAGCGGGGTTACACACGACAAGGACTCGTCGGGTTATTAGAGCAGTACGGGGTTTCTTCGCCACCGGTCGCTTCTTACGTCGGCAGAGCGGAGTTGAACACGCCACCCTACCACCTCGGCGATCCCGACGCCGGCGCGCCCCGGACCGCGGCCGCGCCAGTCGCGGCCCAGGCGCCGTGGCCTCCGCCCGTCGTCATCTCCGCCGGCAATCCCCCGACGGCGGATCACCGCGCAGAACCGACCATGACCGATGACTCCCGCACACGGGCATCGGATGGCGCGGTTTTCACCGACGCGAACGGGACCAGCGGCGGGAATGCCACGCGGTGGCGACCATTGGCGCGCTGGGACGAACGGCACGACCCGCGCACGGCGCTCCTGCGGACGGCCGTCTGGGGGCGTGACCGCGAGGAGCCTGGCGCGAACCCGTAGGCCTGCTC
>JAQSWF010000306.1 GCA_029266775.1 Pseudonocardia sp.
CAAGATCCGCTGGCGGATCGAGCACGACTACCGCGAGTGCAAGACCGGCCTGGGCCTGGACCACTTCGAGGGCCGCACCTTCACCGGCTGGCACCGCCACGTCACCCTGGTCACCGCCGCCCAGCTGTTCATCACCACGCTGCGGACCAGCCCAAAAGCGGCCTTGCCGGCCTGAGTCTCTATGCCGTGCTTCGCCAACTGCAGGCACTGCTCGCGACCTGGACCGGCACCTGCACCGTCTGCGGACAGCGCATCGGCAACCGTCCTCGAGCACCAACCTAACCAAGTACTACTAGGAGCCTGCTGAAGAAGGCTGTCGATCGGGGGCTTCGGCGGCGGGACGATGGGGGTCGTGCAGGGCACTTCCCACCCTGAGCATGTGGTGATGGATGCCGAGCTGGTGTCGGGTCACCTGTTGCCGCCGGGCAGCGTGTTCGCGTTTCTAGCCGAGCACCGCCGCGAACTGTTTCCGGATGCGATGTTCGCCGATCTGTTTCCCTCCCAGCTGGGCCGGCCCAGCGTGCCGGCCGACGTGGTGGCCGCGGTGCTGGTGCTCCAAGCGCTGGAGGGCCGCTCGGATCGGGAGGCGGTCGAGGCGCTGACCTTTGATCTGCGGTGGAAGGCCGCCTGCGGGCTGCCGATCGCCGCGGCCGGGTTTCATCCGACGGTGCTGACCTACTGGCGGCGCCGGCTGGCCGCCTCGGCCCGCCCGCAGCGGATCTTCGACGCGGTCCGCGAGGTGGTCGCGGCCACCGGCGCCCTGGCGGGCAAGACCCGCCGGGTGCTGGACTCCACCGTGCTGACCGACGCGGTCGCCACCCAGGACACCGTCACCCAGCTGATCGCGGCGATCCGCCGGGTGGCCCGGGAGGTGCCCGGTGCCGCCGAGGTCGTCGCGGCGCACTGCACCGGGCACGACTACGACGACCCGGGCAAGCCGCAGATCGCCTGGGACGACGCCGAGGCCCGCGCCGAGCTGGTCGACGCGCTGGTCAGCGACGCCCACCGGCTGCTGGGCCACCTGCCCGAGCAGGAACTGGCGCCGCGTCCGGCCGAGGCGGTCGCCCTGCTGGCGCTGATCGCCGGCCAGGACGTCGAGCCGGCCGAGGGCAGTGACGGCACCGACGGGCGGTGGCGCATCGCCCGGCGGGTCGCCGAAGACCGGATCATCTCCACCGTCGATCCCGACGCCCGGCACGCGCACAAGACCGTGACTCGCCGGGTCGACGGGTTCAAGGCCCATCTGGTGGCCGAACCGGACACCGGGCTGATCACCGGCTGCACGCTGACCCGCGCCAGCGGCCCGGACACCGGCGACGGCGCCGTCGGCCTCGGCCTGCTCGCCGCCGACCGCACGATCGACGCACCGGTGCAGGTGCTGGCCGATTCGGCCTATGGCACCGAGGCGATGCTCGCCGCGCTGGCCGCCGCCGGGCACACCGCGGTGATCAAGCCCTGGCCGCTGCACTCCCTGATCTCCGGCGGGTTCACCGCCGCGGACTTCGCCATCGACGAGTCGGCCGGCACGGTGACCTGCCCCGCCGGGCACACCGTTGGCTACACCCCGGGCACACGCATCGCGCGCTTCGGTGACCGGTGCACCCGATGCCCGCTGCGGGCCCGGTGCACCACCAGCACCCGCGGCCGCAGTGTGCTGGTGGCCGAGCACGACGCCCTGACTCGCGCCCACCGAGCGCACGCCGCGGACCCGGACTTCCAGGCCGTCTACCGACGGCACCGGCCGATGGTCGAACGTTCCATCGCCTGGATCACCCGCGGAGCCCGCCGAGTGCCCTACCGCGGCGTGCTGCCCAACGACGCCTGGCTGCACCTCCGGGTCGCCGCCATCAACCTGCGTCGGCTGCTCACCCTCGGACTCACCGGCACCGGCGGACACTGGGCGCTCAACGCTTGACCACCAGGCCCCGACCACACCACCGTGGACGCCGGGCAGGGCGACCTCTCTGTCGCACCCCCGGGTGCTGACCTCACCGCAGCCAAGACTGCCGCGAGGCGCCCTGCCCCTTATTCAGCAGGCTCCTAGCTGTACCCGGCCAGGACGTTGGTGACGTAGGTCGGGTTTGAACGAAGGAGAACCTCCGAGTGGGGTGTGGCTTGTCGAAGGCCCAACACCTGCTCGGAGGTTCTCGTGCCCCACGGTAATGCCCGCACGACCGTCCTCGGCCGCAAGCTGATCGTCGACCGGCACAAAGCCGGCTGGCGGCAGGCGCACATCGCCGCGGCGATGGGGATCTCCCGCAAGTGCGTGCGGACCTGGATCACCCGCTACGCCACCGAGGGCGAGGCGGGGCTGGCTGATCGCTCCAGCCGCCCGCACACCAGCCCGACCGACGACGGTCGAGGTCGAGGACCGCATCGTGGCCACACGGACCGACCACCGCCGCGGTCCGGACTGGATCGGCGCCGAACTGGGCGTGCCGGCCCGCACCGTGTCCCGGGTCCTGGCCCGCCGCGGGCAGCCCCGGCTGTGCGAGTTGGACCCGATGACCGGTGAAGTGATCCGCTCCTCCAAGCAGACCGCCACCCGCTACGAGCGGTCCCGGCCCGGCGAGCTGGTGCACATGGACGTCAAGAAGCTCGGTCGCATCCCCGACGGCGGCGGCTGGCGCGCGCACGGCCGCGGTGGCAGTCGCACCAGCCGCGACCGGGCCACCCGAATCGGCTACGACTACGTCCACTCTCTGGTCGATGACCACTCCCGGCTGGCCTACTCCGAGGTCCTGCCCGATGAGAAGGGCGCCACCTGCGCGGCGTTCCTCACCCGGGCCGCGGCCTACTTCGCCGCCCACGGCATCGACCGGATCGAGCGGGTGATGACCGACAATGCCTGGGCCTACAAGTACTCACTCCGCGGCGTGTGCGCCTCGCTCGGCGCGCGGCAGAAGTTCATCAAGGCGCACTGCCCCTGGCAGAACGGCAAGGTCGAACGCCTCAACCGCACCCTGGTCACCGAATGGGCCTACCGCCAGGTCTTCACCAGCAACACCGAACGCGCTGCCGCCCTTGCCCCCTGGCTCGAGCACTACAACACTCGACGCCGCCACAGCGCACTCGGCGGGATGCCGCCGATCAGCCGCCTGACACCAACCTGATGGCCGGGTACATCTAGCGGGGTGGGAGCGCAGGACCTGCGCTCCGACCCCGTCAGATCCTGGCGGGCACCCGGACGTCGAGGCCGTTGGCCTCGCGGACCACGTCCACGATCTGGCCCATGATGTCGGTCAGCCCGAAGTCCTTGGGCGTGAAGACCCGGACCACGCCCAGCTCGCGCAGCCGGCGGGCGTCGCTGTCGGGCACGATCCCGCCGACGACCACCGGGACGTCGTCCAGGCCGGCCTCCCGCAGCCCGCGCAGCACCGCCGGCACCACCTGCAGGTGCGAGCCCGACAACACCGACAGTCCGACGACGTGCACGTCCTCCTCGACCGCGGCGCTGACGATCTGCGCCGGGGTCAGCCGGATGCCCTGGTAGACCACCTCGAAGCCGGCGTCGCGCGCGCGGACGGCGATCTGCTCGGCGCCGTTGGAGTGCCCGTCGAGGCCGGGCTTGCCGACGAGGAGGCGCAGCCGCCCGCCGAGCTCCTCACCCGTGGCGCGGACCCGCTCGCGGACGTCGGCCAGCGTCGCGTCGGCCTCGCCACCGCCGGCGGCCGCGGCGACGCCGGTCGGCGCCCGGTACTCGCCGAACACCTCGCGCAGCACGCCGGCCCACTCCCCCGTCGTCACGCCCGCGCGGGCGCACTCCAGGGTGGCCTCCATCAGGTTCTCGTCCGTACCGGCGGCCTCGCGCAACCGGTCGAGGGCCTGCTGCACCGGCCGCGGGTCGCGCTCGGCCCGCCACTTCCGCACGGAGTCGCAGGCGGCGGCCTCCACCGCGGGGTCGACCACCTGGATCGCCGCGTCGAGGTCGGCCAGCAGCGGGTTGGGCTCGGTGCCCTCGAAGCGGTTCACGCCGACGACGACGTCGTCCCCGCTCTCCATCCGACGGCGCCGCTCGGCGAGCGAGGCGACCAGCTGGCCCTTCATGTAGCCGGACTCGACGGCGGCGACCGCACCGCCCATCTCCTGCACCCGGGCGATCTCCTCGCGGGCGCCCTCGACGAGCTCGGCGACCTTCCGCTCGACGACGACCGAGCCCGTGAACAGGTCGTCGTACTCGAGCAGGTCGGTCTCGTAGGCCAGCACCTGCTGGAGCCGCAGCGACCACTGCTGGTCCCACGGCCGGGGCAGACCGAGCGCCTCGTTCCACGCCGGGAGCTGCACGGCCCGGGCGCGGGCGTCCCTGGACAGGGTGACCGCGAGCATCTCCAGCACGATCCGCTGGACGTTGTTCTCCGGCTGCGCCTCGGTCAGCCCCAGCGAGTTGACCTGCACCCCGTAGCGGAAGCGGCGGTGCTTGGGGTCCTCGACGCCGTAGCGCTCGCGGGTCAGCTCGTCCCAGAGCTGCGTGAACGCCCGCATCTTGCACATCTCCTCGACGAAGCGGACGCCCGCGTTGACGAAGAACGAGATGCGCGCGACCACCTCACCGAAGCGCTCCTGCGGCACCTGGCCGGAGTCGCGCACCGAGTCCAGGACGGCGATCGCGGTGCTCATCGCGTAGGCGATCTCCTGCACCGGCGTCGCCCCGGCCTCCTGCAGGTGGTAGCTGCAGATGTTGGTCGGGTTCCACTTCGGCATCGCCGACACCGTGTAGGCGACCATGTCGGTGATCAGCCGCATCGAGGGCCCGGGCGGGAAGACGTGGGTCCCCCGCGACAGGTACTCCTTGATGATGTCGTTCTGCGTCGTCCCGGC
>JAQSWF010000307.1 GCA_029266775.1 Pseudonocardia sp.
GCCTCATAACGACGCGCGAGCGACTCCACGGCGACGGCCATAGCACGAACCGTACTGCTGCACAGGCGAACGAGACGTTATTTCCTCACAAGCCCTAAGGACGCTCGCCGACAGAAACACGCAGCTCAGGACGTCATGCCGGCACTACTTCTTCAGGTCGAAGTAGCTAGCCGCCGAAGCGGCGGTGCCGAGCTGCGTAGTCCCGCAGCGCCCGCAAAAAGTCGACTTTGCGGAACTCCGGCCAGTACGCCTCGCAGAACCAGAACTCCGAGTGCGCCGACTGCCACAGCAGAAACCCCGACAGCCGCTGCTCGCCCGAGGTGCGGATGACCAGGTCGGGGTCGGGCTGGCCAGAGGTGTAGAGGTGCGCGGCGATGTGGTCGACGTCGAGGACCTCGGCCAGCTCCTCGATCGACGAGCCGGTCTCGGCGTGCTGCAGGAGCAGCTTGCGCACGGCGTCCGCGATCTCCTGCCGGCCCCCGTACCCGACCGCGACGTTGAGCTGCATGCCGGTCCGGTCGACGGTGCGAGTTGCGGCCGCCGACAGCCGCTGTGCCATCGACGCGGGCAACAGGTCCAGGGCACCGACGACCCGCAGCCGCCACGGCGCGCCCGGGTCGCTCAGCTCGTCGACGACGTCCGCGATGATCTCCAGGAGCGGCTCGAGCTCGTCCGCCGGGCGCGTGAGGTTGTCGGTCGACAGCAGGAACAGGGTGACGACCTCGACGCCGGCCTCGTCGCACCAGCCGAGCAGGTCCTCGATCTTGGCTGCGCCGACGCGGTGGCCGGTGTTGACGTCCGCGAAGCCCGCGTCGCGCGCCCAGCGGCGGTTGCCGTCGAGCATGAGAGCGACATGACGGGGGCGCTGCGCGTGAGTTGCGGTGAGCTGCCGGCTGATTCTGCGCTCGTACAGCGCATACAGCAGGTCACGCACGGCCACAGGCGATGAGCGTACGCGGGGCTCTCCCGCCGGTCGGGAGCCCTGGGCCGCGGGGCCGGGACGCGGGCCGCTCGTGTCGTAGTGTCGCCTTCGTGAGGACCGGCGAGACCACGGGGAGGCGTCCGCCTCCCGAGGACCCGCCGCTGATCAAGCCACGGCTGCGTGGGTGGTTGCACTTCTGGTCGTTCGCCGTGTCGATCGCGGCCTGCGCGACCATGATCGCGGTGTCCGCCGCGCTCGTCGGGGGCGACGAAGCGGTCGCCACCACCGTCTACAGCGTCACGGTGCTGGGGCTCTTCGGGATCAGCGCGCTGTACCACCGGCGCACGTGGAGCTCGCCCCGCAGCCGGACGGTGATGCGCCGCCTCGACCACTCAATGATCTTCCTGTTCATTGCCGGGTCCTACACCCCGGTGGCGGCACTGGCGATGGATACGACGACCTCCCAGTGGGTGCTCGCCGTGGTCTGGGGCGGCGCGGTGGCCGGCGTGGTGCTCAAGACCGCGTGGCCGTACGCGCCGGCTTGGGTCGGGGTACCGATCTACCTCGCGCTGGGCTGGGTGGCGGTGCTCGTGCTGCCGGACCTCTTGCGCGGGGGCGGGGTTGCCGCATTGGTGCTGCTGCTGGTCGGCGGCGCGCTCTACAGCGCCGGCGGGATCATGTACGCGCTGCGCCGTCCCGATCCCTGGCCGAACACGTTCGGCTACCACGAGTTCTTCCACGCCGCGACGGTGCTGGCGGCGGTCTGCCACCACATCGCGATCTGGCTGACGCTGTTCTCGGGCTGAATCAGCCCTCGCCGGTGGGACCCTTGGCGCGCAGATCGTCGACCTTGGCCATGGCAGACCTCAGCTCGGTGAGCCACTCGTCGGCGTGCTGCCCGACCAGTCGCACCGCCCATGCCAACGCGTCGGAGCGGGACCGGGCCACGCCGGCGTCGACGAGGGTGTCGAGCACGACCCGCTCGGGCTGGCGCAGGCGCGTCATGACCGGGACGGACGCGACCGTGAACAGCTCGGTCTGCCCGCCGAGGCGGGCACCCCAGGCCACCTTCCGCTGGTAGCGGTGCTCCGCCTGCCGCGCAATCTCGATGCGGTCGTCGCGGGTGGACTCGCGGAACCGGGAGATGCGACCCGCCGCGGCAGCCGCCCGGTCTGCCCGACCGGCCTCGGTGTCCGGGAACTCGCCCTCCAGCGCCGGCAGCTCGCCGACGACGATGATCTCTTCGCGGTCCACCGTGACCTCCGGCGTGCCGACGAACCACCCGTCCGGCAGCCGCCCCGAGAGCCATGCCGCGGCGTCGTCGGCCGGGGGCAGATCCGCCTGCTGCCAGCCACCGCGCCCGGGCCGCCCACCGCGTCCGCCGGGACCATGCCACCGTCCGTGCATCCGTCCGGTCATCACGTCACCTCCTGTCGTTGCTGATTACGACATTACACAGCAACAGCCCCCCGCGCGAGTCGCTACGCTGTGGCGCGCGAGTCGGCACAGATCGGCGCGCGAGTCGGCAGATCGGCGCGCGAGTCGGCACAAATCGGCGCGCGAGTCGGCACAAATCGGCGCGCGAGTCGGCACGATCGAGCGCGCGACGACCTCTGCCATGCGAACCAAAGGCACCCG
>JAQSWF010000137.1 GCA_029266775.1 Pseudonocardia sp.
CTCGCCCCCGAGTTGCGTGACGAGCTGAACCGGCTGAGCTCGCCGTTCGGCACCGACACGACGCCGTCCGACGCCGAGCTGCGGATCGCCCAGGCGCAGCTGGTCGGCTGGTTGGAAGGTCTGTTCCAGGGCATCCAGACGGCGTTGATGGCCCAGCAGATGGCGGCGCGCGCGCAGTTGGAGCAGATGCGGCGCGGCCTTCCGGCAGGTGCCCCGCTCCCGGGGCCGGGCGCGCCGGAGGGCATGGGCCGGGGTACCGGCCAGTACCTGTAGGGCCGGGGTGGGTCAGAATCGTCGAACTCCGTCGGTACCCTCGCGGCGTGGCGCCCCCCGTGACCACCGGTGAGCACCGGACAGACGGCGGCGGGTCGTCGGCGCCGGTGGTTCCGGACGTCCCTGGCCCACGAAGCTGGCAGCGGGCGTTCGGCGACCTCCGCCAGGGCTGGCGGCAGCGTTCCCTGTGGGGCTACCTCGGCTGGCAGGACATCAAGCAGCGCTACCGGCGTTCGGTGCTGGGCCCGCTGTGGATCAGCATCAGCATGGGCGTCATCGCCACGGCCATGGGCATCCTCTACGGGGCGTTGTTCGGCGAGCCGATCGCCACGTTCCTGCCCTACGTGGCCACGGGCCTGTTGATCTGGAACTTCGTCAACGGCTGCATCCTCGAGGGCAGCGAGGTCTTCATCGCGAACGAGGGCCTGATCCGCTTCCTGCCGGCGCCGATCAGCCTGCACATCTATCGGCTGGTGTGGCGGCAGATGCTGTTCTTTGCCCACAACCTCGTGATCTGGCTCCTGCTAGTGATCATCTTCCCGCAGCCACTGAGCGCGTCCGTGCTGCTCGCCGTGCCCGCGTTCGTGCTGCTCGTCCTGAACGGGCTGTGGGCGGCGATGCTGTGCGGCATCATCGCCACGCGGTTCCGGGACATCCCGCCGATCATCGCCAGCCTCACGCAGCTGCTGTTCTTCATGACCCCGATCGTGTGGTCCTACGAGCGGCTGCGCACGAACCCGCTGGCGGCGTACGTCGAGCTGAACCCGGTGATGCACTTCGTCGAGATCCTGCGTCAGCCGCTGCTCGGCCAGGACATCATCTGGCGGCACTGGGTGATCGTCGGAGTGATCACCGTCGTCGGCTGTGCCGTCTCGCTGCTCGCCCTGCGCAACTACCGCGCGCGTGTCGCGTACTGGGTGTGAGTGCCGTGACCGAGGGCACGCCCGACCCACGCATCGACATCGCCGACGCCGCCGTCGATTTCCCGATCTTCGACGCCAAGACGCGCTCACTCAAGAAGGCCGTCCTGGGCCGGGCAGGTGGCCGGATCGGGACGGATTCGAAAGTGCCGATCATCGAGGCGTTGCGCGACATCACGCTGTCCCTCCGCCGGGGGGACCGCGTCGCGCTCGTCGGGCACAACGGCGCGGGCAAGTCGACGCTGCTGCGGCTGATGTCGGGCATCTACGAGCCCACGCGGGGCCGGGCGATCGTGCAGGGCAAGGTCGCGCCGGTGTTCGACCTGGCGGTCGGGATGGACCCGGAGATCTCCGGGCTGGACAACATCCTCATCCGCGGGCTGTTCCTCGGCATGACCCGCAAGCAGATGGAGGCCCGGGTCGACGACATCGCGTCGTTCACCGAGCTCGGCGACTACCTGTCGATGCCCCTCCGGACCTACTCCACGGGCATGCGGATCCGGCTCGCGCTCGGCGTCGTCACCAGCATCGACCCCGAGATCCTGCTGCTTGACGAGGGCATCGGCGCGGTCGACGCGGAGTTCCTCGCGAAAGCAAGGACGCGGCTCTTCGAGCTGGTCGAGCGCTCGGGAATCCTCGTGTTCGCCTCGCACTCGGACGAGTTCCTCGCCGATCTGTGCGACACCGCGGTCTGGCTGGAGCACGGCACGGTCCGCGAGCACGGCCCGCTGCGCGAGGTGCTGCACCATTACAAGGGCCGCGACGTGCTGGCCGAGCTGGGCCGGTGACGGCGCCGCCTCGCCCTGGGCCGCTGCCCGCCGGCTCGGTCGTCGCGGTGGTCGTCACCCGGCACCGCGCCGCGCAGCTCGTGGACTCGCTCGCCGCGATGGCGAAGCAGACGCACCCGATCGCCCACGTGATCGTCGTGGACAACGGGCCGGACGAGCCTGCCCGCGAGGTCGTCGAGGCCTGCGGAATGCCGGCGACCTGGCTGCCGTCGTGGCGCAACCTCGGTGGCGCGGGCGGGTTCGCCCTCGGGATGCTGCACGCGCTCGCCCTCGGCGCGGACTGGGTGTGGCTCGGCGACGACGACGGGCGCGCTGCGGACGAGAGCGTGCTCGCGACGCTCGTCGACACCGCGCAGCGGCGCGCGCTGGCGGCCGTCTCGCCGGTGGTGGTCGACGCCGGTCAGCCGGACCGGTTGGCGTTCACGGTCCGGCGCGGTCTCACCTGGCACCGCTCCCGCGCGGCGCTGACAGCCGCGGGCGACGGCGATCTCCTGCCGGACATCGCGGCGTTCTTCAACGGCGCACTGTTCCGCGCCGCCACGCTCGAGATGATCGGCGTGCCGGACCTGCAGCTGTTCGTCCGCGGCGACGAGGTGGAGCTACACCGGCGGCTCGTCCGCTCGCGGCTCCCGTTCGGCACCAGCCTGCGCGCGGCGTACCTGCACCCGCGCGGGATGGACGACAACAAGCCGATGCTGCTCGGGCGCCTGCACGCCCAGCACCCGGACGACGCCGCCAAGCGTTACTACACGTACCGCAACCGCGGCTACCTCGTGAGCCGGCCGGGCATGCGGCGGGTCGGGCTTCTGGAGATCCCGCGATTCGTCTGGTTCTTCCTCGTCACCCGCCGGGACCTCCGGGGGTTGCTCGAGTGGGCGCGACTGCGCCGACAGGGGCGATCGGAGCGGTTCGACCGGGCGTAGCCCGAGCCCCGGCGTGTCAGTGGCGGAAGACGACCGTGCGGAGCATCACGAAGTTGACCGCCGTCGCCGTGCCCTGGGCGATCACCCACGCCACCGTGTACCGCAGCGGCATCGCCGGGAGCGCCGCGAGGGCGAGCGCGTTCACGCCGACGTTGAGCGCGAAGGTGGTGGCGTACAGCGCGACGAAGCCGGCGAACCGGCCGCGGCCGCCGGCCGACGACGTGAAGGTGAATCGGCGGTTCAGCACGTAGGCGGTGGTGGTGCCGAGGATGAAGCTGATCGCCTTGGCCGCGTGCACCCACAGCCCCAGGTGCAGGAGCAGCTGGTAGACGCCGAAGTCGACGAGCGCCGACAGCGCGCCGACAGCGATGAAGCGGGCCAGCTGGGCGCCGACGCCGGTGCGCGCGGCGGGCACGGGGCTGATCGCGGTCACCGGGGCAGGGTAGCCGCCGCGAACCGGCGGCGTGGAAGGCAAGGTCAGAACCGGAAGCCGGCGAACCGGTAGCGGTGGCGCACGGTCACCGAGCCCATGGCGCTGCGCCCGTGCACCCGGAAGTGGGTGCGGCCCGGCACCGGGATCGAGCCCACCCGGCTGCGGATGCTGCCCATCGCCGAGACCATGCCGTCGACGTCCGCCGTCGCGCCGTCTGGTAGCAGCAGCCGGGCGGAGCCGGCGCCGAGCTCCAGCGTCACATCGACCCTGGGCGGGAGGGTCGTGCCGGCGAAGTCGAGCAGCACGGAGCCCAGCACGGTCTGCACCCGGATGCGGCTCGGCACGGTCCACGTCCCGCTCCGGCGCAGCGAGCCCGCCCCGCTGCGCAGCACCAGCGGACGTTCCGGCGGCGCGGCCGGCGGCGGAACGGCCACGATGTCGTCGCCCGGCAGGTCGGCGAAGGGCGGCCGCAGATCGGCGGCGTAGCGGGCCGCGTACACCGTGGTCAGCCGCTCCTCGAGCTCGTCGAGCGTGATCCGGCCCTCCGCGAGCGCCTGCTGCAGGCGCCCTGCAGCCCGTTCACGGTCGGTGTCGGAGATCCGGATGCCGCGCGAGGACTCACCACTCACCCCTGCCAGCATAGAAGCCGTCCGCCGGCCGTTTTCGATCGCCGCGTAGCCTGAATCCGATGGCACACACCGGGAGCCTGAGTGGCTGGGGGCGCACCGCGCCCAGCACCGCGCGCATCGTCACCCCTCGCACGGCGGCCGAGGTCGCGGCCGTCGTGACCGCGGCGGGACCGCGCGGGATCATCGCCCGCGGCCTCGGGCGCTCGTACGGCGACCCGGCGCAGAACGCCGGGGGCACGGTTCTGGACATGACGGGCCTGGCCGCCCCGCCGGCGATCGACGCCGACACCGGCGTCGCGGTCGTCGACGGTGGGGTCAGCCTCGACACCCTCATGCGCGCAGCGCTGCCGCTGGGGTGGTGGGTGCCGGTACTGCCGGGCACGCGACAGGTCACGGTCGGCGGCGCGTTCGGCGCGGACGTCCATGGCAAGAACCACCACACCAAGGGGAGCTTCGGCAACCACGTCCTGGCGATGGACGTGGTCACCGCAGACGGCTCGATCCGCACACTGACCCCCGACGGGCCCGAGGCCGAGCTGTTCTGGACGACGGTCGGCGGCATGGGGCTGACCGGCGTGATCGTGCGAGCGACCGTGCAGCTGCAACGCACCGAGTCGGCGTACTTCGTCGTCGACACCGACCGCACCCGGGACCTCGACGAGCTCCTCGAGCTGCTCACCGACGGCTCCGACGACACGTACGACTACTCCGCTGCCTGGTTCGACACCACCACCACGGGGGCGAAGCTCGGGCGCGCCGTCCTGACGCGCGGCTCGCTCGCCACGCTGGACCAGCTGTCGCCCACGCAGCGTCGCGACCCGCTGAAGTTCGACGCCCCGCAGCTGCTCACCTTTCCCGACGTCTTCCCGAACGGGCTGGCCAATCCCGCGACGCTGCGCGCATTCAGCGAGCTCTGGTACCACACGAAGCCCCGGCGCGACCGCGGCGCGATCCAGAACATCACGGCCTTCTACCAGGTCCTGGACCTGTTCGGGGACTGGAACCGCGTGTACGGCTCGCGCGGGTTCCTCCAGTACCAGTTCCTCGTGCCCTTCGGCGAGGAGGCGACGCTGCGGCGCATTGCCGAGCGGATCGCAGCATCCCGACACTCGTCCGGCCTGAACGTGCTCAAGCGGTTCGGGGCCGGGAACCAGGCACCGCTGTCGTTCCCGCAGCCGGGGTGGACCGTGACGGTCGACTTCCCGATCGCGTCCGGTCTGCACCGCTTCTGCGACGAGCTGGACGAGCTGGTGCTCTACGCCGGCGGGCGGCTCTACCTGGCGAAGGAGTCGCGGACGACCGGGGCCAACTTCCGGCGCGGCTACCCGCGGTTCGACGAGTGGCGCAAGGTGCGTGACGCGACCGACCCGGAAGGCGTGTTCGTCTCGGACATGGCTCGGAGGCTGGGGCTGACATCGTGATCGGTACGGAACGGAGCATCCCTTGATCGACGCCGTGGGCAACCCCCAGAGCGTGCTGTTGCTGGGCGGCACGTCCGAGATCGGGCTGGCCGTGGTCGAGGCGTTCGCCAACGACCGCCCGATGCGCGTGGTGCTGGCCGGCCGGCCGTCGGCGCGCCTGGACGAGGCAAAGGTGCGCGTCGAGAAGCTCGGCTGCGCGGTCGAGACCGTCGACTTCGATGCCCGTGCCCTCGACACCCAC
The DNA here is from genome assembly GCA_029266775.1 of Pseudonocardia sp. Lineage (GTDB taxonomy): Bacteria > Actinomycetota > Actinomycetes > Mycobacteriales > Pseudonocardiaceae > Pseudonocardia. Next base: position 5,629 of record JAQSWF010000137.1, read on the forward strand.
GCCGACGTGATCCGCAAGGCCTTCGCCGGCGGGGACGTCGACGTCGCGATCGTCGCATTCGGGCTGCTCGGCGACGCGGAGAAGGCGTGGACGGAGGTCGACGCGGCAGTCGAGCTCGCGACCGTGAACTACACCGCGGCAGTCGCCGTGGGCGTGGGGCTCGGCGAGCGGATGCGCGAGCAGGGCCACGGCGCGATCGTTGCGATGTCGTCGGTGGCCGGCGAGCGCCCGCGGCGGTCGAACTTCGTCTACGGCTCCACCAAGGCCGGCCTCGACGCGTTCTACACCGGACTGACCGAGGCGTTGCGGCCCGACGGGGTCGGCGTGACGGTCGTGCGCCCCGGCTTCGTGCACTCGCGGATGACCGAGGGCCACACACCGGCGCCGTTCTCGACGACGCCCGAGGCGGTCGCCGCGGTGGTCGTCGACGCCGTGCGCAACCGCCAGGAGCAGGTCTGGGCGCCGAAGCCGCTGCGCGCGGTGATGAGCGTGCTGCGGCACCTCCCGCGTCCCGTCTTCCGCCGGCTGCCCGGCTGAGCCGACCCGGGGCCCCCGCGCGAGTCGCTACGAATGGGCGCGCGAGTTGGCACAAGTTGGTCACACCCGCGGGGGCCGACGGAGCAGCTCGGCGGCAGTCTCGGAAACTCGCATACCGTCTCGCCCACCAAGACGTACCGACTCGCGCGCCAGTTTGTAGCGACTCGCGGGGGTGGGGGGCGTCGCGGGGGGCTACGGGCGGCGGTGGACGACGAACACCGACGACTCGCCGCTGCCCGGCGCGAGGAACAGCCGCCCGGCCAGGAACTGCGCGAGCGACGGCCCCGCGTGCACCGCAGCGTCGAGGGGCCGGGGCAGCCGCCCGTACGGCACGTTCCACAGTCCGTCGCTGCCGTGGCGCAGCACATCGAAGCCGTGTTCGACCAGGAAGGCGCGCCACTGCGCGTGCGGCTTGAGGTTGATGTGGGTGGCGTCGCGGTAGCCGAGCCACTGCGGGCCGCACAGCGCGACGCCACGGCCGGCGAGGTCCGGCGTCACGACGAGAGCGCGGCCGCCGGGCCGCAGCACCCGCCGCCACGTCGCCGCCGCGGCCGTGGCGGCGGTGTCGTCGAGGTGCTCGAGGACGTGCACGGCTGTGAGTACGGCGAAGCCGTCGGTGGGCAGGTCGTCGGGGTTGTCGAAGACCGGGCACGACGGGGCGGTGCGTCGAGCGGTGTCCGCCGCCCACGTCGAGACCTCGAGGCCCGTGGCCGGCCCGAGCATCGACAGCCGCCGGAGCAGGTGACCGGTACCGCAGCCGTAGTCCAGGTAGGGCCCTGGGCCGCAGTAGCGGCGCACCAAACGGACGTACCAGCGCAGCGCGGGCCGGTCCCCCGCTTGGCCGTTCGCGAGGTAGTACTCGGCGTCGAACGGCGTGGGCTCGGTGGTCACGGTGCGTGCGGAGGAGCGGCTTTGTCGAGCAGCACCTCGTACGTGTCGAGCACGTTGGCCACGGAGAACGCCCGACGGGCCCGGTCCGAGCCGACCTCCCGGTCCGGCGGGTTCGTGTACAGCTCCTGCAGGCCGCGCGTGATGGCGGCCTCGTCCGCGGGCGGCACCAGCGTGCCGAAGCCGGTCTGCATGACGGGCTGGCGCACCCCCGGGATGTCGCTGGAGAGCACCGGCACGCCGGCCAGCATCGCGACCGCCTGGACGATGCCGAACGCCTCGAAGGCGTTCACCGACGGCAGGGTGAACACGTCCAGCGAGGCGTAGAACTCGCCGAGGCGCTCCTCGGGCACGAAGCCGAGCAGCCGGACCCGCGGATCGCCGTCGATGGCCGCACGCACCTGAGCGATCACGCTGCCACCGGCGACGTGGGTGAAGTCGCCCCCGATGAGCAGGCGCGCGTCGGGGTCGGGCAGCGCCCGGAAGCCGCGGACGAGGTGCTCCAGGCCCTTCTCCCGCACGATGCGACCGAGGAACCCGATGTGCGGGCCGTCGGTCTCGCGGTACGTGGGCTGCCCGGGAGGCGGCGCGGGGCACGGCGGCGGGACGACCTGCACGGCCGGCGCGATCCAGCGCCACATGCGGCTGTGCCGCGCGTAGTCCTCGCTGGTCACCGCAACGGCGGCGGAGCGGCGCATGGCCAGCCGGTTCGAGCCGTCGACGACCACCCGCTGCACGTCGTTGATCAAACCGGGCGGCAGCGTGACGTCGCAGTGGTAGGTCGAGACGAGCGGGGTGCGCAGCCCGGCCGCGATCGCGCCGGCCTCCAGCATCGGCAGCTGCAGCGACGCCACCCGGGCGCGGCTGAGCGTCCGCCGGGCGAGCGCCACGAGCTGTGGGCTGATCACGCCGCGGCCCACGCGCGCCAGCACCGGGGCCCGCAGCACGCGGACCCCGTTGATCTCCTCCTCCCACGGGAGGCCGGAGTCGAAGTGGCTGGTGACGACGGTGACGCGGCGGCCACGGGCCGCCAGGCCCTCCGCGATGTCGCGGGCCATGTTCGTCAGGCCCGAGACGTACGGGGAGTAGTACGTGAGGGCAACGGCGAGGTCGTCGGGAGGGGTGTCAGGCACGCTGCAGCTCTCGCTCTCGTCCGGTGGTGAGGACCAGCAGGGTTGCGACCAACCACCCGGTCACCGAGCCGGTGAGGAACGCCAGCTCGGCGCCGAGCAGCAGGTCGGGCACGAGGAGGAGGACGACTGTGGCGACGACGACACCGGTCAGCCAGCTCCACGCCACCAGCCGGTGACGGGCCGACGCCACGAGTACCTGCGTGACGAGGATGAGCCCGATGTGCGCGGCGACGCCAACGGCGAGCAGCGCGACGTCCCGGCCGCCGAGCACATACTGGTCGCCGAAGATCAGGCCGACCAGCAGCGGGCCGACCAGATAGCCCAGTGCCAGCGCCACCGCGCCGAGCACCGCCAGCCCGGCAGACAGCCGGACGAGCACCCGGCGCAGCGCCGTCCGATCCCCGGCGTGCAGCACGCCGGTGAGCATCGGCAGCAGCGCGGTCTGCAGGGGCACCACGAGGAACAGCGGGACCCGGGCGAGGGTGAACGCCGCGAGGAACTGCCCGGCGCGGGTGACCTCGAGCTCGTTCTGCGCGAGCGCCGGGACGAGCACCGGCGGCCCGTTGAGCAGCAGCTGCGCGCA
>JAQSWF010000138.1 GCA_029266775.1 Pseudonocardia sp.
AACCCTCGATCAGCGAGTGCGGGTCTGCCATCATCGTCGGGATGTCCTTGCAGGTACCCGGCTCGCCCTCGTCCGCGTTCACCACCAGGTACTTGGGCTTGGCGCCCGGACCGGTGGGGCCTTGGGGGATGAAGCCCCACTTCATGCCCGTCGGGAAGCCCGCGCCGCCTCGGCCGCGCAGCCCGGACTCCTTGACCAGCTCGATCAGCTGGTCCGGGTGGCCCCGCAGCGCATAGCGCAACGCGCTGTAGCCCTCGAGCTGCTCGTAGGCCTCGATGGACCACGCGCGCGGGCTCTGCCAGCGGCGGGTGAGGACCGGGGTGAGGGGGTCCAGCGGGGTCGGTTCGGTCATGTGTTCACTTCTCCGGGGCTCACTTCTTCTCCGGGACGTTCGGCAGGGCAGGTGGTGTGTCCGGCATCGCCGGCGCCGTCCAGCCGTGCTGTGTGGCCATCTGCGCGCCGCGGAGCGTCTCCGGGGCCATCGAGTTGCCGGTGACGGCCGCGGCGAGGTCCGGGAAGATCCCGGCCAGCTCCAGCTCGACGGTCCGCAGGTCCGTCAGGGGCGCCCCGCGGGTCGGCATCGGCCGCTCACCCCGGCGCAGCGCATCGACCAGAGCCGTCGCGGACTCGGCGGTCTGGTTGTCGAAGTACTCGTAGTTCACCTGCAGCACCGGGGCGAAGTCGCACGCCGCCAGGCACTCGGCGTGCTCCAGCGTGACCGACCCTGGCGTGCCGGGCTCCCCCGCCGTCTCCTCGTGGCCGAGAGGTTTCCCGGGGCTACCCAGCCGTTGCGACAGCCGGGCGTAGACCTCGTCGCCGCCCAGCGCCGCACACAGCGTGTTCGTGCACACGCTGACCAGGTGCTCGCCGCACGGCGTGCGCTTGTACATCGTGTAGAACGTCGCGACCGCCGAGACCTCGGCCGTGCTGAGCTCCAGCACCTCGGCGCAGTAGCGGATGCCGTCCTGGCTGACGTAGCCCTCGACCGACTGCACCAGGTGCAGCAGCGGCAGCAGCGCCGAACGGGATTGCGGGTACCGGGCGATGATCTCCGCGGTGCGCCGCCGCGTCACCTCGTCGAAGACGGGTGTGAGCGGTGACTGCTCGGGTACAGCGGGATCCCAGTGGACCTCGCCCGGCGCCAGCCCGTTGCCGAGGCTCTCGGGCTGCCCCTCCGGCAGTGTCATGATGGCGTCCTCGCTCCGCTCGGCCGACGTGTCATCGGTCCACACCTCCCATGACGGGGTCGATGCTCGCGACGGCGGCGATGACGTCCGCGACCATGCCGCCCTCGCTCATCGCGGGCATCGTCTGCAGGTTCACGAAGCTGGGCTCGCGGACGTGCACGCGCAGCGGCCGCGTGCCGCCGTCGGAGACCAGGTGGTAGCCCAGCTCGCCGCGGGGTGACTCGACCGTCGAGTACACCTGGCCCGACGGCACCGCGAAGCCCTCGGTGACCAGCTTGAAGTGATGGATCAGCGCCTCCATCGACTGGCCCATGATCTTGCGGACGTGCTCGAGCGAGTTGCCCATGCCGTCGCTGCCCACCGACAGCTGGGCAGGCCACGCGACCTTGCGGTCGGCGACCATCACCGGGCCCGGCTCCATCTTCTCCACGGCCTGCTCGACGATCTTGAGAGACTCGTGCATCTCGGCGACCCGCAACCGGTAGCGTGCGTAACAGTCCGCCTCCGTCGCGGTGGGAACCTCGAAGTCGTACTCGTCGTAGCCGCAGTACGGCTCGATCTTCCGCAGGTCCCAGGGCAGGCCCGCGCTGCGCAGGATCGGTCCGGTGGCGCCGAGCGCGAGGCACCCGTCCAACGGGAGGTAGCCGACGCCCTCGAGGCGCTGGCGCCAGATCGGCTGACCGGTGAGGAGCTTGTCGTAGTCCGGCAGCCGCGAGCGCATCACGGCGATGAAGTCGGTGACCTTCTCGGCCCAGCCCTCGGGGAAGTCCTGCGCGAGGCCGCCGGGGCGGATGAAGGCGTGGTTCATGCGCAGGCCGGTGAGGAACTCGAGCAGGTGCAACACCTCCTCGCGCTCCCGGAAGCCGGCCGTCATGCCCGTCAGCGCGCCGAGCTCCATGCCACCGGTCGCGAGGCACACCAGGTGCGAGCCGATCCGGTTGAGCTCCATGAGCAGTACCCGTGCCACCTGCGCACGCCGCGGCACCTCGATCCCGAGCAGCTTCTCGACGCCCAGGCAGTACGCGGCCTCGTTGAACAGCGGCGCGAGGTAGTCCATGCGCGTCACGAACGTGACGCCCTGGGTCCAGGTGCGGTACTCGCAGTTCTTCTCGATCCCGGTGTGCAGGTAGCCGATCACCGAGCGGGCCTGGGTGACGGTCTCGCCCTCCAGCTCCAGCACCAACCGCAGCACGCCGTGGGTGGACGGGTGCTGCGGGCCCATGTTGATGACGATGCGGTCGTCGTGCTCCTCGTCGAGGAGCGTGTCCCAGTCCCCGCCGGTGACGGTGTAGACCGGGCCCTCGGTGGTGATGCGCTCTTCGGCAGGCCGTGCGTTCTCGCGGATCTCCGTCATGAGTGGGCCCGCCTCTGGTCGTGTCGCAGCAGGGATCTGCACGCCCCGGCGCTTCTCATGAGTACGACCGCCTCTGGTCAGGGGGAGGTATCTGCGCGCCCTTGTACTCGACGGGGATCCCGCCGAGCGGGTAGTCCTTGCGCTGCGGGTGGCCGGCCCAGTCGTCGGGCATGAGGATGCGCGTCAGCGCCGGGTGGCCGTCGAAGACGACGCCGAACATGTCCCAGGTCTCGCGCTCGTGCCAGTCCGCCGTCGGGTAGACCTCGACCACGCTCGGCACGTGCGCGTCGTCGACGTCCAGCGCCACCTCGAGCCGGATCCGGCGCCGGTAGGTCATCGACAGCAGGTGGTAGACGACGTGCAGCCGGCGCGCGACGTCGTCCCCGTAGTCGACACCGGACACCGAGGAGCACAGCTCGAAGCGCAGGCCGTCGTCGTCACGCAGCGTCCGGCACAGCTCGAGGAGGCTGTCGCGGGCGACGTAGAAGGTGATCTCGCCGCGATCGATGGTGATCTGCTGCACTGCACCGCCGACCCCGCGTTCGGCCAGCGCGGCGCCCAACTCGTCCACGAAGGCGTCGAACCACCCACCGAAGGGACGCTCGGCCGGAGCGGGCACGTACCCGGGCAGTCGCAGCCCGCCGAACCCCGATGTGTCACCCGACCCCTCGACGCCGAACATGCCCCGGCGCGTGCGGGCGGGCGCCTGCCGAGTGCCGCCCTCCGCGCTGGCGTCGGAGCCCAGCGGGTCCGGCGTCTGCTCGGGCTCTCCGCCGTGCCCCGGCTCGACGCCGCGTGCGGCGTCCGGGCCGCTGACCTGCGCCGACGACTGCGCGCCGCCGGTGGGCTCGGCGTTCTCCTTGCTCGTGCCCGCAGCGTTCTCGTCAGCCATGCTTCTTCCCGTACTTCACCGACGACGCCACCAGCTCGGTCCGGTGTCCCGACGCCTCCAGCTCGGCGGCCCGCTTGCTGCCCAGCGGCTCGTCCATGATCTTGGCGTGGATCTTGAGGATCGCATCCATGAGCATCTCGGGGCGCGGGGGGCAGCCCGGGAGGTACATGTCGACAGGGACGACGTGGTCCACGCCCTGCACGATCGCGTAGTTGTTGAACATCCCTCCGGAGCTGGCGCAGACGCCCATCGCCAGCACCCACCTCGGCTCGGGCATCTGGTCGTAGATCTGGCGCAGGACGGGCGCCATCTTGTTGCTCACCCGGCCCGCGACGATCATCAGGTCCGCCTGCCGCGGGGAGGCCCGGAAGACCTCCATCCCGAAACGGGCCAGGTCGTAGCGGGGGGCGCCGGTCGTCATCATCTCGATCGCACAGCAGGCCAACCCGAAGGTCGCCGGCCACAGCGACGACTTGCGCGTCCAGTTGACCAGCTTCTCGACGCTGGTCAGCAGTACGCCACTGGGGAGGTGCTCTTCCAGACCCATCGTTCTACTTCCCTAGTTCCAGTCGAGCCCGCCGCGGCGCCACACGTAGACGTAGGCGAACCCGACGGTGACGACGAACAGCACGATCTCGACCAGCCCGAACAGCCCCAGCGCGTCCGCGCTGACGGCGAACGGGTAGAGGAAGACCATCTCGATGTCGAACAGGATGAACAGCATCGCCGTCAGGTAGTAGGCGACGGGCATCCGGCCCGCGCCCACCACCGGCTGCGGGGACGGCTCGATGCCGCACTCGTAGGCGTCGAGCTTCGCCCGGTTGTAGCGGCGCGGCCCGACGTACGGCGCGATCGCGACGGAGAAGACCGCGAACCCGGCGGCCAGTGCGAACATCAGCACCAGCGGCAGGTAGGGACTCATTCGTCAGCTCCCCCGTCGTCTCGGTCGTCGTTCCGGCTCGTCGAGCCGGAGGGTGTCGGCTGCGTGACCCTAGGTCGCGCCACCGGCCCGGCCGCAGCCAGGCCTTCCTTACTCGTCACGCACTCGGGGCGAGGCGGGTCATCGCCGTGATGACCCGGTCGCTCGTCGCGCCGTCCTTCGGGTCGTACAGGTTGGCCAGCAGCTTCAGCAGGAACTCCATCAGGGTGCGGCGGGGCAGGCCGTGGCGGGTGGCCAGACCCATCACCGTCGGGTTGCCGATCAAGCGGGAGAACACGGTGCCGATGCGGTAGTAGCCGCCGAGCTCCTGCCGCATCTGCGTGGGGTAGCTCTCCAGCGCCTTTTCCGCGGCCGGCCCGCGGCGGGCGGCCGACTGCACGGCGCACCGCGCCGCGATCGCCGCCGATTCCATCGCGTACGCGATGCCCTCGCCGTTGAACGGGTTCACCATCCCGCCCGCGTCGCCCACCAGCAACATCCCGGGGCGGTAGTGCGGCGTGCGGTTGAAGCCCATCGGCAGTGCGGCGCCGCCGACCGGGCCCTCGGCGTTCTCCTCGCGGAAGCCCCACTCCTCGGGCGTGCCGTCCAGCCAGCTGCGCAGCAGGGCGCGGTAGTCCGTGGAGCCGTAGGCGCGGCTGGTGGACAGGATCCCCAGCCCGACGTTGCTCGTGCCATCGCCCATCCCGAAGATCCAGCCGTAGCCGGGGAGGAGCTGGGGCTGCGCGGGGTCCGTGCGGTCCCAGAGCTCGAGGTGGCTCTCGAGGTAGTCGTCGTGCGTGCGCGGGCTGCGGTAGTAGCGGCGCACGGCGACGCCCATGGGGCGGTCGTCACGCTTGGCCATCCCGATGCTCAGGGCGAGCCGAGCGGACACGCCGTCGCAGGCCAGGGTGAGCGGGGCGCGGAAGGTGACGGGCCGCCGGTCCTTCCCCTTCCCGACGTGCCCGGTGACGCCGACGACCCGGCCGGTCCGCTCGTCCGTGACGGCCTGGGTGACCGTGGTCTCCTCGTGCAGCCTCGCGCCGGCCTTCTCGGCGTGGCGCACCAGCAGCTCGTCGAAGTCCTGGCGGGGGCGGACGGCGCCGAAGTCCGGAAACGTCGCGAGCGTGGGCCACTCGAGCTCAAGGCTCACGCCGCCGCCGAGCACCCGCAGGCCGCGGTTGTGCAGCCAGCCGGCCTCCTCGCTGCAGTCGATACCCAGGTCGATGAGCTGTTTGACGCCACGAGGGGTGAGCCCGTCGCCGCACACCTTGGGGCGGGGGAAGGTCGACTTCTCCAGCAACAGCACGTCCAGGCCCGCGCGGGTCAGGTGGGTAGCGGCCGTCGACCCGGCGGGCCCGGCACCGACGACGATCACGTCGGCATCGGCCCCCGGGCGGCCGGTGGTGGGTACGGCGACCACGGAAGCTCCTTGTGAACGGATTCACGAAGTGGCTCCGAGTCTAAGCACCTGCTCCGACAGTTGCGCGTCCGCCACCTGGGGGGCGGGCCCGCGGGTGTCTGGGAATGAGCGGCGGCAGCGTCAGAGGCGGCGGGCGCGATGCAGGGCGACGGCGCCCCCGGCCAGGTTCCGCCAGGCCACTTCCGTCCAGCCGGCGGCGGCGATGCGGTGAGCCAGCTCCGGCTGCCGCGGCCAGTCGCGGATCGACTCGGCCAGGTACAGGTAGGCCTCGGGGTTGCTCGAGACGGCCCGGGCGATCGCCGGGAGGACGCGGCGGAGGACCACGTCGTGGTACGCCGCACGGTAGGGCGCCCAGGTCGGCGTGCCGAACTCGCAGACGACCAACCGTCCGCCGGGGCGCGTGACCCGGGCGAGCTCGGCAAGCGCCGTGTCCGGGTCCGCGACGTTGCGCAGGCCGAACGAGATCGTCACGGCATCGAACGCGCCGTCGGCGAAGGGCAGGTGCAGGGCGTCGGCCGCGACCTTCGGAACCGCACGGTCGGCGCCCGCGCGCAGCATGCCCAGCGAGAAGTCGGCGGCCACGCACCAGGCACCCGACTGCGCCAGCGACACCGTCGACACCGCCGTCCCCGCCGCGAGGTCGAGCACCCGCTCGCCGGGGCGCGGGTCGAGGGCGGTGCGGGTCAGCGCTCGCCAGCGGCGGTCCTGCCCGGCCGTGAGCACCGTGTTGGTGAGGTCGTAGCGCGGTGCCACCCCGTCGAACATGGAGGCGACGGCGTGCGGGTCCTTGTCCAGGTCCGCCCGGCTCATGGTGCTGTCCCCGGTTGAGCAGCCTCGCGTGTCCGGCGTCTGCGCAGCCACAGCGCCAGCGGGCCCAGCACCGTCCACACCGCTGCCAGCCCGAGCAGCGTCGGCACGATGCCGTCGACCGCACTGCGGCCGGCCACGCGGACCTGCTCGGGGTCGGACAGGTCGTACTCGACCGCGACGGTGTCACCGGGCTCGAGGCCCCGCGGGTACTGCACGCCGCGCTCCGGGACCACCGCCTGGCCGCCGGCGACGGTGAACCGGACCAACGTCCGCGAGAACGAGGAGCCTTCGAGGACCTCGGCGGTGGCGACGCCCCTGTTCGCGTCGATCGCCGCGTCGTCCGCGGCCGCACCGATCAACGCGAGCGTCGCCAGAGCGGTGATGACCAGCCCGATGCCGAACACGATCTCCGGCACCCGCCGCCGGACTGCACGCAGCGCTGGCGCGACCGTCTCCACCAGCTCGGCGAACGGGCTGTCGGTGCTGGTCACGGCCCCGAAGTCTAATCGGAGCAAACGTGGCGTCCGCCGCACTCCCCGATCCGGACGGGCAGTCGCGCCTGCGCATCCCTACCCTCGGGGTGGTGACCACCGCTCCGCTGCCATCCGGGCTGCGCGTGCGGACGCGCCCCGTGGACGATCCCGGGGGCCTGCTCGAGCTGCTGCCGGACGAGCGTCCGCTCTGCTGGGTGCGCGGTGGCGAGGGACTCGTCGGGTGGGGCGAGGTGGCCCGGTTCACGGCGTCGGGGCCCGGTCGCTTCGCCGAGGCGGACGCGTGGTGGCGGTCGTTCGCCGCAGGTCTGGACGTGCGCGACGAGGTCGGCCGCGAGGGCACGGGCCCGGTGGCGTTCCTGAGCTTCACCTTCGCGGACGCGTCGCCCGGCTCGGTCGTCGTGGTCCCGCGGGTGGTGGTCGGACGCGCCGGTGGCGTGGCGTGGATCACCGAGTTCGCGCCGGGTGACGGACCGGTCGTGCGATCCGTGCGTCCGGTGCGGCCCAGCGGGCCGTTGCGCTACGCGGACGGGTGGCTGCCGGTGGCGGGCTACCGGGAGGCGGTCGGGCGAGCGGCCCGCAGGATGCGTGCGGGCGCGCTGGAGAAGGCGGCCCTCGCGCACGACCTGCTCGCCGTCGCCGAAGCGCCGCTGGACCCGCGCTTTCTGCTCGCCGGGCTGGCCCGCCGCTACCCGTCGTGTTGGTCGTTCGCGGTGGACCGGCTCGTCGGGGCGACGCCGGAGCTGCTCGTGCGGCGTAGCGGGTCGACCGTGGCGTCGCAGGTGTTGGCGGGGACGGCGTGGTCGGAGGAGGAGTCACCGGTCGACGCGACCGTCCTCGCCCGGCGGCTGCTGTCGTCGGAGAAGGACCTACGCGAGCACGCACTCGCGGTGGAGTCGCTCGCCACGGCGCTGCGTCCGCTGTCGGCCGAGCTCGACGTGCCCGCGGCGCCGGGGGTGATCGCCCTGCACAACGTGTCGCACCTCGCCACCGACGTGCACGGCAAGCTGGACCGCGACGACCCCGCGACGCTGCTGCGGCTGGCGGCGGCGGTGCACCCGACCGCAGCGGTGGGCGGCACCCCGCGCGACGCGGCGCTGGCGCTGATCACGGAGCTCGAGGGGATGGACCGCGGCCGATATGCCGGTCCGGTCGGGTGGGTGGATGCGGACGGCGACGGCGAGCTGGGCATCGCGCTGCGCTGCGCGCAGCTGCACGGGCCGGTGGCGCGGCTGTTCGCCGGGTGCGGGGTGGTGGCCGACTCGAACCCGGACACGGAGGTCCGCGAGGCCGCGGCCAAGTTCCGCCCGGTCCGGGAAGCCCTGGAGGGGCTGCCGTAACTCGCGCCAGTCGTCGCTTCCCTCCGCGCGAGTCGCTACAAACCGGCGCGCGAGTCGCTACAAACCGGCGCGCGAGTCGCTACAAGCCGGCGCGCGAGTCGGCGGTTCTGGCGCGCGAGTCGACGCTCGACTCGCGCGGTTGAGCGGTGCCGGCGAGGGCCGCGGCGATGGCGGCGCGGACGTTGGCGTGGCCGGCGCGGAGGGTCGTGCGGTCGGCCCTGACCTCGACGAGCCGCAACCCGGAAGCCGGAGCGAGGGCGGCGACCTCGGCCGGGTCATCGACACGGGTGTGGGTGATCCC
>JAQSWF010000139.1 GCA_029266775.1 Pseudonocardia sp.
TCGGCGGGCACCGCCGGCGGCTCGCGCAGCGGGTCCCCCGGGTCGGCCGGCTGCGGGTCCAGCACCGCCGCCAGCCGCCCGGATCCGATCAGGGCGCCACGCAGGCGACGCTAGGCCCGCACAGCGCCCGCGGAGCGGCGTCCTGCCGAGCTGTGGATGGCTGCGCCGGATGTGGACAACTCGGCGGCAACTGCCGCAGCGCGCTCTACAGCACCGCGCGCGACTTGTGGCGCCTACCGAGTGCGGGTGAGCACGCGGCGCCGGTCCGCCGCTGACGTCGCGTCGCCGCTGCTCCCCGGCGACACGCTCACCCCGGCCCGGACTCGTTGCCCGCTCAACGACCACGTTGAGGATCCTCAACGTGGTTCTGCGACTGTCCCAACCACGACATGCCTCCATATCGTGGTCCGGAGGCCGCGCGACAGAGCCTGGCCGCTCCGAGTGCGCCGGGACGCGCCCTCGTCAGGACTCTGGCGTGCCCCCGGGACACTCGCGCCGCGGCACGACCACGATGCCGAGCAGCCCTGTTCCCGCGTGTGCGCCGATCACGGCGCCAACCTCGGACACCAGCAGCCGCGCGGCCCGCGGCAGCCGCTCGCGCAACCGCTCCGCCAACTCCTCGGCCCGCTCCGCGGCACCGAGGTGGTGCACGGCCAGGTCCGCGGGTCCGTCACCCGCAGCCCGCACCGCCAGCTCCACCATCCGCTGCGCGGCGCGCGCGGTCGTCCGCACCCGTTCCAGCGGCACGATCCGACCCTGGGCCACGTGCAGCAGCGGCTTGACCGCCAGCGCGCCCCCGACCAGCGCGGCCGCCGCGCCGATCCGGCCACCGCGGCGCAGCCGGTCCAGCGTGTCCACGCAGAAGAACACCCGGCACCGGCCCGCGACGTCCGCCGCTGCCTCCTCCACGCCCGCGGCGTCGGCTCCGGACTCCGCCGCGTCGGCCGCCGCCAGCACCGCGTAGCCCAGGCCCATCGCCGTCGCCCGCGAGTCCACCACCCGCACCCGATCCATGCCAACCTCCTGCGCCGCCAGACGCGCGGCGTCCCAGGTGCCGGACAGGTCCCGCGACAGGTGCACCGACACCACCCCCGCGGCCCCGTCGGCCAGCGCCGCACGGTACGTCGTGGCGAACTCGGCCGGCGGGGGTCGGGACGTCTGGACGGTCAGGTGCCGGTCGGCAAGCGCCGCGGACACTGCGGCGGCGTCGATGTCGACGCCCTCCCGGCCCACCCGGTCCCCCAACCGCACCTCCAACGGCACCACGCGGATCCCCCGCTGCGCGGCGACACCGACCGGAAGGTACGCGGTCGAGTCGGTCACGACGGCGACGGGCACGGGCGCACGATAGAGGTGCATCGACCGAACCGGTACGGTGCCGGACCTCGCGCCGGCGTCAGGCCCCGACGTTGTACCCGGCGAGCCGCCAGCGGGGATGGTCCGGCCGGCGGGCAAGCACCGCCCACCTGCAGTTGCCCAGCCCGCCGATCGCCGGCCAGGCCCGGGCGGGCAGGTCCAGCAGACCGCTCACCAGCCCGGCGATGAGCCCACCGTGCGCCACGACCAGCAGCGCCTCGGACCCGCCGTCGCTCGGCTCGGCGTCGACCTCGTCGACGACCGGCCGGGAACGCTCCACCACCTGGATCCGTGACTCACCACCGGGAGGCGCCCACGCGGCGTCCGACCGCCAGGTCGCGATCGCGCCCGGGTACTCGGCTTCGATCTCGTCGACCGACATCCCCTGCCACTGCCCGAGGTGGGTCTCCCGCAGCCGCACGTCCAGTTTCACCGGGAGACCGCAGACCGCTCCCACCAGCTCGGCGGTGTCCGCTGCCCGAGACAGGTCCGAGCTGATCAACCGGTCCGGCGCCAGCGCGGCAACCACCGGCGCCGCCGCCGCAGCCTGCGCCCGACCGATGGGTGTCAGCACCGACTCGAGATGGCCCTGCATGCGGCCGGCGACGTTGAAGTCCGTCTGGCCGTGACGCAGCAGGATGAGCCGGCTCAGCGTCACGGTGCCTCGTCACCGGCCGCGGCGGCGCGCGCGACCTGGGCCTCCGGGACGTCGATCCGCGGACAGTCCTTCCACAGCCGTTCCAGGCCGTAGAAACCGCGCTCCTCGGTGTGCTGAACGTGCACGACGACGTCGACGAAGTCGAGCAGCACCCAGCGGCCCTCCCGTGCACCCTCCCGGCGGACCGGCTTGATCCCCCGTTCGCGCAGCCGCTCCTCGACCGCCTCGACGATGGCCTCGACCTGGCGCTCGTTCGGCGCAGACGCGATCACGAAGCAGTCCGTGATCACGAGTCGCTCCGACACGTCGAGCACGACGATGTCGTGCGCCTTCTTGTCCGCAGCGGCCACCGCGGCCGCCCGGGCCGTCGTCAGCGCCTGCTCGCTTGCAGTCACCGCGTTCCCTCCCCGACGGGCCGTCCGTCCCCCGGCCAGTCTCCCAGGAGGTTCGCCGCGGTCAGGAGTCGACCTGGTGCACGCCGGGCACGACGCTCTTGCGGAGCCGGGTGAGCGCCCGGTGCTGGGCGACCCGCACCGCCCCGGGGCTCGCGCCGACGATCTCCGCGGTCTCCTCGGCCGACAGCCCGACGACCACGCGCAGCACCAGGATCTCGCGCTGCTTGTCCGGCAGCTCGTCGAGCAGGTCCCGCAGCTGCGCCGACAGCTCGCCCTGCAGGGCGCGCTGCTCCGGCCCGGCGCCCACGGCGATCGAGTCGGGCACGTCCGCGACGGGCTCGGAGCGGGCGCGGCTCACCGCGCGGTGCGCGTCGATGACCTTGTGGGCGGCGATCCCGTAGACGAACGCCAGGAACGGCCTGCCCTGGACCCGGTAGTTCGGCAACGCCGTCAGGACGGCGAGGCACACTTCCTGCGCCACGTCGTCTGCGGACAGCGACGTGCGGTCCACGGCGCCGAGGCGGCCCCGGCAGTAGCGGGCCACCAGCGGTCGGATCATCTCGAGCAGCTGGGCGACGGCCTCCCGGTCCCCCGACATCGCCGCCGCCACCAGCTCGTCCGGGACTTCGGTGGTGTCGCGCCGTCCTGCCCCGCGCCCGGGTCCGGTCGCCGCCGGTGCAGGACGGGCCACTGCGTCGGGACGCGCCGGAGCCGACACAGCCACCTGCGCGAGGCCGGCGTCGACATCCATTCCCTCGGCGACGGCGGCGACCATGGCCTCGTAGGCGGGCCGTGCCTCCTGGCCCCCGAGCAGCTCCTGCAGCGCGCTGCGGGCGGCGTCACCAGTCCGGCCGACGCTGTCCGCGTCGATGTCGAGCACCTGCGCCACGGCGTCCGGTGTGAGGTCGTCGAAAGTGGCGGCGAGCACCGCCCACTGCCGATCCGGCAGGGCTGCGAGCGCGCCGAGAACGGCGTCGTGCTCGTCGCCGATCGAGAACTGCAGTGGGCCGGCGGGCGCATCGGCCGTGTGCGGACGCGTGCCGGCGCGACCGGCGATCTCGCGAACATTCGTGCCGGGCGCGTCCGACAGTTCGTCCCAGCGCCGCCACAGCACGACGAGGCTCTCGTGGGCGAGCTGGGCGGCGCGGTCGTGGTCCGCGCCGAGCGCCATCGCGAACACAGCCAGACGTGGTGCGTCGTCGCGATAGTGGTCGGCGAACCGGGCCCAGCCACCGGCCGGGCCGTTCGCCAGCGCGCTCACTCCCCCGGGCATGTCGCCGGTGGCACGCTCGAGGCCTCAACGCGCCGTCCCCGCGGGGCGCGCACTGCAGAGGCCGATGTCGGACTCATGTCCACCCTTCGTCGTTCGGCGCTAACATCCCCCCGGATGTCCTGCGTCATCGCCGTCGCCGCACGCCCCTCGGGGCGGACGGGTGCAGTGACCATCCTGCCGGACCGCGGAATGGGCTTCGCGCATGTTTCCCGCACGGCCGGGTGTGGCCAGCATCCCCATCACGACTTGTGCGGGAAGTCACCCTATCGGTCACGATCAACCCCCTGTCGCGAGCCTACGAGTCACCGATCCGCGTCGCGCTCCGATACGGCAGGACGCGCCGGACGGCTTTCCTCGCGAGGCCACCTCACAGGGGTCATGGTTGGTAGGACACACGGCGAGTGGCAGGTGATACCCGAGACGGGTCATGTCGCGCGTCACGTCGACGCGGCGGTCCGCCGCCCGTACAGGTGTCGCTTGGAGATGTACTGCACCACGCCGTCGGGGACGAGATACCAGACCGGCCGGCCCCCCTCCACGCGGCGACGGCAGTCCGTCGAGGAAATGGCCATCGCCGGCACCTCGATCAGGGTCACGGCGCCTTCCGGCAGGTGGTCGTCGCCGAGCTCGTAGCCGGGCCGGGTCACCCCGATGAAGTGGGCGTAGCGAAAGACCTGCTCGGCCTCGCGCCACGAGAGGATCTGGGCCAGCGCATCGGCGCCGGTGATGAAGAAGAGCTGCGCGTCGGGTAGGGCCTTGTGCAGGTCGGCGAGGGTGTCGACGGTGTAGGTCGGGCCACTGCGATCGATGTCGACGCGGCTGACGGAGAACCGCGGGTTCGACGCCGTGGCGATCACCGTCATGAGGTAGCGGTCTTCGGCCGGGCTGACCTCGCGCTCGGATTTCTGCCAGGGCTGGCCGGTCGGGACGAACACGACCTCGTCGAGGCCGAACCGGTCCGCGACCTCGCTGGCCGCGACGAGGTGACCGTGATGGATCGGGTCGAAGGTGCCGCCCATGACGCCGATCCGCGGTCGGCCGTCCCGGGCCGGCCCGACCTCGTCGCGCATCGCGGCAGCCTAACGTGAATCGTGTCGGTCAACGCTGCAGCGGAAAATAGCGGGGATCCCCAGATGATCGACCGTTGATCCCGGGCTCAGGCGGTGCGCCAGCGGCCGGTCCAGGCGTCCACACCGGTGAGGAACGCCCACTCGAGATGGTCAACGCACGCCGTCACCCGCAAGCCGCGGTCGTCCTGGACAAGAACGTCCGACGGCCGATGACAGCGGGTGCACCGCTGGGCTCGCAGACGTGGATGCGGCCCCCGTGCCGCGGTGTCGCTCATGCCGCAGAACGTATCCGAGAATGCACAGGTCGTGCGCGTGTCGAGCGGCCGATCACCGGATTGTCGGACGCTCGTATCAGGATAGTGCCATGACGGTCACCGATTCGCGGCCGGACACGGCGGAGACGGCGTTGCGCGCCCGGGCAGAAGAGGTCCTGCGCACGCTCGCGGGGACGACGGCACGGCTGCGCGACGACCAGTGGACGGCGGTCCGGGCGCTGGTGGTGCAGCGGCGTCGGGCGCTGGTCGTGCAGCGCACGGGGTGGGGGAAGTCGGCGGTCTACTTCGTGGCCACCGCGCTCCTGCGCGCGGCCGGTGCGGGCCCGACGGTGATCGTGTCCCCGCTGCTGGCGTTGATGCGCAACCAGATCGAGGCGGCGGAGCGGGCCGGCATCCACGCGGTCACCGTGAACTCCGCGAACACCGGGGCATGGCAGGCGACCTACGCCGCGATCGAGGCGGGCACGGTGGACCTGCTCCTGGTCAGCCCCGAGCGGTTGACGAACCCGGACTTCCGGGATCGCGTGCTACCCCGGCTCACGGCGAGTGCCGGGCTGCTGGTGGTCGACGAGGCGCACTGCGTGTCGGACTGGGGCCACGACTTCCGGCCGGATTACCGGCGGCTGCGTGCGCTGATCGCGGAGCTGCCCGCCGGGATCCCCGTCCTGGCCACCACGGCAACGGCGAACGACCGGGTGGTGCGGGATGTCGCGGAGCAGCTGGGGCTGGGCGATGAGCGGGACGCCGGCACGCTCGTGCTGCGCGGCTCGCTGGACCGGGAGAGCCTGCGGCTGTCGGTGGTCCGGCTGCACACGCCCGCGCAGCGGCTGGGCTGGCTGTCGGCGCACCTGGCGGACCTGCCGGGAGCGGGGATCGTGTACACGCTCACGGTTGCGGCGGCCGAGGAGGTCGCGGCGTACCTGGCCGAGCGAGGGTTCGCCGTCGCCGCGTACACCGGGAAGAGCGATCCCGAGGCACGCCTGGCGGCGGAGGCGGACCTGCTCGGCAACCGTGTCAAGGCGCTCGTCGCCACCAGCGCGCTGGGCATGGGCTTCGACAAGCCGGATCTCGGGTTCGTCGTGCACCTCGGCGCCCCCGCGTCTCCCGTCGCCTACTACCAGCAGATCGGCCGGGCGGGCCGCGCGGTGGAGCGGGCGGAGGTCGTGCTGCTGCCGGGCAGCGAAGACCGCGACATCTGGGCGTACTTCGCCTCGCTGGCCTTCCCGCCGGAGGCGGTCGTGCGGCAGACGCTGAGGGTGCTCTCCGACGTTCCGCTGTCCACCGCGTCGATCGAGACGCGGGTGGACCTGTCGCGGACGCGCCTGGAGATGCTGCTCAAGGTCCTCGACGCGGACGGGGCGGTACGACGGGTCACGGGCGGCTGGGTGGCAACGGGCGATCCGTGGACGTACGACGGCGAGCGGCACCGCCGGATCGCCGATGCCCGGGCCGCCGAGCAACGGGCGATGCTCGCCTACCTGGACACGCGCGAGTGCCGGATGCTGTTCCTGCGCCGCCAGCTGGACGACGCCGGCGCGCAGCCGTGCGGGCGGTGCGACACCTGCACCGGCACCGCGCCATCGGCAGAGGTCGACGGTGCGGCAGAGGCTGCTGCCCGGGACCGGCTCACCCGGCCCGGGGTGCCCGTACCGCCACGCAAGCAGTGGCCGTCGGGAATGTCCGAGCTGGGCGTCACGGTGTCGGGCCGCATCTCGTCGGAGGAACTGGCCGACGAGGGGCGCGTGATCGGCCGACTGTCCGACATCGGCTGGGGCACCCGGCTGCGCGAGCTGGTGTCGGGCGACGACGTCCCGGTGCCCCCGGAGGTGCTCGAGGCCTGCGTGCGCGTGCTCGCCGGGTGGGAGTGGCCGGCTCGGCCGGTCGGGGTGGTCGGCATCGGCTCACGGACGCGTCCGCGCCAGCTCGCTCATCTCACCCGGCGGATCGCCGAGATCGGAAGGCTGCCGCTGCTGGGCACGGTAGAGCCGCTGGGCGCGCGACCGGATCCGTCAGCGAACTCGGCGCAGCGGCTCGCCGCGGTGTGGGACGGGTTCACCGTTCCGGCGCTCGCGGACGTCGACGGGCCGGTGCTGCTGGTCGACGACATGATCGACAGCGGCTGGACGGCGACGGTCGTCGCCCGGCTGCTGCGCCGGGCCGGCGCGTCGGCGGTGCTGCCCTTTGCGCTGGCGTTGAAGGGCTAGGTGCGGCCCGGTGCGGTCGTGGTAGAGCGGACGAGCACCCGGCAGTGCGGGGTGTCCACCGCGACGGCGCCGCGCGGCGGCTCCGGAGGCGTTCGGCCGGGGTGCTCGGTCACGCTCAGTCGGAGGTCGGCGACCGTCGGTCGGCCGGCGGCCGCCCACGCTTCGTAGGCAGCTTTGACGCGGTCCGCAGCAGCGCCGCCGGTCGGTCCGAACGCCCGCACGCGCACCGGCCACGGGCCCGCCGCGCCGGGATCCGCGATCGGGTCGAGGACGACGGCGGCGAGCCCGGCGTGGTCGGACCGGTCGGGCAGCAGCGCGAGGGTCGCCCGGCCGGCGCCGACCGGTAGCAGCTCGGATGCGGCGCCCGGATCGTCGGCAGTGTCGGCGGCGGCCAGGAGCCGACACGTGCCGCGCTCGGCGAGCGCGAGCGACAGCCCGAAGCCGTCCCAGAGGTCACTGGCGCCCAGCGGCCGGGGCAGCGGCCGCGAGGCTCCCGGCATGGCCAGCGCGGCGCTGACGAGTTCGGGATCGATGACGCGGCCGTCGGCCGGCACGACGGTCAGCCCGTCGCCGACGGAGGCGCCCCCATCGTGAAGGGCACCGACCCCCCGAAGGCGGACGAAGGCGCACCGGGCGACGGAGTCGCTGTGCAGCGCGCCGTCCCGGCCGAGGTCCAGCGCCACCGACAGCTGCGTGCCGCGCAGCTCCAGCGGCAGCAGCAGCCGACCCCCTGGAGCCAGTTGCGCGATCCACTCCGGACGGATGTCGCCGCTCCCGACGGTGAGCATGATGCGGTCGTACGGCGCGCCCGGCGGATGGCCCAGCGCTCCGTCCCCGCACACCAGCTCGACACCGCGCACCCCGGCGTCGACGAGGTGACGCGCGGCGTCCCGGATCAGGTCCGGGTCGATGTCGACGGCGACGACCCGGCCAGCGGGCCCGACGATCCGCGCCAGCAACGCCGCGTTGTAGCCGGTGCCGGCGCCGATCTCGAGGACGCGGTGCCCGGGCCGCAGGTCCAGCTGCTCAAGCATGATCGCCATCATCGACGGCTGTGACGCCGAGCTGGTCGTGACGCCGTCGACGGATTGCACCGCGACGGCCTCGTCGGCGTAGGCCCGCGCGAGGGGAACCTGAGGCAGGAACAGGTGCCGGGGCACCGCTCGGAAGGCCTCCTCGACGGCCGCATGCCGAACCCGGCCGCTGTTCCGCAGCCCGTCGACGAGTCGGGCCCGCGCCCGATCGGCGGCCCCCATGCGCCGAGTCTGGCCCCGCCCACCGCCCCACGCCACCCGCGAGCCCTGCGCGAGTCGCTACACCGTGGCGCGCGAGTCGCTACACACTGGCGCGCGAGTCGCTACAAACGGGCGCGCGAGTCGCT
>JAQSWF010000140.1 GCA_029266775.1 Pseudonocardia sp.
GGGGAGCGAGCCCGCAGGAGCGCAGTACTGCGGCGTCGATGCCGCCCAGCCGCGCACCCGCCAGGGCCGCCGCACATTCGGCCGCCGCAACCCGTTCGGGCTCCTCGCCGGCGACGAGCGCCGCCCAGCTCCGGGCGAAGGCGCGCTGGGCCGCGGAACCGTCGGCGTGTGCGACGCGCACGCGCTTGAGGTCGCCGATCTCCCGGAACGGACCCAGCACGGCCGCCAGGCGGTAGGCGGTCAACCGGGCGGCAACGGCCGTCAACGGCGATCCAGCCAGTCCACCAGCACCCGCTCCTGCACGTGCAAGGCGTGCTCGGGGGCGCTGCCGTCGCGCGTCAGGGGTGCCTTGAAGAAGTAGCCGAGCTGCTCCTGAGCTCCACCCTCGCCTCGGCGGTGTGCCTCCGCGACCAACCGGACGAGCTCGGCCGAATGTGCGGCGGCCCTGGCGGGTGCGCGGCTGGGCGGCATCGACGCCGCAGTACTGCGCTCCTGCGGGCTCGCTCCCCGACAAGCCGAGATTGTTCTGGTACACGCGATCGACGAGGTCGCCGGCGGACTGAACGCGAAGACGGTTGCCCGGGTCCGCTCGGCCCTGCCCGACCTGGTCCAGGCACCCGTTCCGAAGCGGAGCCCGCTCCCGGCGTTCGTCGGTGCGCTGTGCCGGCAGCCCCGCGCGGGGGCGACGGCGCCCGGCCGTCCCCGGCTGATCGTCGAACCACCTGAGAACCATGCCGAGCACTGCTGGGCCGTCGCGGTCTACGGCGGCCTCCTTGCCGACGACGTCGGTGCCGAGCCGGGGGACGCCTTCCTGCTCGGCCTGGCCCACCACCTGCACAACGCGGTGCTGCCGGACGCGGGGTTCGCCGGGGAGATGCTGCTCGGACCGCACCTGGAGCCGGCGATGCAGCGGCTCACCGAACGCGCGGTGTCGACCCTCCCGGCTGAGCTGGCCGATCGGGTACGCGAGCTGCTGGTCCACCGGGCCGACGCGGCGACCCCGGTCGGGAGAGCCTTCCACGCCGCGGATGTCCTGGACCGGGTGCTGCAGTGCCACCACCACGCCCGAGCAGCCGGGTTCACCGCCGATCAGGCGCTCGTCGACCTCGAGCTCGTGCACGCCGGGCCGGTTGCCGACTACCACCACGCGGTGCTGGCCGCGGCGGGGCTGTGACCGCGCCCGCCGCGTCCGGCACGGCATGGTGCGGAGCGGACGGCGCGCCGCTGAGGAACGACACCGCCCTGACGCTGCACGACGGCGAGCGGCGGTGGCCGGTGGTCGACGGGATCCCGTGGCTGCGGGCCGGGCGGGACGCCGTGCGGGAGCGAGCGGTGGCCGCGCTGGACGCGGGCGATGCCGAGACCGCCGCGGTGGTGCTGCTCGCCGACGCCGACGACTGGTGGGACGCGCCGCCTCCGCCCGACATGCAGCTGCGCGCCGCGCTGCGTGCGACGACCTTGCGCGACGCCGTCGAGCTCCTCGGCCTCGGCCGAGTGGGCACCTACTTCCTGCACCGGTGGACCGATCCGAGCTGGCTCGCCGCTCTGGCGCTGACCGCCGCCCACCCGCCTGCCGGGCGTCCGGCCGTCGACCTGGCGTGCGGTGCCGGACACCTGCTGAGGCACCTCGCCCTGCACGGGCACCGCGACCTCATCGGCGTCGATGTCGTGTTTGCCAAGCTGTGGCTCGCGCGGCGGTTCGTGCTGCCCCCCGGGGCACCGGTCGCGCTCGTGTGCGCCGACCTCACCGCACCGTGGCCCCTGCCCGAACCGGCGCGACCCCGCCACGTCGCATGCCACGACGCGCTGTACTTCCTCGACGACAAGGCGGCGTTCGTCGCCGCGGCGCGACGGCACGCCGGCGACGGGGGAGCAGTGCTGCTGGGGCACTGCCACAACGCGACGCACCCCGCAGGGCGGTCCGGTCGGCCGCTCGATCCGGACGGGTGGCGGGCGCTGTTGCCGGGCGCGACGGCCTACACCGAGGAGGAGCTGACCGCGGCGACGGCGGCCGGTCGGCTGCCGACGCCCGCCGGCAGGGCTGCCCTGGCCGGGACGGAGGCCGTCAACCTCGCCCTCGATCCCGCCGCCGCAGTGATCGATTCGGCCACGACGCGCCGGATGAGGCCGGACCCGGCACTGCTCGGACCCGCGCCCGGAGCAGCGCTGCGGCCCAACCCGCTCTTGAGCGACGGCACGCGCCGCTGGCCGCAGGAGCGGTGGGCCGCCGAGTACGGCTCTCGTGCTTCGGGATACCTCCCCGAGCGGTGGCTCGACCTGCCGGTGGACGGCGCCGTCCGCCGGCGCCTGTTGCTCGACCTGCCGGAGGCGTGGTGAGCACCCCGGCCGGCGTCGGGGCAATGCAGCCCGCCGCTGACGGTGCAGGCGCCGCCGATACCGAGCGAAAGCGGCGTTCGCAAGGTCTATCTTTGCCAACGCCGCTTTCACTCGGTTCGCCCGACCCGGCGTCGCTCACGCTCGGCCGGGAGGGGCTCACGCGGCAGGTGGGGTGGGGGATTGTCGGCTGCGGATGGGTCGCGCGCGACCACCTGCTCCCCGGGCTGCTCGCGACACCGGACGCCCGGCTCGTCGCCGCCTGCGACCGGGCCGCGGCCGCGGCCGCTCGACTCGCCGCCGCCGGCGACGCGGGCGCCCTCCACGACACCGGCGCGAACATCCTCCCGACCACCGACCTCGACGCCCTGTTGGCCCAGCCGGGACTCGACGCCGTCTACGTCGCCACGCCGAACGACGCGCACCGCACGGTCGTCGAGGCGGTCGCGGCGCGCGGGGTCCCGGTGCTGTGTGAGAAGCCGCTCGCCGCCGACGTCGACGACGCCGCAGCCATCGTCGAGTCCTGTCGCGGTGTGCTCGCGGCAACCGCCTTCGACCAGCGGTTCCACCCTGCGCACCGGCGGATCGCCGAGATCGTCGCCGCCGGGGAGCTGGGCACCGTCACCGCCGTACGGATCGTCTACGCCTGCTGGCTGCCCCCCGACTGGAGCCCGGACGGAGCGCCGAGCGACAACTGGCGCATCGATCCCGCACGGGCCGGCGGTGGTGCGCTGGTCGACCTCGCCCCGCACGGCATCGACCTCGTTGGCCCTCTCCTAGATGGCGACGACCTCGACCGGCTCCACGTCGTGCTGCAGCGTCGCGTCCATCCCTACCCGGTCGACGACGGCGCCCTGCTCGCCGGCCGCACGGCCGCCGGAGTGCTCTTCTCCGGCCACGTCGCCTTCAACACCCCCGACGCCCTTCCGCGCCGCCGGCTCGAGGTGATCGGGACCCGCGCCCAGCTCGTCGCCGAGAACACGATGGGGCAGACGGCCGGGGGCCGGCTCACACAGGTCGACTCCGACGGAACCGCGAAGGACGTCCCCTTCGCCACCGCCACGAGCCCCTTCGCCGCCCAGCTCGCCGCCTTCTCCGCCGCCGTCGCCGGCGCTGCGGACTGGCCCTGGCCGCTGGAACGCGACCTGCGGCTCCACCACCTGCTGCACGACGCCATCGAGAGGAGCTGACCGTGCCCCTACGTCCCTACTCCTGCGCCAACTGCGGCCACTGGCAGCGCTGGTTCGCCGAGCCACCGTTCTGCCCGGTCTGCACGGATGTCCGCAATGCCCTGCCCGACGACGGCTGGGCCTGGATCACCCCGGCCGACCTCGCCGACCGGCAGGCCCGCTGGGCGGAGGTCGCGCCCGGGGTCACCGGCTACTGGGTGGAGCCCCAGGTCGGGTTGGGCACCACCGGTTGGGTGATCGAGACCGACGCCGGCCTCGTCGGCTGGGAGGGCGCGGGAATCTACCCGCAGGATTCGCTCATCGAGTTGCGCCGTCGTGGTGGGCTGGTGGCGCTGGGCGCCAGCCACGTGCACGGCTACGGCGCGCTCTGGCAGCTCCAGGACGAGCTGGCGCCGCCGGTGCTCGCGATCGGCGTCGACGACCTGCAGTGGACGAAGGCGTTTCGCGTCACCTGGCCCACCGACGACCGCCACGAGCTCGCACCCGGGCTGGTGATGCACCGCTCCGGCGGGCACTTCCCGGGCCATTCGGTCCTGCACGACGAGCGCCGCGGCATCCTGTTCGTCGGCGACCTGCTCAAGGTCGACCTCGACGACGATGACAGGCCCGTCGGCCTGTCGTGCCACAAGGCGTTCCACGCGCAGATCCCGCTGTCGCACGCCGAGGTCCGGCAGGCCCGCGCCTTGGTCGAGCGGCTGGAGTTCGACGCCGTCGCGACGCCGTTCGAGTTCGCCGCTCCGGTGTCGGCGAAGCAGGTGCTCGCGCTGTTCGACCGCCAGCTCGCCGGCCAGCCGGTCGCCGGTCCGGTCCCGCTGAGCGAGCTCGCGTGACGCCTGCCTGCGGGAGCGCGGCCCGGCCGACCCCGCAGCGCTACCTGGCGTCGTTCCCCGGCGAGGTCGTCGAGTTTCCCGTCGTCGGGCTGGACGTGCTCGACGTCCCGCTGCACAGCGCCGCGCTGTCCGCCTCGCCCCGCCACCCGGGCGGGAGCGGGCTCGGCTACGGCGCCACCGCCGACGAGGCCCGCACCGGCGCACTCGGGGAGATGGCCGAGATGGCGCTGTCAACCCGGGCGCTCGCCGGTGTACCGCGCGTAGAGGCGTCCTTCGCGGAGCTGGTGCGCAAAGAGGGCCCCGGGCGCGTCCAGGACCCGCGCACGCTGGCGCTCGAGGCAGGCAGTCCATACGACGACGACCGCGTGCTGCAGTGGCTGGCGATGACGCGGCTGCGCGACGGCGAGTCCGTGCTCGTGCCCGCGGAGTTGGTCGCGTCCGGACCAGGGGACCTGCCCGGGCCGCCGCCGCCGGGCGGCTGGCTCACCACGGTGATCACGAACGGCCAGGGCGCGGCGTTCGACCCGAAGCGGGCGATCGTCCACGCCGTGTTGGAGGTGCTGCAGCGCGACGGCAACGTGACGACCTTCCGGGCGATGGACCGCGGCGTCGTCGTCGACCTCGACGGCCTGCGCGATCCCGACGCGCTCGCCCTGCTCGACCGCCTCGACGCCGCCGGGATCGACGTCACCGTGAAGCTGGCGGGCACGGGCCTGGGCGTCGTGGGCGTGTACGCGGTGGGCTGCTCCCGGGACCTTGGCGAGCCGCTGCCGATCATGGCGACCGCATGCGGCGAGGCGGCCCATCCAGACCGGGACACCGCCGTCCGCAAGGCCCTGCACGAGTTCGCCGCAGCGCGCGGACGCAAGGCGTTCATGCACGGCCCGCTCGACGTGGTCCGTCCCGCGACGCCGCCGGGCTACCTGGACGGCTGGCTGACCGGCCATCCGCCGGAGCGGCTGGTGGAGGAGGACCAGGCGCTGGACGCGATGCTGCACTGGGCCACGCTCGGGACGTCGGCGCTGGTCGACCTGCTGCAGGACACCGTGTTCGCGCGGCGCTCGACCGTGCGGCTGACCGACCTGCCGAGCTGGACCGGTGACGACCTGCACGACCACGTCGTCGACGGCCTCCACGACCGCGGTTTCGACGTGCTCGTGCACCTGCAGCCGTCGGACGGCGACGCGGTGGCGGCGAAGGTGCTGGTGCCCGGCTGCGAGGTCGAGACGATGTCGTACGGGCGCATCGGCGAGCGGGGGTTGCGGCGTTTGCGCGAGCAGGACGGCGCACTCGTGGCGATCGGTCCCGATCCGGGCGGCTGGGGACGCGTGCATCTCACCGCGGAGGCGGAGGACCGGCTCGGCGGCCCGGCGTGGTTCGACCGTGAGGGGGCGCGGCGGCGGGTGGGCGCGCTGTACCCGCTGTACCGCGAGCCCGGCCGCCACGTCGTCGCGCAGGTGCTCGCCGAGTTGCAGCAAGGTGGCCATACCGCAGCGACGTTGCAGTACGGCCACCTTGCTGCAACACCGGCTGGGCGACCGGCCGCAGGGGGTCGGGCATGAGCCTGCGGTACGCCTACAACACCAACGGGCTCACCAGCCACCGCCTCGACGACGCCCTCGCCCTGCTCGCCGACTCCGGCTACGACGGCGTCGCCCTCACCCTCGACGTCGCCCACCACGATCCGTTCGCCCCTGACCTGCCCGGCCGCAGCGCCGCTCTGCGCCGCCGGCTGGACGGGCTCGGGCTCGCCAGCGTCGTCGAGACCGGCGCCCGGTTCCTGCTCGACCCGCGTCGCAAGCACCATCCCACCCTCGTCAGCGCCGACGCCGACGACCGCGCCCGCCGCATCGCGTTCCTGAAGACCTGCGTCGACGTTGCCGCGGATCTGGGCAGCGAGGCGGTGTCGTTCTGGGCGGGCGTCCCCAGTGACGACCGCACGACCTCCTGGAGCTGGCTCGTCGACGGTGTCACCGAGGTGGTGGGCTACGCCGCCGATCGCAGTGTGACGTGCGCCGTCGAGCCCGAGCCCGGGATGCTCGTCGACGACTGCGACGACTGGGCGCGCCTCGCCGCGGCCGTCCCCGGGCTGACGCTCGCGCTCGACACCGGGCACTGCATCGTCTCCGGGCGCTGGGCCCCCGACGACGCGGTCCGGGCCTTCGCTCCGCAGCTGGGCGCGGTCGCGATCGAGGACATGCCGCGCGCTCGCCACGAGCACCGGGCCCCCGGCGAGGGCGACATGGACCTGCCCGCCGTCCTCGCCGCACTGCGGGACGTCGGGCACGGCGGGCTGGTCTCCCTGGAACTGTCGCGGGACGCCCACCGCGCCGACACCCTCGTGCCCGCCGCCCTCGCGGCGCTGCGGGCGCTGAACGAAGGAGCGCCGCCTAGATGAGGATCTGTTTCGTCTCCCGCCGCTACTGGCCGGCGGTCTCGGGAATGAGCGCGTACGCGGAGAACCTGCTGCGCCACCTCGTCCGCCAGGGCCACGAGGTGACGATGGTGTCGCAGTACCGCGGTGACGCGGCCGGTCGCGCGGTCTACGGCGGCGGGCCGCCGCCGGCGGATCGGGTGCCCGATGGCGTGGACGTCGTCGCGCTGGAGGCGTTGGGGGAGCAGCGGGTCGGCGCGGGCGAGCCCGCCGACTTCGAGGCCGACGTCGACACGCTGACCCGCACGGTTCTCGAGCTCCACGACCGCGAGCCGTTCGATGTGCTGCACGCGCAGTACGCCTACCCGAACGGGCTGGCCGCGCTGAGGGCGGCGCGCGCGGCCGGGCTGCCCGCGGTCGTGTCGGTACAGGGCGGCGACGGGCACTGGGTCGGTACCTGCTGCACGACGCACCGTGAGCTCGTCCGTGCAGTGTTCGCCGCCGCGCCGGCGCTGCTGATCGGGTCGCCCTCCTTCGCGGCGGAGGTCGTCGAGCGGCACGGCGTGGATCCCGCACGGTTCACCCTGGTCCCGGGGGCCACGGACGTCGAGCGCTTCACGCGGACCGAGCCCGTCGCGCGCCTCTCGGACCCGGCGGTGCTGCTCTACCACGGCCGCGTCGATCGCCGGAAGGGCGTGCTGGACCTGCTCGAGGCGGTGCGGCTGCTCGTCGCGGACGGCGCGCGGGTGCGGCTGCTCGTGTCGGGCATCGGCCCGGACACGGCCGTCGTCGGCGAGCGGATCACCGAGTTGGGGCTCGACGAGCACGCCGAGGTGCTCGGCGCGGTGCCGTACGAGCGGGCGCACGAGGTCTACCGGCGAGGGGAGGTGTTCGTCAGCCCGACGTACGCCGAGGGGTTCTCGAACACGATCCTCGAGGCGATGGCAACCGGGCTACCGGTGGTGTCGACCGACGTCGTCGGCGTCCGCGACTGCGTCCGGCCGGACGAGAACGGCGTGCTCGTGCCACCCGCCGACCCACCCGCCTTAGCCGCCGCCATCCGGCGGGTGCTCGACGACGCACCGCTGCGCCGTCGCATCGTCGAGCTGGCGTACGACGACGTACACCGGCTGTGGTCCTGGCCGGTCGTGGCGAGCCGGATCACCGATGTCTACGCGGACCTGCTCGCCCGCGACGTCAAGGTCGCCGAGATTCCCGACCCGGCGCGCGACCCGTCGTGCCGCTTCCGGGCGGCACCACACCTCCTGTGAACCGCGGTCCGGCGCTGGCCCCCCTCATGCACACACAGGGCGGTGCAGCCGCGCGCGGCTTGCGGAGCTGCGCCGCACGGCGCGCGCACCGGCCCGAAGTCGCCGCGGATCCCGCTGCTGCCGCCCCTGGCGCCACGCTCGCCTGCCACGTGCAGGTGAGCGCGCGGTCGGATCGCCGACAGGTGTCGCCGCTGAGCCGCCCGGCCAAGCACTCGCCTGCCCGACCACAGTCGAGAGCGCAGCGACCACGTTGAGGATCCTCAACGTGGTTTTGCGGCGACCCCCAACCACGGTATGTCTCCATATCGTGGTTGGGCAGGTGCAGGATCGCGGCGGCGCCCTCGCGCAGCGATCCCGAGTGTGCCCGTGACCTGGGGAAGAAGGCCACGCAGGGTGCGCGGCGCCCCCGCCGACGACCACGGATGGCGCAGAAGAGGCACAGATGGCGCTTCGGAGTCCGCGGTCAGGGCGGACGATGAGCC
>JAQSWF010000006.1 GCA_029266775.1 Pseudonocardia sp.
CCCGCCGAAGGTCTTGAACAGCGCGGACTTGCCTTCCATGACGGGCAGCGCGGCACGCGGACCGACGTCGCCGAGGCCGAGCACCGCGGTGCCGTCGCTGACCACCGCGACCAGCCGCTCCGCCCACGTGTAGCGGGCGGCCAGCGCGGGGTCGGCGGCGATCGCCCGGCTCATGTAAGCGACACCCGGGGTGTAGGAGATGGCGAGGTCGCGGTCGTCGCGCAGGGGCGTGGTCAGGCCGGTGGCGAGCTTGCCGCCCCGGTGGGCGGCCATGATCTCGTCAGCGCCGGGCCCGGTGTCGGGCAGGCCGGTGTCCGGCAGGGTGGCATCGATGGTCATGACGCGTCGCTTCCTCGGATGCGCAGGTGGGGGCGGGCGCAGCGCGCCTGCTCGCCGTGCACCGGAGGCTCGCGGGTGTCGGCCGGTCGCGGTGCCGGACGGCCCCTCCTAGAGGGCACGCCGGATGTGGCGAGTCCGACCGGAGGCAGGGCTGTCGGGTACTGAGGCGGACTCTACCGGGTCGGGGTGCCCGTCCGGGGCAGGCGTCGCGGTCGTGGCCACAGCCGGAGGCCGACCACGGCGAGGACCTGTGCGGGTCCGAGATCGCGGGAGTCGGTGGAGCCGAAGGGGTTGTCGCCCTCCACCCACCAGCAACCGTCGGCCGGTCGGACGGCGCGCTTGACGGAGAGCTGGCCCGGCCGCGCGGCCCAGCGCACGAGCACCACGTCGCCAGGCCGGACGGGCGCACCGAAGTTCGCGAGCACGACGTCGCTGTCGCGCAGCACCGGCGACATGGACGGGCCGCGCACCGCGACCCTGCGCCAACGCACCCGCGTTCCCTCCGTGTTCGGACCCCGTGCCCCGGGTACGGGAAGAGTACTGTCAGCACAACCCAGGACGATCATCGAGACGAGGGAGCACCCATGCGGCTGCTGTCGTACATCCTGCGTCCGCGCCTGGAGGCCACCGCACACTGCGACCTCCCCTGCGGCGTGTACGACCCGGCTCAGGCCCGCATCGAGGCGGAGTCGGTGAAGGCCATCCAGGAGAAGTACCAGGGCAACGACGACCCGGCGTTTCGCGCCCGCGCTCTCGACATCAAGGAGCAGCGCGCGGACCTGGTCAAGCACCACCTCTGGGTGCTGTGGACGGACTACTTCAAGCCGCCGCACTTCGAGAAGTACCCGGAGCTGCACGAGCTGTTCAACAAGGCCACAAAGAAGGCGGGCGGCGGCCCGGGCGGCGTCAAGTCGTCGACGGACCCCGCCACCGGTCAGGAGCTCCTCGACCTGATCGCGCAGATCGACAAGGTCTTCTGGGAGACGAAGGCCGCGGCCTGACGGTTCCGGCTCGCCACGCGGCGCCGATCCCCGATGCGGGTCGGCGCCGCGTCGCCGTTCACGGCGTCGGCATGGTCTCCGGCCACCAACTCGCGGGTGACGGCGATCTGCTCGCAGAATCGGGTCACCGCGCGCGGCATGGCGCGCGCAACTCCTCAGCCCGCGCGCAACGCCTGAACTCGCGCGCAACGCGTTACCCGTGGGCGGCCACCAATCCCGTGGGCGGCCGCAATACGGCGCGTCCTTCAGCGCGCTCCCAGCTGCGCGACCAGCGTGACGTGGTCCCAGAGCGTGCGCGACGCGGCCATCAGCGAGCGGGTGCGATGGGCGTTGACGCGGGAGTGCGTGAAGGTGGTGATGGAGATCGCGACGACCTCGGCGCGACGATGGGTCGGCGCGGCGCCGGGCAGGAGCCACGGCAGCTCCCGGTCGTGGGTGAAGCGGACGATCGACTCCTCGACGACCCGAAATTTGTCCACCGTCCGCGACACGCGCCGGAAGGCCAGGTCGTCGGGCAGGTGCGGGAGGACGTCGTCGGCGAGGTACCGACGCAGGTCCCCGGCCTTCTCGGTGCCGGTGCCGACGGGGGTGTTCACCAGGCTGCAGTCCTCACGGGCGACCTCGAGCGCGGCGCTGACGTCGCGGCGCACGTAGACCGCCTCGTGGAAGGCGTCGCGAAGGCGCTCGATCTCCCACATCAGCTGCTGGATCGCGACGGTCACGGCCACGATCGTGTCAGGGGACGAGCCGGTCCGCCGGGCTCCCGAGTCGAGGCCTTGCGCGCGGATTGCGGCGTCGCGCGCGGGTGGGGGCGTTGCGCGGGCCATGGCGCGCGCGGCGGTCGCTCTCCGCGCGCAGGTTCGCAGAGGGTGGCGCCCGAAGCCGCTAGGGTCCGGCCGGTGACCGACCTCCACCACGCCCCGGACGCTCCGGGCCGGGTCCTGCTGCTGCGTCACGGCGAGACCGAGTGGTCGGCAAGCGGTCGGCACACCGGCCGCACGGACATCCCCCTCACCGAGCGCGGCCGGGAACGGGCCCGGGAATCCGGCGAACTCGGCGCCAAGCTGCTGGGCGGCAGGCCCCCGGCGCTGGTACTGGCCAGCCCTCGGGTGCGCGCCCGCACGACCGCGGAGCTGGCCGGGCTGCACGTCGACCGGGTGGACGACCGGCTCGCGGAGTGGGACTACGGCGACTACGAGGGGCTGACGACCCCGCAGATCCGCGAGACCGCGCCGGGCTGGACGGTCTGGACGCAGCCCGTCCCAGGCGGCGAGACGCCCGCACAGGTGCAGGCCCGCGCCGACGCACTGCTCGCCGACGTGACGGCCGTGCTGCCGCGGGGCGACGTCGTGCTGGTCGGGCACGCCCACTTCTCGCGCGTGCTCACGGCGCGGTGGATCGCACTGCCTGCCACCGAGGGCGTCCGATTCGCGATGGACCCGGCCGCGTGGACGGTGCTGGGCCACGAGCGCGGGGTGCCGCGCTGCACCCACGTGAACCTCTCCGTCCTGTGGTGACAGAAACGATCCGGGAGGTCGAGGAGCGCGACGTCGACGCCGTCGTCACGCTGGTGCACGAGCTGGCCACCTACGAGCGAGCGCCGGAGCACTGCACCTGACGACGCAGCAGCTCCGGACGGCGCTCTTCGGGTCGGTGGTGCCCGGCGCCGGGCCCGCCCTGCTCGGACACGTGGCGATGGTCGACCGCACGGTGGTCGGCTGCGCACTGTGGTTCCTCAACTTCTCGAGCTGGCGCGGCGTGCACGGCATCTACCTCGAGGACCTCTACGTCCAGCCGGCGCACCGCGGCCGCGGTCTCGGCCGCACGCTGCTGGCCCGCCTGGCCGCGGTGTGCGCCGAGCGCGGCCTCGCCCGGCTCGAGTGGGCGGTCCTCGACTGGAACGCGCCCTCGATCGCCTTCTACCGCTCGGTCGGAGCGGTGGCGCTCGACGAGTGGACGACGTTCCGGCTGGACGGTGAGGCGCTGGCGGCGCTGGCCCACGGCACGTGACGGACGAGACCCACCGCGGCCGGGCAGGTGTCCCCGCGGGGACGTACTACTCCTCGTCGTCCGGCAGGTCGGCGCCCATCGACCACATCCGGGACCGCTCGTTGATCAGCAGCATGAACGCGGCGAACACCACTGCTCCGGCGACCAGCCCGATCAGCACCTGACGCGACGGACCGATCAGCGAGTAGACCACCGGCAGCAGCAGGAGCTGGGTGACGATCGCCGGCGTCCGCGCCCACCGCCGCCCGGAGACCAGTCCGAACGCCACGAAGCCCAGGGTCGTCGCCACGAGGAGGAAGAAGCCGGCCTCCCCGAGCACCGGGCCCACGCCGAGCTGTGCCGAGCCCGCTCGCATCGCGAGGGCCACCGTGAACACGAGCGCCGCGAGCGCCTGCAACCCGACCAGCACGCCGGCCACGCGCACCGGCGCCGGTGGCGTGGCCCGCGCGTGCGCGGAGGCGCCGCGATCGTGGCGGGCAGGGCTGTCGTCGCGTGCCACAGTGCCGAGAATAGGCCGGGCTGGAGGTCCACCTGGAGTTCACCGGCTGGCTGCGCTGCGGCCATTGACCGCCGGGACAGGCTCTAGGCTGCCGAGGTGCGCGCGCTGCTGGTGGTGAACCCCAACGCGACGACGACGACCGCGGCCGGCCGCGACGTCCTCGCGCACGCCCTCGCCAGCGAGCTCAAGCTGGAGGTGCTCCTCACCCGCTACCGCGGCCACGCCGCGGAAGCCACGGCCCAGGCGGTGCGCGACGGGGTGGAGCTGGTGGTCGCCCACGGCGGCGACGGCACCGTCAACGAGGTCTGCAACGGCATGCTGCAGGGCACCGGCGGGCCGGTGCGCCCGGATCCGGCGTCCGGCCCTGCGCTCGCCGTCGTCCCGGGCGGGTCCGCCAACGTCTTCGCCCGCGCGCTCGGCATCCCGCCGGATCCCGTCGAGGCCACCGCCGGCATCCTCAACGCGTTGACCGCCCGCCGAAGCCGCCTCGTCGGGCTCGGCCGGGCCGACGACCGGTGGTTCACGTTCAACGCCGGCATGGGCTGGGACGCGGACGTGGTCGCGGAGGTGGAGCAGATGCGGTTCCGCGGGCTGGCAGCCACCCCGCTGCGCTACGCCGCGACCGCACTGCGCCAGTACTACCGGCAGTGGCGCGACCCGAAGCCCATGACGGTCGCCGTGCCCGGGGTTCTCGAACCGACCGAGGTGCGGGTCACCTTCGTCAGCAACACCTCGACCTGGACTTACCTGGGGTCACGGTCGGTGCACACCAACCCCGGGGCGTCGTTCACCACGGGACTGGGCCTGTTCGCGCTGCGGAGCCTCGGCATCGCCACCGTCGCGCCGGTGCTCTGCCAGATCCTCAAGACCGGGGGCGACCCCCGCAGCCGCTACCTCGTCCGGCACGACCATGTCCCGCTCGTCCGGGTGACCTGTGAGACACCGGTGGCGCTGCAGCTCGACGGGGACCA
Source organism: Pseudonocardia sp. (assembly GCA_029266775.1). Lineage (GTDB taxonomy): Bacteria > Actinomycetota > Actinomycetes > Mycobacteriales > Pseudonocardiaceae > Pseudonocardia. The sequence goes on from JAQSWF010000006.1 coordinate 4,821, forward strand.
CCTCGGCGAGCGCAGCGACGTCGAGTTCCTGTCCGTGCCCGCCGCGCTGCGCGTCGTCGTCTGAACACCTCTTCCGCACGTCGTCGCCTCAGAGGTGCTGTTCGTCGCACCACGGGTGAACACGACCTGCGAAACCCCGGAAAAGCCGGTCCGTTCGTCGATTCCGGCGTACCGTCGAGCTGCACAGGGCTCGCACCTGGGGAAACGATGCTCCAAGGTGGGTACAGCGACAAAGAGCAACAGCGGGGGCACCTTACCCGCATGGTCCTTCGGCAGCGGGGTAACCGGCGCCGGTGGGCAGGGAGTGGTTCGCCCACTGCCGACTCGCGGGCGTCACCGTATCCGACGGTGCGCAAGCCGGTGGCAGTGGGTGGGTGACAGTGCTCACCGAGCGGAACCGGTTCCCTTGAAGAACGTCACCGCTCGTGAAACGATTCACAAGCGGCGAAAACCGCGTTAACGATCGGCGCGACCCCGATCGCGCAGCACTGAGGAGCGTAACCACCATGGATTGGCGTCACCGCGCTATCTGCCGGGACGAGGACCCGGAGCTGTTCTTCCCCGTGGGGACGAGCGGGCCGGCTCTCCTGCAGATCGCCGAGGCGAAGTCGGTCTGCCGGCGCTGCCCCGTGGTCAGCGAGTGCCTCACCTGGGCGCTCGAGAGCGGGCAGGACGCCGGTGTGTGGGGTGGCATGAGCGAGGACGAGCGGCGCGCCCTGAAGCGTCGCAGTGCACGCACCCGTGCTCACACCGCCTGACCACATCACCTTCTACGACCACAGACAACCACGACACTCCCCCGATCGCGGGCCCGGACGCCGGACACCACCCGGCACCGGGCCCGCGATCGTCGTACCGAGCTCGGCCTGCGCGCGAGCGGTGCACACCGTCCCGGGGGACCGCCCACCTCGCGGCCGTCGCGCCGGTCGAGGCGTTCCGCGGGCGGCGCACGGGCGCGACCCCGGTGCGGGGCCCGCGGACACGCTCGAGAGGTTAGCGCGCGTGCAGCGGCAGGCTGACGACGGCCTCCGTTCCGCCACCCGGCCGGGCACGTACCAGAAGCGAGGAATCCAGCTCCGAGCCCAGCAACGTCCGGACGATCTGCAGGCCCAGGCCCGCGGAGCGCTCGAGATCGAAGCCGGGCGGTATGCCGACCCCGTCGTCGGCGACCACCACGTCGAGCCGCCCATCACAGCGGTGCGCGGTCACGCACACCTCACCGGTGCGGCCGGGTTCGAAGGCGTGCGCCAGCGCGTTGTGCACGAGCTCGGTCAGCACGAGCACGAGCGGCGTCGCCAGTGCGGCGGGCAGGGTCCCGAAGCTGCCGTCGCGCCGCACCTTCGCGCGAGACTCGGCCGTGGCACCGTCTCCGATCGCCGGCAGCACGGTGTCGACGAGTTCGTCCAGATCGACCAGCTCGGAGACCGATCCCGACAGCGACTCGTGCACGAGTGCGATCGAGTCCACGCGCCGGACGCTCTCGGTCAGCGCTCGCCGAGCCTCCGGAATCGATGTGCGGCGGGCCTGCAGCCGCAACAGCGCGGCCACCGTCTGCAGGTTGTTCTTGACCCGGTGGTGGATCTCGCGGATGGTCGCGTCCTTGCTGAGCAGCGCGAGGTCGCGACGACGGAGGTCGGTGATGTCGCGCACCAGCACGAGAGCGCCGGCCGCCGTGCCGCGCGGCCGTAGCGGCAGCGCCCGCACCAGCATCGCCGCGCCTCGGGCCCGGACTTCCAGGCGTAGCGAGTGCCGGCCGTCGAGGGCCGTCCGGATTCGGTCGGCCGCCTCGGCGGCGTCGAACGCGTCGCTGACGAGCGCTCGCGTGGCAGCGGCGAGCGGCAGCCCCACCAGGTCGCTGGCGTGGCCCATCCGGTGATAGGCCGACAGCGCGTTGGGGCTGGCGTAGGCCACGTGGCCGTGGACGTCGAGCCGGATCAGCCCGTCGCCGGCCCGAGGGCTGGTGTCCGCCCCCGCGACCGACGCGAGCGGCGGGAACGTGCCGTCCGCGACCATCTGGCACAGGTCCGAGGCGCTGCCCAGGTAGGCGATCTCGAGCGGGCTGGGCACCCGCGGCATGGCGAGGTTGGTGTCGCGCGAGAGCACCGCCAGCACGCTGGTGCCGCGCCGGACCGGGATCGTCTCCCGCCGCACCGGCACCTCCAGGTGCCAGCGCGGGTCCTCCTCCCGGCAGATGCGGCGCTCCACGACCGCCCGGCGCAGCTGCGGGTTCTCCTCCGTCGTCACCCGGGCCGTGACCGCGTCCTCGGGGTGCGCGGTGGGCGCGGTCGTGGGGCGGGCCTGCGCCACGCACAGCCACTCGACCGCCGTGGCGGGGTCACCGAGCAGCGGTGTCACCGATGAGCCCCCACCCGCAGCCGTGCGCTGTTCGGACAGGAGCGGGACCCAGAGGAGGAAGTCGGCGAAGGACATGTCGGCCAGCAGCTGCCACTCGGCGACGACCCGCTGGAGGTGCTCGACGGCCTCGCTCCCGAGCCGGGTGTACTCGGCGAGCAGCTCGCTCAGCGTCGACACGTACGTCCGTCCCCTCCAGCGCCGCCCCCGGCATCCATCCCATCACATGGAAGACTCGGCACGAGCACGCTGACGACCACTGACGATGAAGCGGAGGACCCATGTCCCGTCGCGCCCGCAAGCGCCGCGAACGCAAGAAGAACTCGGCGAACCACGGCAAGCGGCCCAACACCTAGGACGTGGTCGACCGTGGCCACGGCGCCGAGGCGCCCCGTGGCCACGGCATCGGCGATGACGACCCCGATGGGGCCGCCGTGCCGGATCAGATCCTTCGCTCGATCCGGGTGGCGCGCACCTCGACGACGGTGCCCTCCGCACTGGACTCCATTGTCACCTCGGCCTGCTCGATCACCGTGGCGCGGATCGAGCGCCGCAGCCGGTCCTTCAGTCCCGCCGGGGCGTGCTCACCGGCGCACTTGGCGGCCAGCAGCTTCTTGAGCTTGTCGTCGAGGCCGTACTCCGCAAGGCAGGGATGGCACTCGTCAAGGTGCTGCTCCAACAGCCGCCGCCGCGCGTCGTCGCACTCGTGGTCCAGATAGAGCCACACCTGCGCCAGCACCTCCGCGCACTCGGTCTCGTGGGGCTTGCCGCAGCTCATGACGTGACCTCCTGCCCACGCAGGAAGCCGCGCTCACGGGCGGTGTCGGTGAGGATGTCGCGCAGCTGGCGTCGCCCGCGGTGCAGGCGCGACATCACCGTGCCGATCGGCGTGCCCATGATCTCGGCGATCTCCCGGTAGGCGAACCCCTCGACATCGGCAAGGTAGACCGCCATCCGGAAGTCGTCCGGCAGCTCCTGAAGGGCGTCCTTGACCGCGCTGTCCGGCAACCGGTCCAGGGCTTCCATCTCGGCGGACGGCAGCCCGCGCGACGTGTGCTCACCGGCCTGCGCGATCTGCCAGTCTGTGATCTCGTCGGTCGGCGCCTGCAGCGGCTGGCGTTGCCGCTTCCGGTACCCGTTGATGTAGGTGTTGGTCAGGATGCGGTAGAGCCAGGCCCGCAGGTTCGTGCCGGCGCGGAACGAGCCGAAGGCCGCATAGGCCTTGAGGAAGGTCTCCTGCACGAGGTCTTCGGCGTCAGCCGGGTTGCGGGTCATGCGCAGGGCGGCGCCGTAGAGCTGGTCGATCAGGGGCATCGCGTCGCGCTCGAACCGGGCGGCGCGCTCCTCGGTGGTCTCGCGCTGCTGGTCGACAGCGCCGTCGTCGGGCGAGGCGTCGAGCTGGCCGTCGACGGCCGGACTGTCGTGATTCCCGTCGAGGTGGGCAGATTCGTTGGCGGAGGGCTCGTCCACCGCAGGAACGACATCGCGACGGCGGGCGCCGTCCGCATCGCTCGGGCCGCTGGGCACCGATGTGCCGGGCACCGCGCTCCTTCCGTTGCCGGCCGGCACGCCGGCCGCGGGGACGACCGCGGGGGCCGCCTCGGGACGTTCCGAGCCTACGCGGTCATGCCTCGCGCGGCGCGATGGCGGCGCCGCCGGCACCTCCAGCAGTGCAAGCATCACGTCGAGTGAGAACGCCACCGCAGACCCGGCGATTCCCGGCCGCGATGCAGCCCCGCTACGGTCGCCGCCGTGGCAGGCACAGGGACACCGGCGACGGCGCTGCTGGCCCGGCAGAAGGTGGAGCACCGGCTGCTCGCGTACCCGCACCGCGGTGGCCAGGCGTACGGACCGGAGGCCGCCGAGGCGCTCGGGCTCGATCCGGCGCGGGTGTTCAAGACGTTGGTCGCCGAGGTGGACGGGACGTTGACCGTGGGGATCGTGCCCGTCTCGGCGACGCTCGACCTGAAGGCGCTGGCGGCGGCCGTCGGCGGCAAGCGCGCCCGGATGGCCGAGGTCTCGGCGGCCGAACGAGCCACGGGCTACGTCGCGGGCGGGATCTCGCCGCTCGGTCAACGCAGGCGGTTGCGGGCGGTCGTCGACGCGTCGGCGCAGGGACTGGCGACGATCTACTGCAGCGGTGGGCGTCGCGGGCTCGAGGTCGAGCTCGCGCCCGCCGATCTTGCCCGGCTGACCGGGGCGACGTTCGCGCCGATCGCCGGCTGAGCGTCACATCCCGGCGCGCTTCATGGGGTTCCGTCGCCGAGAACGGTGGGCAGCCAGGCGGCGACGGTCGTGGCGATCCTCGGTCCGGCGGTCCGCAGGGCGTGGTCGCCGGGCACCGTGATCACCCTACGGCCCGGCGCGGGCGGCGGGCGCCCGAACGGGTCGCGCTCCCCCGCGACCACCAGCACCGGGACGGTCGGCAAGGCCAGCTCGGTGAGCCGGTCCTTGTCGGGGCGGCCCGGCGGGTGGACGGGGAACGCCAGGCAGAGCACGCCGACGGCGTCGGTCGCGGTGGCCGTTCGGCACGCCACCCGGGCGCCGGAGCTGCGTCCGCCCGCCACGATCGGCAGGTCGGCGAGCTCCCCCCGCAGTGCAGCGACGACGGCGATCCACGCCGCGTCGAGTTGCGGGGCGGGCGCAGGCGCGCGGCGCCCGGCCACCCGGTAGGGCTGCTCCACCAGCCCGACGTGCAGACCGGCGTCGCCCGCGGCGGCGGTGGCGGCGCGCAGGTCCGGCGCCGCGAACCCGCCACCGGCACCGTGCCCGAGCAGCAGGACGCCGCGGGGGCGCTCGACCGGATGCAGGGTGACGCGGGCGGGCCCGTGCGGCGTCTCGACGCTCCGGACGCCGTTGATCACCGGGGGTTGGGGCCTGCCAGGAGGTCCAGCTGCAGCGGCTCGGCGACCTCCTCGGGCGGCAGCTCGTCCAGCAGCTCGGGCCCGTTGTTGCGCACGTTGTTCACCCGCGGCGACACGGGGCGCAGCTCCATCCGGGCCACCAGCTCGGGCGAAGGCTGGGCGAGCAACGCGGCGACGGCCTCGTCGTCCGGGCCGCGGTCCGGGTCCAGCCACGCCTCCCACGCGGACGGTGGGAGCACCAGCGGCATCCGGTCGTGGACCTGCGCGAGCGGGCCCACCGCGTCCGTGGTGAGCACGCAGGCCGTGACGAGACCGTCCGGGTACTGCGCCTTCAGATCCTGGCCGTCCGGGTCGTCCTTGGGCTTCCAGTACTCCCACAGCCCGGCCAGCGCAATCGAGCTGCCGTCCGTGTAGTGCGTGTAGTACGGCTGCTTGTGGTCGCGCCCGCGCTGCCACTCGTACCAGCCGTCGGCCGGGAGGATGCAGCGTCGCGCCTTGAGTGCGCGCCGGAACGCCGGCTTCTGCGCGGCCGACTCCACCCGCGCGTTGATCATCCGTGCGCCGCCGGACGCGTCCTTGGACCACGACGGCACGAGCCCCCATCGCAGCATCCGCAGCGTGCGCTCGACCTGCTCCGGGTCGGGGGTGCCGTCGGCGTCCCGCGGGTGCCGCTCGACCACCGCGACGACCTGCTTCGTGGGCGCGACGTTGAAGTCGGCCACCTTCACACCGTCTGTCGCATCGACGGCCCGGAACTCGTCGGCCAGATCAGCGGGAGCCTTCACCGAGGCGTAGCGACCGCACATGTGCCCATCGTGGCACGCCGCACCGGTCAGCCCGCCGATTGCAGGAAAGCCACCTTCCTGCAACCACGTTGCGTGAAGGTGGCTTTCCTGCACGTTCTCGACCGGGGCAGAGGCCACCTGGTGGGACGGCTCCAGTGCCGGCAACACGCGCCGACCGGGCTGCACGGGCGGCCGCGCGCCTGGAACGATGTGCGCGTGACCCCGTGGCCGGCACCCGTCGCCGACGGGCCGGTCCGCGGCTGCGTCGTCGTGCCGGGCTCGAAGTCGGTCACCAACCGCGCCCTGCTGCTGGCGGCCCTGTCCGGGGGGCCGGCCACCGTCAGCGGGGCCCCACCCACCCGTGACACCGCTCTCATGGTCGACGCGCTGTGCGCCCTCGGCGTTCCGATCGCGGTCGACGGCGAGCGGGTGGCCGTCGCGCCGCACGACGGCCTGCGCGGCGGCGAGCCCGGCCGCGACTGCACCGTCGACTGCGGCCTCGCCGGCACCGTCATGCGCTTCGTCCCGCCGGCGGCTGCCCTCGCCGATGGCCCCGTGCGGTTCGACGGCGATCCCCGCGCTCGCGAGCGCCCCATGGGCACCGTGCTGGAGGCACTACGGGCGCTGGGCGCCCGGATCGAGGGCGACCGGTTGCCGTTCACCCTGCACGGGACCGGGGGCCTGCCCGGCGGCCAGGTGGTCATCGACGCGTCGGCGTCGTCGCAGTTCGTCTCCGGGCTCCTGCTCTCCGGTGCCCGCTACGACAAGGGCGCCGCCGTCTTCCACGACGGCAAGCCGGTGCCGTCGCTGCCGCACATCGCCATGTCGGTCGCGATGCTGCGCGAGGCCGGCGTCGAGGTGGACGACGCGGAGCCGAACACCTGGCGGGTCGCCCCGGGCCCCGTCGCCGCCCGCGACTGGACGGTCGAGCCGGACCTGTCCAACGCGGCGGTGTTCCTCGCCGCCGCGGCGGTCACCGGCGGGGAGGTCACGATCGCGGGGTGGCCGGCGCGGTCCACGCAGCCGGGCGTCGGGATCCTGCCGGTGCTGGAGCAGTTCGGCGCGACGGTCACGCCCGGGGCGGACGGGATGTCCGTCCGTGGCCCGACCACGGTGCAGGGCGTCGACGTCGACCTGCACGACGTCGGCGAGCTGACTCCGACGGTCGCCGCCGTCACCGCACTCGCGACCACCCCGTCGCGGCTGCGCGGGGTCGCGCACCTGCGCGGGCACGAGACGGATCGGCTGGCAGCGCTGGCCACCGAGCTGACCGCGCTCGGCGGCGACGTGTGTGAGACCGCAGACGGGCTCGCGATCCGGCCCGCCACCCTGCACGCCGGCGACCGGCCCTGGGCCGCCTATGCCGACCACCGGATGGCCACCGCCGGAGCCCTGCTCGGGCTGGTGGTGCCCGGGCTGCTGGTCGACGACGTCGCATGCACCGCCAAGACGATCCCCGACTTCCCCGGCCGCTGGGCCGCGCTGGTGACCCGGGACCGCGACTGAGACGCCGGCAGTACGACGAGTCCGACGTCCGGGTCCGCCCCGGTCGCGGTACTCGCCCCCGCAGCAAGCGCCGCCCGGAGCACGCGGACGCCGAGCCGGCCATGGTCACCACCGTCGACCGGGGGCGCTGGACGTGCGCGCTCGACGGCGACGCGACCCGACCGCGCGTCGTCGCGATGCGCGCCCGCGAGCTCGGCCGCACGCCGGTGGCCGTCGGCGACCGCGTCGGGCTCGTCGGCGACCTCAGCGGGGCACCGGACACCCTCGCCCGCATCGTCCGGGTCGAGGAGAGGACGACGCTGCTGCGCCGGACCGCCGACGACACGGACCCGGTGGAGCGGGTCGTGGTGGCCAACGCCGAACTCCTGGTGATGGTCACCTCGGTCGCGGATCCGCCGCCCCGCACCGGCTTCGTCGACCGCTGCCTCGTCGCCGCATACGCCGGCGGCCTGTCCCCGCTGCTCTGCCTGACCAAGACCGATCTGGCCGACCCCGCGCCGTTCGCCGCCCAGTACGCCGAGCTGGACCTGCCCGCGCTCACCACCCGCCGCGACGACCCGGACAGCGTGAACGCGCTGGCGGACGTGCTGGCCGGGAGGGTCTCCGCCCTGGTCGGGCAGTCGGGAGTCGGGAAGTCGACGCTGGTCAACGTCCTCGTGGCAGATGCGGATCAACGGGTGGGCGAGGTCAGCGGGGTCGGCAAGGGGCGGCACACGACGACGGCCGCGCTGGCCCTTCCCCTGCCCGCCGACCGGGGTGGCTGGGTGATCGACACCCCCGGCCTGCGCTCGTTCGGGCTCGCCCACGTGACCCCGGACGACGTCATCGCGGCCTTCGGCGACCTCGCCCAGGCGATCGAGGACTGTTCACGCGGTTGTGGGCACCTCGGACCGCCCGCGGATCCGGAGTGCGCGCTCGACGCGCTCGTCGCGCAGGGTCAGCTGCGGCCCGGCCGGCTGGCCGCGCTCCGCCGCGTGCTCGTCGCGCTCCGGTCACCGACGTGGGCCTGAGGCAGGTGGGGTCCCTGACGTTGCGTTGCCGCCCGACGGAGCGAAAGCGGCGTTGGCAACGGTAGACGTGGCGAAAGCCGCGTTCGCTCGGTAGAGAACCGGCTCAGCTGCGGCATGCTGACCCGCATGGCGGCGCGCCCGGAGCCGGTCGGCTCGACGCTGCTCGGCCGGGAACGGGAGCTGGCCGAGCTGGAGGCGTGGCTCGACGCCGCGGCCGCGGGTCACGGACGGCTCGTGCTCGTCGTCGGGGAAGCGGGCATCGGCAAGACCCGCCTGGCACAGGAGGTCGCCGGCCGCTCGTCGGAGGCGACCGTCGCCTGGGGGCGCTGCGTCGACACCGAGGGTGCGCCTCCGTTCTGGCCGTGGCGCCAGGTGCTCCGTGCACTGGACGCCGCCGACGTTCCGGCGGCCGACGCCGCATCGCCGCAGGACCGGTTCCGGGTCGTCGACGCTGTCGCGGGCGCGGTCGTCGAGGCCGCCGGTGCGCAGCCCCTGCTGGTCGTCCTCGACGACGTCCACTGGGCCGACGAGTCCTCGCTGCTCGTGCTGCGCCACCTCGCCGACCGCGCTCCCGCGGCGCCGCTCCTGCTGCTGGCCACGCTGCGCGACGCTGAACCGGACACCCCGCTCGCGGCGGCGCTGCCCGACCTGAACCGCGCGCCGAACGCCGAGTTGCTACGGATGGCCGGGCTGGCCGAGGTCGACGTCCGCCGGCAGCTCGACGCGCTCGGTGCCGCCGGCGTGACCGCGGCCGCGGTGCACGACGCCACCGACGGAAACCCGTTCTTCGTCCGCGAGGTGGCGCGCGCCGTCATCGACGGGACGTGGACGCCGGGCAACCCGCCGCGCACGGTGCGCGACGCGGTCCAGGCCCGAGTGGACCGGCTGGCACCGCAGGCTCGCCGGTTCGTGCAGGCCGGGGCGGTGGTCGGGCGACGCTTCCCGCTCGCGGCGGTGGCCGACATGCTCGACGTCCCGGTGCCCGACTGCCTGGCCGTCGCCGACGTCGCGGTCAGCTCGGGACTGGTGGGGCAGGCCGGAGGCGGCGAGCTGCGGTTCGCGCACGCTCTCACCCGTGACGCCGTCCGTGCGTCGATCCCCACGTCCGACGTCGTGGCGCTGCACCGCGCCGCGGGCGATGCGCTCGAGACGCACTGGGCCGGCGAGCTGGACGCGCACCTCGCCGAGCTGGCCTGGCACCGCATCGCGCTCGCCCCGTACGGCGGAGGCGAATCGGCGCGGGGCTGGGCGCTGCGTGCCGCGGCCGACGCCGTTCGCCGGCTCGCCTTCGAGGAGGCGGTCCGGCTGTACCGAGCGGCCCTCGGCGTCGCCGCGCCCTGGCCGGACGGCACCTCGCCGGGCCGCACGCAGCTCGACCTCGCCCACGCCTGCGCGCTCGCCGGAGATCCGGCCGGGGGCTTGGCTGCCGCCGTCGCCGCGGCCGACGAGGCCCGTGCCACTGGCCGCGCGGAGCTGCTCGCCGAAGCGGCGCTCGTGCTCGAGCCCGTCCCGGATCCGGCGACGTGCGCGGTGCTCGCACGGTTGTGTGAGGAGGCGCTCGGCGCGTACGCAGCGGCCGACGGAGCTGTGCGGGCTCGCCTGCTCGCGCGCCGCAGCCAGCTCGCCTTCTACGCCGGCGACCACACGTTGACCCGCGACGCGGGCATCGCGGCTCTGGAGCTCGCCCGCGCCGCCGGCGACGACCGAGCCCTGGTCGCGGCGCTGCGTGCTCGGCACGACGCCTGTCCCGGGCCCGCGGGCCGCCGGGAGCGAATCCGGCTGGCGGCCGAGATGCTGGCGCTCGCCGACCACACCGGTGCTGCGCCCACCGAGATGTGGGGACGGCTCTGGCGCATCGACGCGCTCGTCGAGGACGGCCGGATCACCGAGGCCGCGGACGAGCTGGGCCCCCTCACGGCAGCCGTCGAGCGGGTCGGGGGACCCGTCAGCGCCTGGCACCGCGACCGGGCGACAGCCTGCGTAGCCCAGGCGCTCGGCCGCTTCACCGAGGCGCGGGCAGCGGCCCGGCGCGGCTACGAGCGGATGCGGGTGATCGAGCGGTCACCGGCGACCGGCGCGTTCCTCGGCACGGAGTGGATTCTGGCCCGCCACGTCTCGCCGTCCGACGAGGCCGTCGAGCTCGCCCGGTCCTGGGTCGAACCTCCCCCGCGGTTCCGCACGATGGGTCGGATCTCGCGGGCGCACCTGCTGCTGCGGGCGGGCCTGGTCGACGAGGCCGCGGCCCAGTTCCGGCAGGCCGGACCGCCGCAGGCCTGGACGTGGCCGGTCTTCTTCGTCGCCACCGGTTCGGTGCAGGCCGCGCTCGTGGCGATCGGGCTGGACCGGCCCGACGAGCTGGCTGCCGCGCTGGCGGCCCTGGAGCCGTTCCGGGGCCAGCACGTCGTCGGCAGCGGCGTGAGCTACTGCGGGCCGGCCGAGGTCACCCTGGGGCTCGGCGCGCTCGTCCAGGGCAGGCTCGACGACGCCGTCGCGGAGCTCGAGGTCGCCGTTCACATGTGCGACCGCTCCGGTGTGCCCGCCTACCTCGCCGAGGCCATGCACCACCAGGCCACGGCGTTCGCCGCCCGCGCGGCTCCGGGAGACCGCGTGCGCGCACGCGCGGTGGCCGGCGAGAGCGACCGGCTGGTGCGCGCGCTCGGGATGACGGCGTTCACCGAGCGCAGCGCCGAGCTGCTGCGCCGGCTCGGCCCGGGGGACGGCGGCCTATCCGCCCGGGAGTCGGAGGTGGCCGCACTGGTCGCGGACGGACTGACGAACCGGCAGATCGCCGCCCGGCTGGTGATCTCCGAACGCACCGCCGGCAACCACGTCGCGCACATCCTGACGAAGCTCGGCTTCACCTCGCGCAGCCAGATCGCGGCCTGGATGAGCAGAACGGTGAGCGTGACGACTCATGCCCGTCGGCCGCCGCCTGCCTAATGTCGCCCGATCAGCCGCCGCGGTCGGCGGCGTGAGCGCAGGGAGGCAGCCATGACCTACATCACCATCGTCGACGACGCGCCCGCCGGCACCGTCGAGAACCTGGACACCCTGATGACCGACATCCTCGCCGAGCCCGACGGCCTGGCCGCCCGGTACGGCGGCATGGTGAACGGCAAGCTGTGCATCGTCGCGGTCTGGGACTCCCGCGCGCACGCCGAGGCGTTCATGACGCAGCGGCTCGGGCCCGGTCTGACGCGCCTGCTCGGCGAGAAGCCGGCGCCCGTGCGGTCGCTGGGCGTCGAGGTCGAGCACTCGTACGTGCGGTAGCCGAGCGAATGTCCACGCCCGCCGCGCCGATGCCGGCCGACGGTTGACGAGCCGATCAACCGGAGGCATTCTGCGGCCGTCGGACCCGCCGGCGCACGACGATGACGGGAGCGCGGAGCCGGGCATGCACCCCCGAACGGCCGGTCCCTACACGCTGCTGCGCGCGCTGGGACCCGGCCGGGTCGGCGCGCTCCACCTGGGTCGCACCGACAAGGGCGCCCGCGTGATGATCACCATCATTCGCGCCGAGTTCACCCGCGACCCGTCGTTCCTCGCCTGCCTGCGCGAGGACCTCGACCTGGCTTACCGGGTCCGCAGCCCGCGGGTGACGGCCGTCCTGGACGGCGACCTGCAGGCCGAGCTGCCCTGGTTGGCCACCGAGTACGTCGAGGCGCCGACCATGCGCGAGGTGCTGGCCGAGAGCGGGCCGCTGCCGCCCGAGGACCAGCAGCTGCTGGGGGTCGGGCTCGCAGAGGCGCTCGAGGCGATCCACGCGGCCGGGACGGCACACCGCGACCTCACGCCCGACACGGTCGTGCTCGCTCCGGACGGTCCCCGCGTCACCGACCTCGGCATCGCCCGCGCCCTCGTCGCGACCCCGCTCACCCGGGGAGGCACCCTGCTCGGCACACCGGGCTACGGCGCCCCCGAACAGATCGCGGACGGGGTGGGCGAGCCCGCGTCGGACGTCTTCGCGCTCGGCACCGTGCTGGTGCACGCGGCGACGGCGCGGTCGCCGTTCGGCTCGGGTGACCCGGTCGCGGTGTTCGACCGGGTGCTGCACTCCTGGCCGGTGATCGACGGCGTCCCACCGGAGTTCGCCCCGATCGTCGAGGCATGCCTGAACCGGGATCCGGCCGAGCGGCCCGAACCGCGGCAGATCCGCGACGCGCTTGCCGGGATCGATCTGCGTCCGACCGGCTACCCGGAGGCGATCCAGGCGCAGCCGACGGCGGTCACGCGGCGGATCGGGCAGCCGTCCCGCGGGTGCCGCGCCTTCCGGTTGACCGCGTCGGCGCTCCAGATGGCGGTGCTCGTCACGCTCCTGCTCGCCGTGCTGCACGGCCCGGCGTGGGTCGAAGGTGTCGCCCAGTCCATCCAGGCGGCACTGGCCCGCTTCTGAACTCAGCCGAGCTCGACGAGGAACGCCACCTCGCCCGGGTCGTACCAGGCCAGCTCGTGGTCTTCGGCCTCGCCGACGAGGAACTCGGCGTCGAGGTCGCCGAGGTCCGCGACGTCGACCGCCGCCGCGGCCTGGCGCACGGCGAACTCGGCATCGGGGGTGTCGACGTGCACGGAGGCGATCGCGGCGACGTCGACCGGGCCGCGCAACCGGACGGCGCCGTCGTCGAGGTCGGGACGGAGGGTGACGTCGTCGAGGTCGGCGGCCACGACGACCCGTCGCGCCGGTGTGCTGTCTTCCCCGAGCCCGAACTCCACCGCGAGCAGCCGCAGCGAGGCGCGCGCGGCCTCGGTCATCGCGGCGTATTCCAGCTCCTCCTCCTCGCCCGCGACGTAGGACTCCCGCAGCGCCGGGGTGAGCGCGAACGCCGTACCGCCCACGGGGTCGAACCGGCCGTTCGCGGCGAGCGCGCGCAGCATCGGCCAGGTGGCGGGGATGTAGACGCGCATCAGGCTCCGCTTCTCGTGTGCGGCGTCGCCCGCAGCTCGTCGAGCGACTCGCCGATCATGCCCGCGAGCAGGTCGACGTCCGGCATCGCATCGCGGTCGCCGGTGAGGCCGTAGAAGAGCCCTCCGTCGTAGGAGGTGACGCCGATCGCGAGACCCTGTCCCTGCACCAGCGGCACCACCGGGAACATCTCGATGAGGCGGGCGCCCGCCGCGTACAGGGGGACCTGCGGCCCGGGCACGTTGGTCACGACGACGTTGAAGATCCGCTTCGAGATGCCGGTGACGGCCCGGGCGCCCAGCGCGTGCAGCGTGGGCGGCGCGTAGCCGCCGATCCGGGCCAGCGTGCCGGCGCGGACCGTGCGCCCGCCCGCGGTGTGTTCGGTCATCGCGTGCGCGACGTGCCGCAGGCGCAGCGTGGGGCTGGACTCCCCGACGGGGAGGTCGACGAGGGTCGAGCGCACGCGACCGTCGGGTGGCCCGGAGTCCGGGCGCGTCCAGAGCGGCACGAGCGCGCGAACCCGGCTGGCCGCCGTGACCGGCTCACCGCGGGAGAGCAGCCAGCTGCGCAGCGCGCCGGTGATCACGGCCAGCACGACATCGTTGACGGTGCACCCGTGCGCGGCCCGCACCGCCCGGTAGCTCTCCAGGGGACTGCGGGCGACGGCGAACCGGCGCTGCGTCGACACGTCGACGTTGAGCGGCGACCCGGGGGCCAGCCGTCCGCCGGGCAGCATCGCCCCGACAAGCTCGCCGACTCCGCGGACGATCCGCGACGCCTGGGCGACGGCGTCGTTCGTCGCGTGGCGCACCGCGTCGATCACCTGGCCCGGCCGCCCGACGGCCTCCGCCACCGCATCGGTGACCAGCTGGACGTCGCTCGGTTCGGGCCGCGGCATCCAGACCCGGTCCGGGACGTCGACCGGGTGCGGGGTCGGGTCGAGCAGCACCTGGCCGATGTCGATCGTGTTCACCCCGTCCACCATCGCCTGGTGGGTCTTGGTGATCACGGCGAACCGTCCGTCGGACAGGCCCTCCACCAGGTACAGCTCCCACAGGGGGCGGTCGTGGTCGAGCGGACGCGACATCAGGCGCGCCACCAGCTCGCTGAGCTGGAGCTCGGTGCCCGGCCGGGGCAGCGCCGAGCGGCGGACGTGGAACGCGACGTCGAAGTCGCCGTCGTCCACCCACACCGGCCGGGCGAGGTTGCCCGGCACGCGGCGGACCCGCTGCCGGTAGCGCGGCGCCCTGACCAGCCGCCGCTCGACGGTCTCGACGAGGTGGTCGTAGTCGAAACCGCCCTCCGGGGCGCGGAAGATCGCTACCGCGCCGACGTGCATGGGCGTCCGCGGCTGCTCCAGGTAGAGGAACGACGCGTCGACGGCGGACAGCCGGGGCGGCGGCATGGGGGGATCTTAGGCTGCGCGATCGACGGATCTGCCCGGCCGGGAGCAGCGGTCGGCGGTCGGCGTGACACCCTGCGCCGGTGGCGTCCCGGTCTCCGAAGGACACCTTCATCACCGTCTACGGCCGCAAACCGGTGCTCGAGGCGCTCGACGACGCCGACCTCGCCGTCGACAAGGTCGTGCTGGCCGATGGCGCGCGCGGCGAGCCGGTCCGGGCCATCCTCGCCGCGGCGCGTGCCCGCGGCGTGCCGGTGCAGCGGGCGTCGGCCCACCGGGTGAAGGTGCTCGCCGGCAACGGTCGTCACGACCAGGGCGTGCTCGCCGACGTCGTCGCGCCGCGTATGCAGCCGGTCGACGACTTCCTCGACGCCCTCGGCAACGACGCCGCCGCCGTGCTCGTGCTGGACCGCGTGACCAACCCGGCGAACGTCGGGATGGTGCTGCGCAGCGCGACCGCGGCCGGGCTCGACGGCGTCGTGCTGCCCCGGCGCGGCGTGCCGGCAATCGATCCGCTGGTCGTGAAGGCGTCCGCAGGTGTGGCGTTCCGCGCCCCGGTACTCCGCGCGGCGACAGCCGAGGAGGGCTGCGCGGCGCTGCGCGGCGGCGGGTTCACCGTGTTCGGGCTGGACGCACGCGGCGCGTCGCTGCTCGAGGCGGCGCTGCCCCGGCGGGTCGCGCTCGTGCTCGGCAACGAGACCGACGGGCTGTCGGACGCGGTTCGGTCGGTCTGCGACGCAATGTTGGCGATTCCGATGCAGGGCGGGGTGGAGTCGCTGAACGTGGCCAGCGCCGGCGCGGTCGCGGCGTTCGAGCTCATGCGCCGCCGGGCCCGATGACCGCCCGCGCTGCGGAACGACGCGGCGCGGTGGACAGTGGAGCCATGGGTTTGGGTGACTTCGCGAACAAGGCCAAGGACTTCGCCGACCAGCACGACGAGCAGGTCGACCAGGGCCTGGACCGGGCCGGCGACGAGGCCGGCAAGCGCCTCGCCGGACACGAGAGCCAGGTCGACGGGCTCGTGGACAGAGGCAAGCAGTCCACGGGTGGAGGAGACACGACCGCAGCATCGGCCGACGCGGCGCCGGGCACCCCCGCCGAGGGCGACGAGCCCGCGGGAGAGGTTCCCGGCGGCCCGCAGGTCGACGTCCCGGCCGGCCCGGGCAACGTGCCGCCCCAGGAGTAGGCGCTCGTTTGGCGGGGTCGGCGCCGGTGGAACCCGCAGGCATGACCACCGACGCCGGCAACGCCGCCGCTCCCGAAGACAGGGCCACCGAGGAAGCCGCAGGAGGTCGACCGGGCCTCGAGTCGTCGGATCCGGGCTCGGCCGACTCCGCGACCACGAGCGAGCGGACCGCGGACGGGGGAATGGAAGGTTCCGCGGATGCGGAGGGCTCGATCGACAACGAGTCTTCCGGGGTGGACGAGGCAGGAACGGACTCGGCGGCTTCGGACGAGCTCGGTACCCGTGGCGCAGACCCCGACGAATCCGGCTTCCTCGGCGGCATGCTGCGCGAGGCCATCGTCACCGGGCTGCCCGGCGAGACCGGGGCCCCGCCGGCCGAGCCGTACGCCCCGCAGGCCCAGCAGGAGGGCGACGAGCCGGTGGGCGCCGAGCCACCGCGCGGCGACAACCCTCACGGCGTCGACTGACCCGCGCCCGGGCGCAGCCACCCGCGGTGGCGCGTCGCGGCGCGCATTGCGGCGCCGCGCGCGATTCGGGCGCGCGCGAGTTTTGGCGCGCGCGGTACCGGTCAGCAGGTTCGGGATCAAGCGGGCAGGGCGAGCAGGATCTCCACCTCGGCGACGGTCGTGTCCGGGTCGTCGTGCAGCACCCCGATGGCTCCCGCCGCACGCGCGCCCCGGACGTTGCGGGCGAGGTCGTCGACGACCACGCAGTCCTCCGGCTCGAGCCCGAGCAGCTCGGCCGTCCGCCGGTACACGTCGGGATCAGGCTTGCGCGCACCGACCGCGAACCCGAGCACCAGCACGTCGAACAGCTCCGCGACGGCCCCGGGCACCGAGTCTGCGTCGGACACCAGTGCCGTCGGCCGTCCCGCCGCGCGAGCCCGGCGGGGCAGGTCGAGCATCGCGACGCCGTCGGTGAGAACCCCGCCGTAGTCCATGATCAGCCCGCGTGACGCCACCGCCGCAGGCTAGTGCGACGACCCCGCATCCTGCCGCGCGAGTCGGCGAGAATCGGCACACGACGCACCCCCTCGCTCGACCGCGGCCGCTCCTTCGTCAGACGTCTGGACCTCGCTGATTCGCACGCCCAGACGTACCGGCTCACGGACCAAAGACGCCGGAAACCGTCGACTCGCGCCCCAGATCGTAGCGACTCGCGTGCCGGTTTGTAGCGACTCGCGCGGGGATCGCGCGGCAGCATCGGGGATACGGCGCCTTCAGGCGTTGCGGCGGCTGCACGAGGGGCCGCTGTCCCTAGACACTCGCGTCGGCTGCGGCCAGCACCGCGAGCAGCCACGCACGCACCGCCGTCTCGTGCGCGGGGTCGGGCTGCGGGAGGTCGGGCAGCGGCTGCTCGGCAGCCGCGAGACGCGCACGGCCCGCCGCGGTGCGCTGAACCCGCACGACCCGCCGGTCGGCCGGGTCGCGATCACGGCGGACGTCCCCGGCCGCCTCCAACGCGTCCAGCACCGGCGTCAGCGTCGCCGGGCTCAGTCCCAGGAGACCGGCCAGCTCGCGGTGCGACGGCGCGCCGCCAGGACCGAGGGCGCCGAGCACGTCGATCGCGGTCGGGGTGAGCCCGTGCCGCGCGGCCAGCCGACGGCGATGCCGCGCGACAGCGGCACCCGCCCGCGGGAGCAGCACCTCGAGGGGCGACACGACGCCGTCGGGCATCGCGGCATCCTATGGCGCCGAACGGTTCGGGCACGGACGGTTCGGCGACGTCGCGTCACAATCGGCCACGACGCGACGCCGCAGCCGACGAGCCTGCTGCCATGACCACCGCAGCCGCCGCGGCGCCCGCCGGCCCCGGCTCCGCGCTCTCCCCGGTCCCCCGCTCACCCGGCGTCGCAGCCGGGCCGCGCCTGCGCCTGCTGCGCTACGAGCCCGATCCGGACCACGACCCGTCCGCCTCCGCGGACATTCGGCCGGACCTTTCGTCCGACGCGAGCCCTCCCGTCGTCACCGACCTCCGCGAGACGCCGGCGCTCCGCCGGAGGGCCCTCGCCGTGCTCCGGCTGACCCTGGAGGTGCTCGACGGCAGGCGGCCGCTCACGCAGCTCGCGCCGCACCTCGACCCGTCCGCCCTGCGCTACGTGCGAGCCGCGCACGCCCAGAGCCACCCCGTTCGCATCCATTCAGCGCAGCGAGCACCCGTGCGGCACCCGTCGCGACTGACCTCGGTCCACCTCCGCCGCGCGCGCGTCGACGCCGTCGAGGTGGCCGCCGTCTACCGGCTCGGCCCGCGGGCCCGGGCGCTGGCGGCCCGCTTCGAGGGCCCGGCCGCCGGACCGGCAGACGACGCGAGCCGGTGGCGGTGCGTCACGCTGCGGCTCCTGTGATGAGCCAGCGGCTCAGGGGCGGGCGGCCGTCGGGGCACCGTGGCAGTGCTTGTACTTGCGACCCGAGCCACAGGGGCAGGGCCGGTTGCGCGCCGGCTCACCGGACGACGTGCCGCCGCGGGCAGCCGCACCCCGAGGCGAGCCACTCGAGCGGCTCCGGGCGGTCGACCCGTCCTCGGCCGGGCCG
Source organism: Pseudonocardia sp. (assembly GCA_029266775.1). Taxonomy (GTDB): domain Bacteria; phylum Actinomycetota; class Actinomycetes; order Mycobacteriales; family Pseudonocardiaceae; genus Pseudonocardia. The sequence goes on from JAQSWF010000006.1 coordinate 23,357, forward strand.
CTGTACTGCAGCTCGGACGGCGGACGCGGCCGCCCTCCGGCGAGCACCGTCGGGAGCGCGCCCGTGGGCGCTGAGGGGTCGCCCTCGGGCGCGGCGTGCCGGCCGGCCGGAGCCGTGGCGGCCGCCGCTGGGCGCGGGCGCTGCCGAGACTGAGGCTGAGGCTGAGGCACAGCGGGCGGCGCGGGCGCGGTGGTCGGGGCCGGCTTGGTTCGGTCCGCGGGAGGTGTCTCGGCAGTGGGCTGCGGCTCGGGCGCCGGTGGCGAGACGGCCTGGACCCGCACGTGGAACAGGTGCGTGACCGTCTCCTCCTTGATGCCTTCCAGCATCGCGGCGAACATGTCGTAACCCTCGCGCTGGTACTCGATCAGCGGGTCCCGCTGCGCCATCGCGCGCAGCCCGATGCCCTCCTTGAGGTAGTCCATCTCGTAGAGGTGCTCGCGCCACTTGCGATCCATCACCTGCAGCAGCACCTGCCGCTCCAGCTCCCGCATGCCGCCCTGCGCTCCGATGACGGCGTCGATCTCGGCCTCGCGGGCTGCGTACGCAGCTCGGGCGTCGGCGAGCACCGCGGCGGTGACCGCGTCCCGCGTCAGGTCGTCGGCCTCGTCGACGAGCTTCTCCCGGTCCAGCGTGATCGGGTACAGCGTGTTTAGCGCCGTCCAGAGCTTCTCGAGGTCCCAGTCTTCCGCGTAACCCTCGGCCGTGGCGCCGTCCACGTAGGCGTTGACGACATCGCCGAGCATGTGCTCGATCTGCTCCTCGATGTCTTCGCCGGCCAGCACGCGGCGGCGCTCGTCGTAGATGACGGTGCGCTGCTTGTTGAGCACCTCGTCGTACTTGAGGACGTTCTTGCGGATCTCGAAGTTCTGCTGCTCGACCTGGGTCTGCGCGCTGCGGATGGCCTTGGTGACCATGCCCGCCTCGATCGGGACGTCGTCGGGCAGGTTGAACCGGTTCATGATCGACTCGACGAGCTGGCCGTTGAACCGGCGCATCAGGTCGTCGCCGAGCGAGAGGTAGAACCGGGACTCGCCGGGGTCGCCCTGCCGTCCCGAGCGGCCGCGGAGCTGGTTGTCGATGCGCCGCGCCTCGTGCCGTTCGGTGCCCAGCACGTACAGTCCGCCCGCGGCCTTGACCTCCTCGGCCTCCGCCGCGACCTGCTGCTTCATCGACGCGACGACGCCGTCCCACGCGGCCTCGTACTCCTCGCGCGTCTCGACGGGGTCCAACCCGCGGCTGCGCAGCTCCACATCCGCGAGGAACTCCGGGTTACCGCCCAGCACGATGTCCGTGCCGCGCCCGGCCATGTTCGTCGCGACCGTGACGGCGCCGGCGTGCCCGGCCTGCGCGACGATCGCCGCCTCCCGCGCGTGCTGCTTGGCGTTGAGCACCTCGTGCGGCACCTGCAGGCCAACCAGCAGCCGCGAGAGGTACTCGGACTTCTCGACGCTCGTCGTGCCCACCAACACCGGCTGGCCGGCGCGGTGCTTCTCGGCGATGTCCCCGGCGACGGCGGCGAACTTCGCCTCCTCCGTCTTGTAGATCAGGTCCGCCTGGTCCGCCCGCACCATCGGCCGGTTGGTCGGGATCGGCACCACCCCGAGCTTGTAGATCTGGTGCAGCTCGGCGGCCTCGGTCTGGGCCGTGCCGGTCATGCCGGAGAGCTTGCCGTAGAGGCGGAAGTAGTTCTGCAGGGTGATCGTCGCCAGGGTCTGGTTCTCCGCCTGGACCTCCACCCCCTCCTTCGCCTCGATAGCCTGGTGCAGGCCCTCGTTGTAGCGGCGACCGGGGAGCACGCGCCCGGTGAACTCGTCGACGATGAGCACCTGCCCGTTCGTGACGATGTAGTCCTTGTCGCGCTTGAACAGCTCCTTGACCTTGAGCGCGTTGTTCAGGTACCCGACCAGCGGCGTGTTCGCCGCCTCGTAGAGGTTGTCGATGCCCAGCTGGTCTTCGACCAGGGTGACGCCCTCCTCGGTGACGCCCACGGTCCGCTTGCGCTCGTCCACCTCGTAGTGCACGTCCCGCTTGAGCAGCGGCGCCATCCGCGCGAACTCCTGGTACCAGCGCGCGCTCTGCTCGGCGGGCCCCGAGATGATCAACGGGGTGCGGGCCTCGTCGATCAGGATGGAGTCGGCCTCGTCCACGATGGCGAAGTTGTGGCCGCGCTGCACGAGATCCGCCTGCTGCCACGCCATGTTGTCGCGCAGGTAGTCGAACCCGAGCTCGTTGTTCGTCCCGTAGGTGATGTCGGCGGCGTACTGCTCGCGCCGCACCGCCGGCGGCATCTCGGCGAGGATCACGCCGACGGACAGGCCGAGGAAGCGGTGGACGCGGCCCATCCACTCGGCGTCGCGCCGGGCCAGGTAGTCGTTGACCGTGACGAGGTGGACGCCCTTGCCGGAGAGGGCGTTGAGGTAGGCGGGGAGCACCGACGTGAGGGTCTTGCCCTCACCGGTCTTCATCTCCGCGATGTTGCCAAGGTGCAGGGCGGCGCCGCCCATGAGCTGAACGGTGAAGTGGCGCTGGCCGATCGTCCGGACGGCCGCCTCGCGCACCACGGCGAACGCCTCGGGGAGCAGCTCGTCGAGGCTCTCACCCTCCGCATGGCGGGCGCGGAACTCGTCCGTCTTGGCCCGCAGCTCGACGTCGGTGAGCCCCTGGACTCCCGCCTCGAGGGTGTCGATGTGCGCGGCGATCCGGCCCAGCCGCTTCACCAGCTTCGTCTCACCGGCGCGGAGCAGGCGGGTGAACAGCGGCACGATCGACCTCATTTCCCACTTGAGTCAGGACGCATCATGGTTGACGGTCGTGGGGCGTCGAGTCGTCAGCGCCCGTCGCGTCCAGGGTAGCGAAACCGCAACCATCGCTTGCCCGAGCGGCAGCGGGGTGCGCTCCGTCACGACGGAACGCACCCCGCAACACCCGGGCTCGCGGCGCGTCACTGCGCCAGGCGGATCACCCCGTAGTCGTAGCCCTTGCGCCGGTAGACGACGGACGGCGCGCCGGTGTCGGCGTCGGCGAACAGGTAGAAGTCGTGGCCGACGAGCTCCATGCGCGAGAGGGCCTCGTCGACGCTCATCGGGTGAGCGGTGTGGACCTTGCGGCGGACGATCTGGCCCGGGCGGTGCTCTTCGGGGTCGGCACCGTCAGCGGCCGTGGCGAGCGGGTCGTCCATGACGTCGGTGGTGGTGGCCGCCGCGCCGTCGCCGTCCGTCTCGGAAAGCCCGGGAAGATCCGGCGCGACCTCGGAGCCGTCGAGCAACATGGTCTGGCCCCCTCGGCCCACGAGGACCGTCGTGCGGCGGCCGGTGATGCGGCGGCGATCGTGGGAGCGCCGCAGACGCGACTCGAGCTTGGCGACCGCCGCGTCGAGAGCCGAGTAGAAGTCCTGCGCACTCGCCTCAGCCCGGGCCGCGGGACCGCAACCACGGCCGGTGATCTCCACGCGTTGGCAGTTCTTCAACTGACGGCGGTTGCGTTCGTGGAAGAGCTCCACCTCCAAACCGACGATCTTGTGGTCGTACCGCTCCAACCGCTCGACCTTCTCGGCGACGTGCACCCGGAAATGATCCGGCACCTCGACGTTCCGGCCGGTGACAACGATCTCCACTCGCACTCCTCGCTCTCTGACGACGGGCATCAGTGGGCGGACGCGCCGGGGACGCCCCGGCGACACGATCGGCGTTCCTCCTCTGGAAACTCGGACGCGTTCCAGGCGTTGTACGCGTCACGGTACTGGCCATAACAGCCCGGCAACAGGTGCTGAGCTCGAGTGACCCTGATCGGGGCAAGTACGACATTCAGGAGTTTTCTCGACCGCGACACGGGTACGCCTTCGCGTTTCTTCCAGACGTGGCGTCGGCGAGGACGAGGACGGCCACGACGTCTTGACGGGTGGCTCCGAGCGCGCGCCAGCAGGCGTGCACTGTCGCTCCAGTGGTGACGACGTCGTCGACGAGCAGGACCGGTGCGCCCGGCGGCGGCAGCAGGTCGCGGCGCACGCGGACCCGCCCCGCGAGGTTCGCCGCGCGCTGCACGGGGCTCAGGCCGACCGAGTCTTGCACGCCTCGCGCGAGCCGCAACGCCGGGGCAACCGACAGCTGCGCATCGCCGCGGGCCAGCTGCCGGCACAGGCGCAGCACGTGGTCACCGCCGCGAGCGCGCGCCGCGGCCGGGCGGGACGGTGCCGGCACGAGCCACCACCACGGTTCGAGGGGCGGTGGGCGGGCCGCGACCAGGGCAGCGCCGAGGAGGCTCGCGAGCGGGACGGCCAGATCGCGCCGTCCGCGCTCCTTGTACGCCAGCAGGGCTCGGCGCAGGGGACCGCGGTACCGGCCAACGGCGAGCACCGGCGGGCCGCCGAGCAGTGTCGGCCGCAGTGGCGGGCCCAGCGATGCGGCACACGCTACGCACCAGCCGCTGCCGGGTGCGTCGCAGCCGCCGCAGCTCGTGGGCAACAGGAGGTCGAGCAGGGCGGCGCCGAGGGCGCGCAGCGCGGGGTTCTCCATGCGGTCAGCGTGCCCGCATACCCCGACCGCGCCCGCCCCTCGACCCTTCCGCGCCCCGAGTTGTCCACAGGCGCCGGGCTGGTCGCGGAGGTGTCCATTCGTGCGCGGTGAGTCGGGCCGTTTCCGTGCTGCGAGGTGCGCATATCACCGATGCGAGTTGTCGGCTTTTTGTAGAGGGAGGTGCGCCCGCCGCGGTCACAATGTGCACGACGTGATCTCGGCGTGCCCCGGTCGACGACTCGCCGTGCACAGGTGCACAACTCGCCGTGCACAGGTGCACAACTCGCCGTGAATGCACAACTCGCCGTACCGAGATGGAGAACTCGGACCAATCAGCCGGGGTAGAGGGGTACGGCATCGGGGACGCCGCCGACGACCTGCCGCCAGCTCTCGAGCTGGCCACCGGCGAAGCTCCAGACGCCACCCTGGTCGGTGACGAGCACGGGGCGGTTGGGGGCGGCGGCGACCGCTCGCAGCGGCGGGGTGAGGTTGCTGCTGGGCACGAGCTGCCAGCTCAGACCGTCCACCGAGACCTGCGACACCGGGCCCTCGTTGCGGCGGCTGACGGCCACGACCGTCTCGGGCGCTTGCCAGTCCGCCGCGACGACCTCGCCCAGATCGCCGGGCCGCAGGGGGCGGACGGTGCGCACCGCCACGTCGCCGTCCGGCTCGCGCGCCACGGCTCCGGTGTACAGCCCTCCGTTGATCACCGCCGCGACCCGCATCCCGTCCCGCGAGAGCCGCAGGTCCTGCACCCGGCCGAGCGTCGTGAGCGCTGCGGCGTCGACCTGGCCGAGCCGCGGGTTGCCATCGCCGTCGAGCAGGACGCGGACGACATCCTTGGCGTCGCGCACCGTCCAGACCTCGGTGCCCGACGGCGCCCAGGACGGGCGCGTCAAGGAGGTGGCGTCGACCGGGACCGGGACGGCGGGACCGTCCGGGGCGCCGAGCAGCAGCCGGCGCCGCGGGCCGTCCCCGGACACGACGGCCACCCGCCGCCCGTCCGGGCTCGACGCCGCCGACTGCACCACGAGGTCCCCGTTCCCGACCGCACCGGGCAGCGCAGCGTCGATCTGCCCGCCGCTGAGCTCGTGCACCCGCCCCCCGTACACGACCAGCGCCGGAACCATCGCCGGCGGCGGCTCGGCGACCAGCGCCGCAATGTCGTTACGGGTGATGTCGGTGCGATCCGGCAGGAGCGGTGCGCCGTCGACCAGCACCCGGACGCGCCCGACGCTGACCTCCGCCAGCGAGAGCACGACCTGGGCGGCGAGGAGCCGGCGGCCGGTGTCGTCGAGCTCGCCGACCTGGGTCAGGTCGACGATCAACGCCCCCTCGGGGCTCGTGGCGACGTTCGACCGCAGCTGTGCACCCGCCGGCAGCATGCTCGTCGCCGCGTCCTGCAGCGCGGTGGACGGCCCGGTCAAGAGCAGCTCCATCGCCCGCGCGGACTGGGCTCGGGTTGGGCTGACGGGGAGGTAGCGCAGGTCCGGGACCGCGACCCGTCGGACGGGGTCGACGAACCAGGTCTTCACCGTGCGGTAGTTCGAACGGAGGTCCGACAGGCGCACGAACACGCCGTCGGGCAGGCGCGCGATCCGCCACTGGTTGTCGCGGCGCGCCACCGTGACGTCGACCTGGACGGGCGCGGGCGCCGCCTCGAACCACCCATCTGCGGTCAGCCGGCCCAGCGCCGTGCCGCGGATGCGCACGGTCCGCGTGTCCGCCTGCGGGTCGACTGCGCCCGGATAGACGGTGTCGAACTGCTCGTCGAGCACGGTGAGCCCGGCCCCGTCGTTCCAGTCCGTCGCCTCCGGGGCGAGGAAGCGGCGGGCCGCGCCATGGCGGTCCGTGCTGCTGCCCGACGAGTAGACGAAGCCGCGCACGAGGTCGAGCGCGTTGCTCCCGTCGACGGGACCGGGCGGCAGCACGGGCGTGTCGCCCTCGCCGACCCGCCGCAGCACCTGCACCGGCGAGCTCTCCGGCACGCTCGCGCAGCCGGCCAGCCCGGCCAGGACGAGCAGCAGGGCCAGCACTGCGACGCGCCCTCGCCCCCACCAACGCCGCACTTCGGAGCCATAGTGCTGCTGATCGGGCCCTGAAACAGCAGTGTGGCTCCGAAGTGCGGGAGAAGGGGGGCGACCGATCATCTGACGTCCCCGGCGGGCGTCGCGCGCGAATGCTCCGCGCCCGATGGCTCCGCGCCCGAATGCTCCGCGCCGGAATGCGTGGCGTCCGCGTGCGATCCCGCCGGGTGCGATTCCGCCGGGTGCGGGGCGGCCGCGTGCGGGGCGGCCGGGTGCGGGGCGGTCACGGTCGCGCGGATCACGGGCAGCCCGTGCATCGGCGTCGGCACCGATCCGGCGGCAGGGGCGGAGGTGGACGACGACGGCGCCTCCTCGGAGTCACCGCCGAGGCCCGCACGGCCGGTGGCCCGGTCGTCGGGCACCAGCGGCAGCGGGCTCGCGCTCAGCCGTTCGCCAATCGTGCGGGGCAAGGTCAGGCGGAAGGCCGAGCCACGCCCCGGCTCCCCCCACGCCTGCAGCCACCCGCCGTGCAGCCGGGCGTCCTCGATGCTGATCGACAGGCCGAGCCCGCTGCCGCCGCTGCGCCGCGCCCGCGACTCCTCGGCCCGCCAGAACCGGTTGAACACCAGCGCCGCCTCGCCCGGCCGCAACCCCACCCCGTGGTCACGGACCACGACCGCAACGGCCTGCTCGTCGCCGGCGAGCGTGACATCGACCGGCCTCCCCTCGCCGTGGTCTATCGCGTTCGCCACGAGGTTGCGCACGATCCGCTCCACCCGCCGCGGGTCGACCTCCGCGTACACCCCGACTGGCAGGTGCAGCCGCAGCGCCGTGCCCGCGTCGTCGGCGAAGCCGCGGACGGCCTCCACCGCGCGGGTGACGACGCCGTGCATGTCGACGCGGTCCGCGGTCAGGTCGGCGACACCCGCGTCGAGGCGGCTGATCTCCAGCAGGTCGGCCAGCAGCGCCTCGAACCGGTCCAGCTCGGTCACGAGCAGCTCCGAGCTGCGCCGCAGCGCGGGCAGCAGCTGGTCCTTGGATGCATGCAGGACGTCCGCCGCCATCCGGACGGTCGTGAGCGGCGTGCGGAGCTCGTGGCTGACGTCGGAGGTGAAGCGCCTCTGCAGCGCGCCGAACTCCTCGAGCTGGCGGATCTGCGTCTGAATGCTGCTCGCCATCTCGTTGTAGGACTCGGCGAGGCGCGCGACCTCGTCGTCGCCCCGAACGGGCATCCGCTCGTCGAGGTGCCCGTCGGCGAACCGTTCCGCGATCTCCGCGGCCTGCCGCACCGGGCGCACGACCTGGCGGGTGACCAGGCTCGCGATCCCGGCCAACAACACGAGGAGCACGAGGCCGCCGACGATCAGCGTGCTCTGGACGAGCGAGAGGGTGCGCTGCTCGGAGTCGAGCGGGAACAGCAGGTAGAACTCCAGGTCCCCGCCTGCGGTGCGCACGGGCTGGCCGATGATCAGCGTCGGGATGTCGACGCCCTGGTCGGAGATCGTGGCGTAGCGGCGCGCCAGCGCCCCCTCGGCGACGTGCCCGCGCAGGTCCGCCGGGACGTCCGCGACGGGCCCGGCAGACACCTCGTCGGCCCCGCGGTCCCGAGGTCCCGTCGTGAGCACGGCGCGGAACTCCCCCGCCGACGGCGAGCCGGCCGCGTCGGACACGCTGGCGTTCGTCAGCAGGTCCAGTGCGTTGTTCAGCTCACCCTGCGCGCCCTCCCGATCCGGGTCCACCCCGGCCAGGTCCCGTTCGAGCAGCGCGCGGCCGGCCTCGGCCTGGCCCAGGGCGTCGACCTCCTTGCCCTGCAGGATCCGCCCGGCGATCTGCGTCTGCAGCACGAGGCCGAGCACGAGGACGACGGCCGTCGAGAGCGCGAGGGTGCTGACGACCACCCGCACCTGCATCGAGCGTCGCCAGATCGCGGCGACCAGCGTCCCGACCTCGAGGCCGAGGAGGCGCAGCTGTGCGACGGTGCGCCGCACCCGGCGGGCGAGCGGGAGTCGTTCCCACCGCGTCCGCAGCCGGGCGACCGCGCTCGTCACGGCAGCGCCGACGCCTGCCCGGCCACAGCCGGCGGGGCCGTGGCCGCGCGCATCGGGCCGGGGTGACAGGTCACGGAGGGCCGGCCTTGTACCCCACGCCGCGGACGGTCAGGACCACCTCCGGGTGCTCCGGGTCGCGCTCGACCTTGGAGCGCAGCCGCTGGACGTGCACGTTCACCAGACGCGTGTCCGCGGCGTGCCGGTAGCCCCACACCTGCTCGAGCAGCACCTCGCGGGTGAACACCTGTCGCGGCTTGCGGGCGAGGGCGACGAGCAGGTCGAACTCCAGCGGCGTCAGCGCGATGGGCTCGCTTGCGCGGAGCACCTGGTGGGCGGGCACGTCGATGCTGATGTCGCCGATGGAGAGCTGCTCGGCCGGCTCGGCCTCCACCCGCCGCACCCTGGCCCGGATGCGGGCGACGAGCTCCTTGGGCTTGAACGGCTTCACGACGTAGTCGTCGGCGCCGGACTCGAGGCCCAGGACGATGTCGACGGTGTCGCTCTTGGCCGTGAGCATCACGATCGGCACGCCGGACTCGGTGCGGATCGCTCGGCACACGTCGATGCCGTTCATGCCGGGGAGCATCAGGTCGAGGAGCACGACGTCCGGGCGCAGGTCGCGCACGGCCGGCAGCGCTCGGGTGCCGTCACCGACCACGGCGGTGTCGAAGCCCTCACCCCGCAGCACGATCGTGAGCATCTCGGCCAGGGCCGGGTCGTCGTCAACCACGAGTACGCGCGACTTCATGGACGTCAATATCCCACCTCGCTCCATCGGTGTTCGAAAGCCCCTGATTGCACTACTGCAGCAGCCCTTCGGCGAGGGCCTCCGCGTCGACGGCGCCCGCCCCGTCCACGACCGTCCACGGCGACAGCCAGCCGGCTGCCGCCAGGCCGCGGTAGACCGCGCCCGTGCGGTCCTGCAGGCCCGCGTCGACCTCGTAACGGTCGCGTGGGCGGCCGGGCTCGCTGCGCGCGCGGAAGGCCGCCCGCTCGGCGGCGACGGCCTGCGGCACATCGAGCAGCAGCTGGCGGGCGGGGACGGGCACGGCGAACCGATCGACCTCCAGGGCCGCCACCCATGCCACGAACTCCCCGCCGGCGTCCTGGTGCAGGCGCGCCGCGCCATAGGCGGCGTTGGACGCCACGTAGCGGTCGACCACGACGACGTCGTGCGCGGCCACCGCGGCACGGAGACCCTCTGCGGCGTCCCGGCGGTCGAGGGCGAACAGCACCGCCATCCCGTGCACGGAGTCGGGAAGGTCGCCGAGGCGCCCGTGCAGCGCGTCGCGCGCCAGCTGGGCGTGCACGTCCGCGTCGTAGCGGGGGAAGGCGACGGTGGTGGTGCGCGCACCGCGGGCGGTCAGGCCGGCGAGGAGGCGGTCGGTGAGCGTGTGCTTCCCGGCTCCGTCCAGGCCCTCGAGGACCACCAGTCGTCCCACGGCGGCGCACCCTAACCGCCCATATGAAGCCAGAGTGGCTTCGGGTGCACTCAGCGCACCGAAAGCCACATTCGCTGCATCCGGACCGGGGTCAGCCGATCTCCTGCACCGCCTCCCAGGTCGCGGCGAACCCGGGGTGCAGGGGCAGCTCCGGCACCGCGTCCACGACCACCCAGCGCAGGTCGATCGTCTCCGGGGTCAGCGCGCTCGGCACGAAGGCGCTGGGCGCGCGGCCGACGACGGTGGTGTACGACCAGCCGCCGTGGTCGTCGACGAACTCCCCGACCACCGCGTAGCTGTCCGGCACGACGCCCGCCTCCTCGGCGGCCTCCCGCTGGGCGGCGTACGCAGCCGTCTCGCCGCTGTTGCGGGCCCCGCCGAGGACGCCCCACGTGCCGCCGTGGTGACTCCACAGCGCGCGGTGCTGCAGCAGCACCCGCTCGACCCCGGTGGCGTCGGCGTGGCGCAGCAGCAGGCCCGCCGCGCCGAAGATTCCCCAGTGCCGGGCCGAGGGCGCAGCGGGTCCAGCCGTCGCCGTCACCGAGAGGCAGCACACTCCCAGCCTAGGCAGCTTGCACTTCGGAGCCGTACTGCTGTCGGCGGCCGGCGACACGAGCACTTCGGCTCCGACTTGCGACGTGACACCCGGGTCAGTAGCGGTAGTGCTCCGGCTTGAACGGGCCCTCGACGTCCACGCCGATGTACTCGGCCTGGTCCTTCGTCAGCTTGGTCAGCTCCCCGCCGAGCGCGAGCACGTGGATTCGCGCGACCTTCTCGTCGAGGATCTTCGGCAGCCGGTAGACGTCCTTGCTGTACTCCTCGTGCTTGGTGAACAGCTCGATCTGCGCGATCACCTGGTTGCTGAAGCTGTTGCTCATGACGAACGACGGGTGGCCGGTGGCGTTGCCCAGGTTCATCAGCCGGCCCTCGGACAGCAGGATGATCGAGTGGCCGTCCGGGAACCGCCACTCGTCGACTTGCGGCTTGATGGTCAGCCGGATGATCCCCGGATACCGCGCGAGCCCCGCCACGTCGATCTCGTTGTCGAAGTGGCCGACATTGGCGACGATCGCCTGGTGCTTCATCCGGGCGAGATGCTCGGTGGTGATGATGTCCTTGTTGCCGGTGGCTGTGATCACGATGTCGGCCTTGTCCACGTGATCGTCCAGGCGTGCCACCTGGAAGCCCTCCAGCAGCGCCTGCAGCGCACAGATCGGGTCCGCCTCGCTGACGATCACCCGCGCGCCCTGGCCGGCGAGTGCCTCCGCGGCGCCCTTGCCCACGTCGCCGAAGCCGCAGACGAGCGCGACCTTGCCGCCGATGAGGACGTCCGTGGCCCGGTTCAGGCCGTCGATCATGGAGTGGCGGATGCCGTACTTGTTGTCGAACTTGCTCTTGGTCACCGAGTCGTTCACGTTGATCGCCGGGAACAGCAGGAGCCCCTGCTCGGCGAGCTGGTAGAGCCGGTGGACGCCGGTGGTGGTCTCCTCGGTGACGCCGCGGATGTCGCGCGCGACGGTCGTCCACCGCTGCGTGTCTTCGGCGAGCGCGCGCCGCAGCGTGTCCAGGATGACCCGGTACTCGTCGGAGACCGACAGGTCGTCGTCCTCGACGGTGGGCACCACGCCCGTCTTCTCGTACTCGACGCCCTTGTGGACGAGCAGCGTGGCGTCGCCGCCGTCGTCGAGGATCATGTTCGGGCCGACGATCTCGCCGGCCTCGTCCCGGAACTTGAACAGCTGCTCGGTGGCCCACCAGTACTCGGCGAGGGTTTCGCCCTTCCACGCGAACACCGGCACGCCCTTCGGCTCCTCGGGGGTGCCGTGCGGACCGACGACGGTCGCGGCGGCGGCGTGGTCCTGCGTGGAGAAGATGTTGCAGGAGACCCAGCGGACCTCCGCGCCGAGGCTCACCAGCGTCTCGATCAGGACGGCGGTCTGCACGGTCATGTGCAGCGAGCCCGCGATTCGCGCGCCGTGCAGCGGACGGGCCTCGGCGTACTCGCGGCGCAGATCCATGAGGCCGGGCATCTCGTGCTCGGCCAGACGAATCTCGCGGCGGCCGAAGTCGGCGAGCGCGAGGTCGGCGACGGCGAAGTCCAGGCCGTTGCGCTGCTGCAGCCGGGCAGCGGCCGTGCCGGGTGGGGCCGTGTGAGGGGTGGTGGTCATCGGGTCAAGCCTCCAGCGCGGGCGCGTCGGCCCGTCGGTCGGTGTGCGGGTGCAGCGGGAACGCCCGCTCGCGGCCGGACCGATCTGGGTGTCGCACGGGATGGGGCACGACTCCTCCGAACGGTCCGGAGGCGCCCTTGTGCTCGAACAGCCGCAGGCCGAGCGTGGCGGACGTGGTCCGCTGCAGCGCCTCTCGACCCGGGCAGGTGGTTCAGCTCCAGGATGCCAGCACGGAGCCACATCGGGAAACCGGGTCAGCCGTTCACTGATGACACCCGTCAGCCCAGCAGGTGTTCGTGCAGCAGCGTCGTCGCCGAGGCCGTGTGCCCGGCCGCCGCGAGAAGCCCGGCCGGGGTGACGGCGAAGTCGGTGTCGAGCGCGACCCGGGCCGTCGCGAGCAGCGGCGCGAGCACCGCGTCGGCCCGGAGCGTCGCGACGACGGCGCCCAGCCCGCTCGCGTCCGGCCGACGGAAGACGCCGCCGGTCAGCACCAGGAGTTCGACGTCCGCGGGCTTGCCGGGCACCACCGCCGCGCGATGCCGGCGCAGGGCGAGCACGGCGGCCAATGCGGCGATCCGCCGGTCTTCCGCCGCGCTGCCGGCGTTCCGAGGCACGTAGGCGACCTCGCTGGTCATCCGGCGAACGGTCGGACCGAGCAGATCGGCCTCGACCGGGTCGACGACGCCCTCCGCCTGGCCCTCGACGAGAACGCCCGCGGCCGCCGACCGCATGCCCAGGTCACCCTCGACCGTCCGGCTCGGGCCGGCCGTCGGCTCGGGACAGGCCCCGTGCACGTCCGTGGTGGCGCAGCCGATGTCGACGACCAGCACGCGCACCCCGAGCGCCCGG
>JAQSWF010000141.1 GCA_029266775.1 Pseudonocardia sp.
GTCCGCTCCTCCTCGCCGACGCGCGCCTCCAGGTCGGTAACCCGAGACTGCAGGCGTTCGCGCTCGGTCCCGACGCGGTCCAGCTCGTCGGCCAGCCGGCTCAGCACCCAGTCCACCTCCGCCATCCGGTAGCCGCGCACGGCCTGGGGGAACCGCAGCGCCCGCACGTCGCCGCCGCCGATCTCGCCGACGGGCAGGCGGGTGGGCGTGGCGCCGGGCGCGAGCGGGGCCAGCTCCTCACCACGTCCGAACACCGCCGCGGCGAGCCCGAAGACGGCCGCGGCGACCGCCATCACGACCAGCAGGTAGATGAGCGCGGTCCCCACTCGCCGATCCCACCACGGCCGGACCGGCCGGGCCCGGTAGGGGTCGGTGATCTGGACATGGTTCAGCGCAGGCGGTCCCGGGCGCCGAGCACCTCGCGCATCGGGGGGCGCTCGGTCACCTCGATGTCCGTGGACGTCGGCAGCCACTCCCCGCCCACCTGGAGGAACTGCGTGAGCGACGCGCCGGAGTCCGCACTGCCACAGCGGTGCAGCGCCGCGGCGAGGATCTGACGGGCCATCGCGCCGAGCTGCAGCAAGTTGCGGTTGCGGTGCTTGCGAACGCCGAGGTTCACCTGGGAGATCCCCGAGAGCCCGAGCCGGGCGTGGGTGTCGAGCAGCAGGCCGATCTCCACGCCGTACCCCGGGGCGAACGGCACCGACTCCAGCAGGGCCCGGGTGGCGGCGTACTCCCCGCCAAGCGGCTGCACGACCCCCGAGAGCTCCGGGCACAGCGCTGCGAGCAGGGGCCGGGCGAGCAGCTCGGTGACGCGGCCGCCGCCGTGTTCGAGCGACTCTTCGTCGGGGGTCTCCAGCCGAAGCGGGCGCCGGTAGAAGCCCTTGACGAGCCCGACCCCCGGCACGGTGAGCAGCGGCCCGAGCAACGACGGGACGAACGCGGGGTCGAAGTCGACGAGGTCCGAGTCGATGAACACGATGAGGTCGCCGGTCGTCGCGGCCAGTGAGCGCCACAGCACCTCGCCCTTTCCGGGCAGCGGGGGCAGCTCGGGCACGACGTCCGTGCGCCGTACCACCCGCGCGCCGGCCGCGGCGGCGACCTCGATCGTGCGGTCCGTCGATCCGGAGTCGACGACGACGACCTCGTCGACTAGGGGGGTGTCGCCGAGGGTCAGAGGCACGATCGCGGCGACGATGGCGCCCACGGTCTCCTCTTCGTCGAGCGCCGGCAGCACGACCGACACGCGTCGGCCGGCCTTCGCGCGGACCAGCGACTGCGGGGTCCACGCGGGGTACTGAAAGGTGCGGTGGGCAAACCACTGCTCGGTGACGGGGCGCACGGGCTCTCCTCGGTCGGCGTCGATCGAAGCGGCGTCGGTGCCGTTCGTCAGGGCGTCGTGACAACCGCCGGCGGGCCCGCCGGGATGGCGCAGTCTGAGCGTCGTTCGTGTCAGGTCAGTGTGAAAACCGCCGAGAGAGTGACGACCGCGGCCTCTGGTTTCGTTAGTGGGTGTCCTCCCAGGCCCGGTACGCCTCGTGAACCACCTTCACCGCGTCGTCGACCTCGTCGGTGAGGTGCAGCAGCTTGAGGTCGTGTTCGCCGATCTTGCCGCCACCGAGCACCGCGCTGGCGATCCAGTCGTAGAGCCCGCCCCAGTACTCGGTGCCGAGCAGCACCACGGGGAATTTGGTGACCTTCTTCGTCTGGACCAGCGTCAGCGCCTCGAACAGCTCGTCCAGCGTGCCGAACCCGCCGGGCAGGCACACGAACGCCTGTGAGTACTTGACGAACATCGTCTTGCGGGCGAAGAAGTACCGGAAGTTGATGCCCAGGTCCACCCAGTCGTTGAGGCCCTGCTCGAACGGCAGCTCGATGCCCAGGCCGACGGACAGCCCGCCGGCCTCCTGGCAGCCGCGGTTGACCGCCTCCATCGTGCCGGGGCCACCGCCTGTGATCACGGCGAAGTTCTCCCTGGCGAGGGCGGCGCCCAGCTCCCGACCGAGCTCGTACTCGGGATGGCCGACGGGGGTGCGGGCCGAGCCGAACACCGTCACGGCCCGCGGGAGCTCCGCGAGCATGCCGAACCCCTCGACGAACTCCGACTGGATCCGCAACACCCGCCACGGGTCCGTGTGCACCCAGTCGGTGGGGCCACGGGAGTCCAGCAACCGCTGGTCCGTGGTGGTGGTCTCGTTGCGCTGCTGGTGACGCAGCACCACCGGGCCGCGCTGCCTCTCGCCCGGCTTGTCCTCACCGCTCATGACGTCAGCGTAAGGACGTGTCCGGAACCTGCAGGGGACGCGTCGGTGTCCGGCACCGATCAACCCAGGAAATGGCGCAGGACCTCGACGCCGCGAGTGATCCGGCCGACGTCGACGTGTTCCTCGCGGGTGTGGGCGAGGTTCGGGTCGCCCGGGCCGTAGTTCAGGGCGGGGATGCCGAGCGCAGCGAACCGGGACACGTCCGTCCAGCCGTACTTGGCGCGCGGCGCGGTGCCGGTCGCGGCGAGGAACTCCTCCGCAGCGGGGGCGGACAGCCCCGGGAGAGCGCCGGCGGCGGCGTCGACGACGGTGAGCGGCAACCCGTCGAACACCTCGCGGACGTGCCTCTCCGCAGCCCTGACGGTGCGGTCAGGGGCGAACCGGAAGTTGACCGTGACCACGCACTCGTCGGGAACGATGTTGCCCGCCACGCCCCCGGCAATGCCCACCGCCTGGAGCCCCTCGCGGTAGCGGCAGCCATCGATCTCCACCTGCCGCGCCTCGTAGGTGCGCAGGCGGTCCAGCACCTCGGCGGCGCGGTGCACCGCGTTGTCGCCCAGCCACGAACGGGCCGAATGGGCACGACGCCCCTGCGTCCGGACCTCGACCCGCAGCGTCCCCTGGCAGCCGGCCTCGACGAGACCGTCGGTCGGCTCGCCGAGGAGCGCGAGGTCGGCGGTCAGCCACTCGGGCAGCTCGCGCTCGATCCGGCCGAGCCCGTTGCGCTCCGCCTCGACCTCCTCGCAGTCGTACAGGACGAGGGTCAGGTCGTGCCGGGGCGCGGGCAACGTCGCGACCAGGTGCAGGAACATCGCGTCGCCTGCCTTCATGTCGCTGGTGCCGCAGCCGTAGAGGCGGTTGCCGTCGCGGTGGCCGGGCAGGTTGCCGGCGACCGGAACGGTGTCCAGGTGCCCGGCGAGCAACACGCGCCGCTCCCTGTCCAGGTGGGTGCGGGCGAGGACCGCGTCGCCGTCGCGCCTCACCTCGAGGTGGGGTAGTGCCCGCAGGGCCCCCTCGACGGCGTCGGCGAGAGCCCGCTCGTCCCCCGAGACGCTCGGCACGTCGACCAGTGCCGCGGTGAGGGCGACCGGGTCGGCGGCGAGGTCGAGGGCGGGCACGGCGGGCGGGGAAGGCACGGCGCGACGCTACCGCCGCGGGAGTCGAGGACCGCGTGCAGTTGAGGATCTCCGCTCGCGTCGCGGATCTGCGCGCGAGATGAGGATCTGCGCGCGAGTGACGTGGCTTTCCTGCCGCTGGGCGGGAGGACGAACCGCGGTCGCCGGTACCTAGAGTGGACGGCCGTGAGCACCCATCGCACCGGCCCCGCAGCCGGAACCGGCCTGGCCACCGTCACCGCGGGCGGGACCGTCCTCGACACCTGGTACCCGGCTCCCGTGCTGGGCGACGGGGCGGCGGACCTGCCCGAGCTCGAGAAGCTCGCCGGCGACGACGCGGACCGCGGGGTGCGCACCACCGTCGTCCGCACGCAGATCGCGTCGCTCGGCGACCC
This sequence comes from Pseudonocardia sp., assembly GCA_029266775.1. GTDB lineage: Bacteria > Actinomycetota > Actinomycetes > Mycobacteriales > Pseudonocardiaceae > Pseudonocardia. Next base: position 3,775 of record JAQSWF010000141.1, read on the forward strand.
GCCGGCCGACGCCCAGGACGTCTATCTGCGCCTGCACCTGCTCAGCCAGCGGCTGCTGCGCCCGCACGAGGCGAACCTCGACGGCGTTTTCGGGCTGCTCGCGAACGTCGTCTGGACCAATCACGGGCCCTGTGCCGTTCCGGACTTCGAGGCCGTCCGGATGCGGCTGCGGGCCCGCGGACCGGTCACCGTGTACGGCGTCGACAAGTTCCCGCGGATGGTCGACTACGTGCTGCCCGCGGGCGTGCGCATCGCGGATGCCGACCGCGTGCGGCTCGGCGCACACCTGGCGTCGGGCACGACCGTCATGCACGAGGGCTTCGTCAACTACAACGCCGGCACCCTCGGCGCCTCCATGGTCGAGGGCCGGATCTCGGCCGGGGTGGTGCTCGGCGAGGGCTCGGACCTCGGCGGCGGCGCGTCGATCATGGGAACGCTGTCCGGCGGCGGCACGGCGGTCATCACGGTCGGGCGGGGCTGCCTGATCGGAGCCAACGCCGGGATCGGCATCTCCCTCGGCAACGACTGCGTCGTCGAAGCCGGCCTCTACGTGACCGCGGGCACCAAGGTCACGCTGCCGGACGGGACGGTCGTGGCAGCGCGCACGCTCTCCGGGCGGGACGGGCTGCTGCTGCGCCGCAACTCGGTGACCGGAGCGGTCGAGGCGCTGCCCCGCACGGGCGACGGCATCGCGCTCAATGCGGTCCTGCACGCCAACTAGTCATCAGCGCGGCCGGTCGCCGATCCGCCAGATCGCGGCTGCCTGCACCGCCCCGGCGGCGAGCAGCACGCCGATCGCCGCGGCGTACCCGCCGGTGATGTCGATCAGCACCCCCATCAGCAGCGGCCCGAGCCCGGCCACCGTGTAGCCGACGCCGAGCGCGAGACCGCTCGTCGCCGCGCTTGCTGCGCCGTGGGGGGTGCGCCACGCGATCACGCTCAGCCCCAGGGGGAACCCGGCGCCGACGCCGATCCCCATCAGCGCGGCCCACAGCCAGGGCCCGACGACGGGCGGTTCGGGCAGGAGCAGCGCACCGACGGTGCCGCCGAGCCCGCACGCGAGCGTCAGACCCGCCCAGAACCGCCACCGCCGATGTCGCTCGGCCATGGCGGGCGCGAGCAGCGCAGCCGGGATCTGCGCGACGCTCCACACCGCGAGCAGCAGACCGGCCCGCTCCGGACTCCAGCCACCGGACTCGTAGTACGGCGCGAGCCAGGTCAGCCAGCCGTAGAACATCAACGAGGTGCCGGCCTGGTAGCAGGCGACGAGCCGGGCGAACCGGTTGCGCCACGGCAGTTGCGCGGACGCCTCGGCCCGGGCTCGGCCGGCGCGGTGGGCGATCGGAGCCCAGACCGCGACCGCGAGCACCGCCGGGACGGCCCAGACCGCGAGCGAGAACGACCACCCACCCAGCGCGACCGCGAGCGGCACCGCAACGGCACTGGCGACGGTCGCGCCGACCATCATCGCCACGACGTAGCCGCCCGTGGCCGCGCCCGCGCGGGTGCCGAGGTGCGCCTTCACGACGCCGGTGAGCAGCACACCGGCCACCCCGATGCCGAGCCCGACGAGCACGCTTCCCCCGATCAGCGCCGGCAGCGTCGGCCATCCGCGCACCAGGCTGCCCACGCCGACGACTCCGACGGCCGCGCCGAGCGCGTGCTTGCGCCCGAACCGCGTGCCGAGTCGCGGGCCCACGAACGAGCCGACGGCCATCATCAGCACCGCCCCGGCCTGCACGAGCCCGGCCGCGCCGGAGCTGATGCGCAGGTCGGCCCGCGCGGTCTCCAGCAGGGGCGGGTACGCGGCCAACGCCGCGCGGAGGTTCACCGCCAGTGCGAGCACCCCGAGCAGCACGACGACCGGCCGCACGGCGGTGCCCGACGGCCGTGCGCCCACGCTCATGCCACCGATCCTCCCCACCTCGGAACCATCCGGCTGTCCTCGACGGCTCCGACGTGCGGTATCAGGACGTGATGAGCCGGTCGACCGCAGCGGCGATCCGCTGGTCCGACGCCGTCAGCGCGAGACGGACGTGCAGCTCACCCGCGGGCCCGTAGAACTCTCCCGGCGCCGCGAGGATCCCCAGCTCGGCCAGCCGGCGCACCGTCGTCCGACCATGCTCCTCAGCGGTGGCCCACAGGTAGAGCCCGGCCTCCGAGTGCTCCACCGTGAGACCCCACGCCTCCAGCGCCGGGCGCAGCAGAACCCGGCGCCGGGCGTAGGCCTCCGCCTGCGCGACGACGTGTGCGTCGTCACACGCGGCGGCGGCCATCGCGGCCTGTACGGGTCGCGGCACCATCATCCCGGCGTGCTTGCGGACCTCCAGCAGGTCCGCAACGAGGATCGGGTCGCCGGTGACGAACCCCACCCGGTAGCCGGCGAGGTTCGACGACTTGCTCATCGAGTGCACGGCGAGCAGCCCGCTGTGGTCGTCGTCGCAGACGTCGGGGTGCAGTATCGAGAGGGCTCGGTCCGGCGGTGCGGACAATGCCAGGTAGCACTCGTCCGACGCCACCACAGCGCCACGCTCGCGCGCCCAGTCCACGACCTTCCGCAGGTGGGCAGGCGGCAGGACGCGCCCTGTCGGGTTGGACGGCGAGTTCAGCCAGATCAGCGCGGGACGGCGGGGGCCCAGCGCCGCGAGCCCGTCCGTCCGCACGAACTCCGCGCCGGCGAGCAGCGCCCCGACCTCGTACGTCGGATAGGCGATCTCCGGGATGACGACGAGATCGCCCGCCGTCGCACCGAGGAGGGTCGGCAGCCAGGCGACGAACTCCTTCGACCCGATCGTGGGCAGGACGTCGTGCGGGTCGACCGTCACCTCGAACCGGCGGTGAAGCGATCCGGCGATCGCGTCGCGCAGCTCGGATGTGCCGTGCGTGGTCGGGTAGCCGGGGACGTCGGCAGCCGGACCGGCGAGCGCCCGGCGCACGATCTCGGGCACCGGGTCGACCGGCGTGCCGACCGAGAGGTCGACGATCCCGTCCGGGTGGCCCGTCGCGATCGCCTTGTCCGCCGCGAGCGAGTCCCACGGGAAGTCGGGAAGATGCAGCCGCCTCATCGAGCCCTTTTCACCCGACGGTTCAGCCGGCCGACCGAGGGCAGTTGATGGTCGAGACGGACTCACTCATCGTGGTGAACGGGCGGGAGATCCTTGATCCACTGCGGATCGTCCTCCACCCTCCCGACCTTGGACGCGCCGCCGGGCGAGCCGAGCTCGTCGAAGAAGTCGGCGTTCGCCTTCGTGTAGGCCGCCCACTCCTCCTTGACGTCGTCTTCGTAGAAGATGGCCTCGACGGGGCAGACCGGCTCGCAGGCACCGCAGTCGACGCACTCGTCGGGGTGGATGTAGAGCATGCGCGCGCCCTCGTAGATGCAGTCGACCGGGCACTCCTCGATGCACGCCTTGTCCAGCAAGTCGACGCAGGGCTCGGCGATCACGTAGGTCACGGACGTGTCCTTCACTCGGGCTTTCTGAGATCGAGCCCAGTATCACCCGTGCGGCGGCGGGCCGGGCAGTCGGGGCGGTGTGATGCCTGCCCTTACCGGGGACGATGCACCACGTGGACACCGACGGCGACGATCGGCTCAGGACGCTGCTCCGAGACCTCCTCGGACGCCGGGTCGCGCTGCGCCACCGGGTGCGCGGGGGTCTGCTGACCGACGCCGTCGGCGAGCTCGGCGACGACGGCGACGGCGCTCTCGTCGTGCACACCCGGCGCGGTCCGGTCCCGGTCGCGTGGGATGCCGTGGTGGCGGTACGGAAGATCCCGCCACCGACGCCGCGGCGGGCGTCGTGGGCGGCGGTCGCCCGCCTCGAGCAACTCTGCGCGGACGCGTGGCCCGCGCCCGTGGACCGCCCGCTCGGGGCGTGGCGGCTGCGCGCGGCCGGCGGTTTCACCGGCCGGGCGAACGCCGCGCTCGCCGTCGGCGACCCCGGTCTGCCTGTGGCGGACGCCCTGGACGCCGTGCGCGCCTTCGCCGCCGAGCACGGGATCGGACCGCGGGTCCACGCCCCGATCGGGTCACGGTGGGACCGCGCCGTGACGGCGGCCGGCTGGGTGCTCGAGAGCGGGCACGAGGCCGGCGCGGAGGTCGCGGTGCTGGTCGTCGACCTGGACCGGCTGACGGGCGCCGCGCACGACGTGCAGCTCGCCGACCGGCCGTCGGCGCAGTGGTGGGCGCTGGCGCTGGGCCGCGAGCCGACCCCGGACGAGCGGTTCGTGCTGGACCCCCGCGGAGGTGTCCCGACCGCTTTCGGCACCGTCCCGGGCATCGGCGCGATCCGCGCCGCGCACGTCGTCGATCACCTGCACCTGTCCCGGCTGACCGTCCGGCCGGACGGGCGGCGTGCGGGGGTCGCCACCCGTCTGACTGCCGCGGCTGCGGGGTGGGGTCGCGAGCGGGGTGCGCGCTGGGGCGTGCTCCAGGTCGCGCTGCACAACACCGCCGCGCGCGCCCTGTACGAGGGCGTCGGTGCCGTCGAGCACCACCG
>JAQSWF010000308.1 GCA_029266775.1 Pseudonocardia sp.
ACAGCGGATCTCAGGCAGCTTGGGGAGTGAAGTAGCCGGCGTGGGTGAACCAGCCGGTGGCATCGGCAGGGCTGACCGCGTCCAGGGCGGCGGCGATCGCGGCGTCCAGGGCCGCTCGGGTGCGCGCGCCGGCCGCCTTGATGAGGCTCTTGAGCTTGCTGAAGGCCTCCTCCACCGGGGACAGGTCCGGCGAGTACGCGGGCAGAAACACCAGCTCGCAGCCGGCGGCGGCGACCAGCGCGCGGATCCGGTCGGGTTTGTGCGCCCCGACGTTGTCGACCACCACGACCTGTCCTGGGTGCAAGCCGGGCAGCAGGACGCGTTCCAGATAGGTCGCGAAGACCGCGGTGTCGGTGCCGCCCTCCACCGTCATCGCCGGGCTCATTCCGGCCAGGCTCACCCCGGCCAGCAGGGTGGTCACCGGGCCGCGGTTGCGCGGCACCGCCGACGAAGACCAGCCGCGTCGGGTCGGTCCGCGCCATCGTCTCCCGCCACCGTGCGCGCGCAGATTCGTCGCGCTCGGTAGCGCTCAGGGTCTTTGCTTGAGCGGCCGGCCCGGCCGCCGCCGACGCCCCGTCGGCGTCCGCGCCTGGCCGGGATCGGTGACCGGCAGCCCGGCGATCGCCCGCGACATCGTGGCCAGCGACACGGTCACGCCCTCGGACTCGGCGAAGGCCGCGGCGTGCTCGGCCAGGGTGGCATCGGCCGCAACGGCCAGTCGATCGGGCAGCCAGGCGTGCAGCCGAGCCTTCTTCTCCGGTGCCGGCCCGTGCCGCTGCACCGTCGCCGCCAGGCTGCCGGTGGCCCGCCGGCGGGCCAGATACCGGCCGACGGTATTGACCGACACCCCGAACACCGCCGCCGCCTGCTCCTGGCTCATCCCGCCATCGACCGCGGCCACCACCCGCTCACGCAGATCCATCGAGTACGCCCGCACCTGAAGGCATTACCCACCAAGCAACCAGCACACCGCTGTCAGTCGCGAGCAGGTACCACGCGCTCGGACCAGAAACGCTCGACCTGCGCCTCGAGGGCCTCGACGGTCCCGCTGTTGTCCAGGACGACGTCGGCCACGGCGCGGCGCTGCTCGTCGGTGGCCTGGGCCGAGATCCGCGCGCGGGCGTCGTCCTCGGACAACCCCCGGCCGACCAGCCGCCGCACGCGGGTGTCCGTGTCCGCCTCCACGACCAGCACCAGGTCGTAGGCGCCGGCCTGTCCGGTCTCCACGAGCAGCGGCACGTCCTGCACCACCACCGCGTCGGGAGGTGCCGCGGCGACCAGCTCGGTGGCGCGGGCCCGCACCAGCGGGTGCACGATGCCGTCCAGCCGGCGGCGGGCCTCGGGGTCGGCGAACACGACCGCGGCCAGCGCCGGGCGGTCCAGGGCCCCCTCGGGGGTCAGCACCCCGGGCCCGAACGCCGCGACGACGGCCTCGAGGCCCGGGGTGCCCGGCTCGACGACCTCGCGGGCGATCCGGTCGGCGTCCACGACCTGCGCGCCGCGGGCGGCGAGCAGTCCGGCCACCGTGCTCTTGCCCGATCCGATCCCGCCGGTCAGCCCGATGCGCAGCACGCACGGACAGTAGCCAGCGCACGGATGACGGTCACGGACGGGTAACACCCGCCCGTCCTGTCCGGCGCGTCGCTCCAGTCACACGTGTCCCATGGGCAACTCTTCCCTCGGCGATCTTCCCCGCCCAGAGAGGCAGAACCGACCATGTCCCGTCCCGCGCACGCCGCCCCCTCGTCGACCCCCGCCGCCTCCCGGCGTGGTCCCGGTCGGCACCGGCTCGACCGCCCGGCCGGCGTGCGGTGCACGGACCTGCCGATGGTGCGGGAGCGGCTGGAGCGGGCCGGTGCCGCCCGCCCCCGCAACGCCTTCATGCGCTGGCTGTCGGCGACCGCCCCGGCCGGGCGGCACACGTGGCAGTTCCTCGCCACCAGCGGCGGCCGCCCGCGCACCGCGTTCGCGATCATCCTCAGCCTCTGAAGAAGGGCCCCGTCCCACCCTGCGTCGAAGGAGCCCCTGCCCCCACCGCTCGCAGGCTCGCCGCGGGCCCTGCAGGGGCCGGGGCCCGGGACGGGGCCGCGCAGGCGTCCCTCCACGGGGATGGGAGGGACGACCGAGGCCCGGGACCCCGCGGGGTCCCGGGCCTCGGCCTCAGGTGGTGCTGCTCAGCTGGGCTGAGCGGGGATCACTCGCCGCCGGCGAGCTTGGCCCGCAGCGCCGCGAGCGCCTCGTCGCTGGCGAGGGTGCCGCCGGAGGTGTCGCCGCTGGTCTCGGCCTCGCCGCTGGAGTAGTTGCCACCGGCCGCAGCCTCGGCGTCGGCCTCCTTGGCCGCCGCGATCTGCTTGCGGTGCGCCTCGAAGCGGGCCTGGGCCTCGGCGTACTGCCGCTCCCACGTCTCGCGGGCCTCCTCGTAGCCCTCGAGCCACTCGCCGGTCTCCGGGTCGAAGCCCTCGGGGTAGATGTAGTTGCCCTGCTCGTCGTAGGACGCGGCCATGCCGTAGGCGGCGGGGTCGAACTGCTCCTCGTCGCCGATGACGCCCTCGTTGGCCTGCTTGAGGGACAGCGAGATCCGACGGCGGTCGAGGTCGATGTCGATGACCTTGACCAGGATCTCGTCGCCGACCTGCACGACCTGCTCGGGGATCTCCACGTGGCGCTCGGCCAGCTCGGAGATGTGCACCAG
>JAQSWF010000142.1 GCA_029266775.1 Pseudonocardia sp.
ATCAGCTGGAAGGCCGCCTGCACCGGTTCGTCCTGCGCCAGCAGCCGTCCGTACTCCTGAGCCGCGGCGCTGCTGTCGACCCGCGACGCGTTGCCGGTGAGCCCGTCCAGGAACCCCATGCGTGCGACGGTACCGGCGGACTCAAGCGAGGAGCTCGGCCTGTATCGGTGCCGGGAACCGGACGGTGAACCGCACCTCGCCCAGCAGTCCCCGGAGGTCCGCCGCGGCCTTCTCGATCTCCGCGCGCCGTTCGATGCCGACGTCGGCCAGCAGCCGCACGACGATCGTGCCGTCCCGGCGCTGGACCCAGCCCCCGACGATCCGACCGTCCACCCACACCGTCGGGCCGCCGTTGCCGTTGCGGTCGAAGACCGCGGGCACGTGCGCGGGGTCGAGGAAGAACGCCCGCTGCTTCCACCCCATCGTCGTCGGGTCGAGCCCCGGGAGCAGCGCGGTCCAGGGCTCGGTCGGCTCGGTGGGTTCGAGGTCGTCCGGCAGCAGGTAGCCGACACCGTCATCCAGCTCGACCTCCACGGCCTCGACGTCGGCGAGTGCGCGGGCCGCCGTCACGACGGTCCAGCCCGCCCACCACTGGAGGTCGGCCCGTGTGCCGGGGCCGAACGTGCGCAGCCACCGGCGGGCGAGCCCGGCCGCCGCGGCCCGCGCGTCCAGCCCGACGTCGATCCCACCGGGCAGCCAGTGTTCGGTTGCGGCCCAGCGGTACTGGCCGTTGATCCACGTCCCGGTGGGCCGGGCGCGGACGACGTCTCCGGCGAAGCCGAGCACCAGCAGCAGCCGGGTGTGTGCCGCGGCCGTGCTGGCGTATCTCCCGGTGCCGATCGGGACCGGCAGCGTCAGGTCCGGGAGGCGCCTGCCGACGTCGCGCGCGGTCAGCGGCCCGGTCTCGGTCAACAGCGCGCCGATCGCTTTCCGGCCGTCGGCGATCCAGGCGTCGGGGTCCGGCACACCGGCCGCGGCGAGCGACGCTGCGAGATTGCGGTACTGGACCCGGTGGAGATCGACCGTGGCGGCAGCGTGCGCGAGCCGGACCGTCTCGTGCCCGGCGACCCACAGCGTGCGGCGCATCGCGTGATGTCGCACGAGCGTCCGGGCCTCGTGCAGGGCCGCGTCCACGGCGGCGAGCGACGGCGTGCGCATCCGGGCGAGCACCGACAGGTAGACGGTCACCGGGTCGGAGGAGTGCAGGGCGACGAGGTCGTCGGCGATCGCCACGACGTCGTCGGTGCGGGCGGCGGGCGCGAGGTGGTGCCGCGGGCCGAGGCGGGCGCGGCGCTCGTCGTTCCCGATGCGACGGCGGGCTGGCACGTCGCGAGCGTGCCAGACGGGAGCCGCGGAGCTGCGGAGCGACAGTGGCGTTGGGTGCATCCATCGCACCGAAAGCCACTCTCGCGTCAGCCGGGCGCCCGCGCCGACCGCCGGGTCGCGATCAGTCCCAGCGCCGCACCGACGACGTCCGCCACCGCATCCAGCGGGTCCGCGCTGCGGCCGAACGGAAGCACCGCCTGCAGTACCTCCGACGCCACCGCGTAGGCCACCAACCCGACCGCGAGCCGGCCCACCGGCAACCCCGCGCGTCGTCCCGTCCACGCGAGCGCGACGAACAGCACGAGGTGGGTCAGCTTGTCGACCCCCGGTGGCAGTCCCGACGGCGCCGAGGCCGGGGAGAACAGCACCACGACGCTGGCCAGCACGACCAGGACGAACGGCAGCGGTCCGGTCAGCAGGCGCCTCACGCGTGTCTTATGGATCAATGCCGCAGCGGAGCAAGGCGGAGATCCATAAGTGGGTGACCGGTCACGCCAGGATGGCGGCGTGGTCCGGCACGTTGCGGAACCGCTCCCGCGGTGGGCGTTCGTATCCCCGCGGAGCCGGCCGGACGGGCAGCTCCAGCATCGGGCGTTCCACCTGCTTCCACGGCACGCTCGACAAGAGGTGCGCGATCATGTTGAGGCGCGCCCGGCGCTTCACCTCCGCCTCGACGACGAGCCACGGGGACGTGTCGGTGTCGGTGTGGGCGAACATCTCGTCCTTGGCGCGGGAGTAGTCCTCCCACCGCGTGATCGACTCCAGGTCCATCGGCGAGAGCTTCCAGCGCTTCAGCGGGTTGTTCATCCGGTCGCGGAACCGCCGTTCCTGCTCCTGGTCGCTGACGGAGAACCAGTACTTGCGCAGCAGGATCCCGTCTTCGATGAGCATCTCCTCGAACAGCGGGCACTGCCGCAGGAACCGGTGGTACTCGGCCGCGGTGGCGAAGCCCATCACCCGCTCGACGCCGCCGCGGTTGTACCAGCTCCGGTCGAGCAGGACGATCTCGCCGGCCGCCGGCAGGTGCGCGATATAGCGCTGGAAGTACCACTGGGAGCGCTCGCGTTCGGTCGGCGCGGGCAGCGCCACGATCCGGCAGACGCGGGGGTTGAGGAACTCGGCGATGCGCTGGATCGCTCCGCCCTTGCCCGCGGCGTCGCGGCCCTCGAAGACGACGACGAGCCGGGTGCCCGTGCTGCGGATCCATTCCTGCATCTCGACGAGCTCGCCCTGCAGGCGCAACAGCTCCCGCTCGTAGATCTTCTTGGGCAGCTTGGCCGGGGCCGCGGTTCCGGTCATCGTTCCTCCTCCGGAGGTGAGGACGTGGCGTCGACCTGCTCCGAGATCGCCGTCGCCAGATCGACGTCGTACTGGGTGATCCCGCCCTCGGAGTGCGTCGAGCAGCGGAAGGTCAGGGTGCGCCACCGGATGTCGATGTCCGGGTGGTGGTTGCGCGCTTCGGCGATCTCGCCGACCCGCGCCACCACGCCGATCGCGACGGGGAACGTCGGCAGCTCCGCCGTGCGGACCAGCGCGTCGCCCTCGCGGGACCACCCCGGAAGGTCGCGCAGCGCCGCGTCGATGGCGTTGTCGTCGAGGAGTGCGGGCATCCCGACATCCTGGCGCGTTAGGCGTCCCGGCGCAGCATCCGCAGCACGACGACTGCGGCCCCGGCGGCGAGGTACCAGAGCGCCCGCAGCGTGGCGTCCGCCAAGCCGTCGAGTGGCATCGGATCGCGCAGCGCGTCCACGCCCGCGGTCCACCCCGAGGTGAGGAGGACGGGCTGCAGCCAGTCCAGCGCCGGGATCGCGCCGAGCACGCCGAAGATGATCAGCCCGCCGAGCACCGCGGCGAGCACGACGAGCGGGTGCTCGGTGAACGCGGACACGGCGAGCGCGACGGCACCCACGGCGGCGAGCTGCCCGACCGTCCACAGCGCAACGAGCGTCACGCGGCCGAGGGCCTCCGTCGTCCCGATGGTGCTGCCGGAGAGCGTCACGAGCTGTCCCGGCGGGCCGCCGACGACGAGCAGCCCGGCCAGCACCCCGACGACGGCCAGGGCCAGCACTGCCGCGGCCGCGACGACGAGGACCCCGGACGCCTTCACGACCACGAGCCGCAGCCGCCCGACGGGGGCGAGCAGCAGCCCGCGCAACGTGCCGGCCGCGGCCTCGCCGGCGATCGCGTCCGCCGCGGCCATCGCGACGGCGAGCGGCAGGAGCAGGCCGAGCGCCACGGTCATCGCCGCGACGGGCAGGACGAGGCCGTTCCCCGCGACGGCCCCGATCAGCCCGCGTCCTGGCCCTGCCTGCCGGTCGGCCACCCGTACCCCGATCGCGATCAGCACCGGGATCAGCGCGAACAGCCCGAGCATCACCAGCGTGCGGGGGCGGCGGAGCACCCATCGAACCTCCGCGGCCAGCAGCCGGGTGAACGGCGCCGCCTTTGGAACACCGGTGTCGAGCGCGGTCACGGGGTCCCCTCGGTCAGCCGGGCGAACAGCTCCTCGAGCCGCGGACGCCGCCGCCGGGCTTCGTGGACGGCGACGCCCGCCCGGACCAGCAGCGCGACGACCTCCGGCGCGCTCGGGCCGTCCGGCACGACCACAGCGGAGGGCTCGGCCTCGTCGCGGTAGACGGCGGCGCCGATGCCACGCAACGTGTGCAGGGCGAGGTCGACGTCCGGGGTGCTGACCACGAGCCCCGTCGTGCCGGCGTCAAGCAGCGTGTGGAGCTCGCCTGCGGCGATCAGGGCGCCCGACTGCAGCACCGCGACGTGGGTGCACGTCGCCTCGACCTCGGTGAGCAGGTGTGAGGAGACGACGACCGTGGCGCCGTCGGCGTGCAACTCGGCGATGATCGCGCGGACGTCGCGGGTGCCGGCGGGGTCGAGGCCATTGGTGGGCTCGTCGAGCACGACGAGACGGCGGGGCAGGAGCAGCGCCCCGGCGAGGCCGAGCCGCTCCTTCATGCCGAGCGAGTAGCCGCGGTACGGACGGTTCGCGGCGTCCGCGAGCCCGACGCGCTCCAGCGCGGCGTCCACCGCCCGGGGGATCTCCCGGGTGCGCAGCAGCGGCTCGGCAGCCGCGACGCGCCGCAGGTTCTCACGGCCGGACAGGAACGGGTGGAACCCGGGCCCCTCGACGAGCGCGCCCACGCGCGGCAGCACCGCGGCGGCGCGGTCCGGCATCGGCATCCCGAGCAGCTCGGCGCTGCCCGCTGTCGGGCGGGTGAGCCCGAGCAGCAGGCGGATGAGCGTGGTCTTGCCCGAGCCGTTCGGGCCGAGCATGCCCAGCACCGCGCCGCTCGGGACGTCCAGGTCGACGCCGTCCACCGCGACCGTCGACCCGAAGACCTTGCGCAGGCCCCGCGCCCGCGCCGCCGGCGGAGCGTCGACCGCCGTCAGGTGTGGATCCGGCGTGGAGGCCGAGTCGTGGCCGGATCGGCCACGGTCCGGCGCGTAGCCACGGGTCACCGGCTGAGGGCCTCGGTGACCACCTGCTCCGGCACGGCGCCGGCGGCCAGCCGACCGTCGTCGGTGACGATCGCGGTGCCCACCGTGCTCGTGATCAGCCGACCGCTGCCCCACGGCCCGCTCACCGGCGACCCGACGGAGGAGAGGTCGGGCGCGTCCGGGCTCGGCGTGGTCGTCGCGTCGGCGGGCCGCCGGGCGATAACGACCCGGTCCCAGCCGTCCCCGACCGTGGTGCGCTCGGGCCCCTCTTGCGGGCCCCGCGCCGGGGCGTCCGTGACGGTGGCACCGGGCGGCGGCGTGAAGGTGAAGAGGGCGGGATCCTGGGGGCCGAAGGTCAGCTCGGTGAAGCCGACCCGCAGCGCCGGATCCGGGGACCCGGTCGAGAGCACGGTCAACCGTAGCGGCATGCGCTTCTCGGCATCGACGGCCACCCGCACCTCGCGCAGCAGCGTGCGCTCGGTCGGGGCCGGGGTGAGTACCAGCTCGTACGCGTCACGGCCGGCGACCTCGGCGGTCCCGTCGACGGCGACGGTGCTGGTGGCGCGGAGCTGCTCGATGGCGCGGGTCGCCGCCGCCGTCGGGTCGGCCGGCCGGTCCTCCTGCCTGGCGGCTTGGTCGATCGGGCGGCGGACGACGGTGCGATCCGCGGAGTTCCAGGCCCAGAACGTCGTTCCGTCGGACACGAGCGTGCGCTCGCCCGAGTCCGTCGGCAGCGCGACCCGGCCGCGATCTTCGCCACCGGACCAGATCCGCGCTGTGCTGGTGCCGTTGCCCGCCTGCGGCAGCTCCGGCAGCGCGGGCAGGCCCAGGCCGTTCTGCAGCTCGACCGTGCCGTTGAACGGCCCGGGGTTGGGAGCGCTCAGCACAGAGCGGACAAGTTCTTCCGGTGCGATCGGCGGCAGCTGCGGTTGCGCCCCGGCGGCGCCGGTGCTGACGAGCAGCCCCAGCCCGACGGCGATCGTCGTAACGACTCCGGCCGCAACGCTGCGGCCCCTGTTCCTGCGACCCGCCATGCCCTCAGCCTGAACCATCGGTGCTGAGAGACTTCTTACCCGGTGTGAGTAGTTTGCCCTGATGGCGCGGGTGCTGGTGGTGGACGACGAGCCCGGGGTGCGCACCGCCGTGGCGCGCGGGCTCGTCGCCGAGGGCATGGACGTCGTCGCCGCGAGCGACGGGCCGTCCGGGCTGCGCGCCGCCCTGACCGGCAGCTTCGACGCGATCGTTCTCGACATCATCCTGCCCGGGCTGTCCGGGTATCGGGTGCTCGAGCGGCTGCGGGCGGCCGGCGTCGACACGCCGGTGCTCCTGGTGTCGGCGAAGGACGGCGAGGTCGACCAGGCCGACGGGCTGGACCTCGGGGCGGACGGCTATCTGGTCAAGCCGTTCTCGTTCGTCGTGCTGGTGGCCCAGGTGCGGGCGATGCTCCGCAGGCGTGACGGGGTGCGGGCGGGTCGGCGAATCCAGCTCGGGGACCTGATCGTCGACCCGGTGGCGCGGGGCGTGAGCTGGGCCGGCCGTTCCGTCGAGCTCTCGCCGCGGGAGTTCGCGCTGCTGCACGCGCTGGTCAGCCGCCCGGACACCGCGGTGACCAAGGACGAGCTGCTCCGTCTCGTGTGGGGCGACGAGCAGGCGGCGAGCCGCAACGTCGTCGAGGTCTACGTGGGCTACCTGCGGCGCAAGCTGGACGCTGCGGGTGCCGGCGACGTCGTGCGCACCATCCGCGGACACGGGTACCTCGTGGCGTCGGCGTGAAAGCTGCGCGGGAATGACCGGGCTGCCGCGATGACCGCAGTGCGGGCGTGGTGGGCGCGACGCACGCTGCGGTCGCGGATCACGCTGACGGTCGGGGCCGTCGCGCTGATCGCGCTGCTGGCGCTCAGCCGGCTCGCGACCGGCCTGGCGTACGAGAGCCTGGTCGACGCGACGGACGCCGAGCTGCGCGCGCTGGCAGGACAGGGCGCCGAGGCGTTGGCGACCGGTGCGGGCAGCGTGCCGGGGGTCCGCATGGTGGATGTCGCGGGCGATCCGGTCGACGGGGGACCGCCGTTGCCGCTCGACGACCGTGACGTTCGCCGGCTGGCCGCAGGCGAGGGCGTGACCGTCGGCTGGTTCGCCCGGACGCACGTCGTGGAGCCGCGGCGCTGGCTGGCGGTCCCGGCGATCGCCCCCGACGGGACCCCGCGGCTGGCGGTGGTGTCGGCGGACCTGGTGGGCGGGGCGGCGCTGATGCGCCGGGCCGCGGCAATGGCGCTGCTGGGGTCGGTGTTCGCGGCGGTGGTTGTCGCGGGGGCGGCGTTCGTCGCGACCCGCGCGGCGTTGCGTCCGGTGGACCGGCTGCGGGCGGCGGCCGCCGCGCTGCCCCCGGGCGACCGGCTGCCGCTCCCCGCGGCTCACGACGAGATGCGGGCGCTGGCGGAGGAGATGAACGCGCTGCTGGCGCGCCGCGACGACGCGGTGACGCGGCTGGAGCGGTTCACCGGGGACGCGGCGCACGAGCTGCGGTCGCCGGTGGCCGCGATCCGGGCGCAGGCCGAGGTCGCCGTCGTCCATCCGGATCCGGCGCTCGCCGAGGAGACGCTTCGTGCGGTCGCGGTGGAGGCCGAACGGCTCAGCACCCTGCTGGCCGACCTGCTCGCGCTGGCGCGGGCCGACGCCGGGCAGCGCCCGCCGGCCGAGCCGATCGACGTCGCCGCCGTGGCCCGGTCGGCGCTGGATCGTGCGGAGGGTGAGCCGGTGGTGCAGCTGGTGGCGCCTGCGCCGGCCTACGCCGCCGCCAGCCCGGCCGAAGTGCGGCTGGTCGTGGAGAACCTGCTGTCGAACGCGCTGCGGTACGCGAAGACCGTGGTGCGGGTGGGGGTGCTCCCGGCGGGGCGGACGGTGCGGCTCGTGGTCGAGGACGACGGGCCGGGCATCCCCGAGGCGGACCGCGCCCGCGTGTTCGACCGGTTCACCCGACTCGAACCCGACGTCGAGAGCCGGGCCGGCGGCGGAGGTGCGGGCCTGGGGCTGGCCCTCGTCGCAGCGCTGGTCGCGGGCCGCGGTGGAACGGTGGCGGCGGGTGATTCCGTCCTCGGCGGCGCCCGCCTCGAGGCTCGCTGGCCCACCCCCCGCCCCTCGCCACCGCGCGAGTCGCCCTGAACCCGCGCGAGTCGCTACAAACAGGCGCGCGAGTCCCTACAAACAGGCGCGCGAGTCGCTACGAAGTGGCGCGCGAGTCGCTACGAAGTGGCGCGCGAGTCGCTACAAACTGGCGCGCGAGTCGCTACAAACTGGCGCGCGAGTCGCTACGAAGTGGCGCGCGGGTGAGCAGCATCGGATGCGCAGTCGGCCGCACCCTCGCATGATCTCTGTGTGTCGGAGCCAGATGCCGCGGTGTACGGCGCAGTCCTGCGCTCCGGCGTCCTCGTCCACGCACAACCACGCACGGTCGCCGGCGTCCTGCGCTC
>JAQSWF010000309.1 GCA_029266775.1 Pseudonocardia sp.
CGCCCGCGGTGCTCGGACCGGGGTGCGGATGACGTGGATGTCGACGCCGGCGAAGACCGCGTCGAAGGCGGCGGTGAACTTGCTGTCCCGATCGCGGATCACGAACCGGAACCGGGCGGCGCGACCGCCGAGGTCCATCAGCAGGTTGCGGGCCAGCTGAGTGACCCAGGCTCCCGTCGGATGGGCGGTGATTCCGGCGATGTGCACGCGGCGGCGGCTGTGCTTCGCCGGTCCTGGTGGGTTTAGGTGGGGGCGAGGGCGCGCAGGCGGGGGAGGATGTCGGCGACTCGCTCGGCCTGCGCGACGGGATCCGCGGTGACGATGAGGATGAACTCGGTGACGCCCACGGCGACGAAGCCGCGTACCTGGTCTTGGAGGCCGTCGAGCGTCTCCGGGACGCGGATCTGTACCGACCGGCGGATCTCGGATGGGTCGCGGCCGATGTCGGCGCAGTGCCGGTCGAGCACGGCGGAGAGTTCGCTGACCTGTTGAGGGGTTCCGCCGGGCGAGTTCCAAACCGCAGCGTGCTCGGCGGCCACGCGCAGGGTGCGCCTGCGGCCGACGCCTCCGATCCAGATGGGTGGGTGCGGGGACTGGGTCGGCTTCGGTTCGGCCACGGCGTCGAGGAGTTGGTAGTGCTTGCCGGTGAAGGTCGTGCGTGACTCGGTCCAGAGCAACCGGATGATCGGGAGGGCCTCCTCGAGGCGGTCGGCGCGGTCCCCGGCCGTGCCGAAGGGGAGGCCGAACATCGTGTGCTCGTTCTCGGCCCAGCCCGCGCCGATGCCGAACTCCAGCCGTCCGCCGGAGAGGTGGTCGACCGTCACGGCCGCTTTCGCGAGTACAGCGGGGTGCCGGTAGGTGTTGCCGCTGACTGAGCAGCCGATTCGGGTGTGGCTGGTGTGTGCGGCCATGCCGGCGAGGAGCGACCATGCCTCGAAGATGTCCAGGCTGTCATCCGGGCCGAGGCTCGCGAAGTGGTCCATGTTCCAGCAGTGGTCAAAGCCGGAGTCGTCGGCCACACGCCAGATCGCCATCAGAGTGTCGAGGGTGGCTGCCTGACTCAGCTTGAGCCCGAATCGCAGTGGATGCATACCCCCAGTCCTACCGGAGTCCGCAGCGCTTCGAGCGCGCTGGTCACCGGCCATGGCACGGTTCTCGGCACCCACAGGCGGCGGGTGGCAACCGAGCGAGGTCGGCGAGCATGGCGCGGTCGGTGCGGCACGACGCCAAGGCAAGGATCATCTGGCTGCTGGTCGCGGCTCCGACAGGTTGCCTCGGTCTTCTTCTTCTTCTTCTTCTTCTTCTTGTTGTTGTCCGCCGGTCGGTTCATCTCGAGGTGGTCAGGTGGATCAGCTGCTGCCGCGCGGTGGAGGCTCGGGCGGCGTCGAGGACTTCGGCTGTGGCTACGGCGTCTCGGGGATCAACAGGAACCGGTCCGTGGCCGCGGACGGCGGCGGCGAAGGCCGGGTAGTAGGTGTCCCAGCGGCCGCGCTCGGTCGGGTGCGGCGTGGTTGTTGTGCCATCGTGGATCCGGCCCCATCGGTGGGATGGTTCGGCTCCCCACGATTCACCGGCCGAGGCGGGGGTCTGGCCGCCCACCAGGAGCTCCTCCTGGATGTCCAGGCCGTCGACAAGGTAGGTCGCGCGGGTGCCGGTGACGCGGAAGCGGGGGCCGGGCGCAGACTGCACCCAGCTGCCCCACAGGTGCGAGTGGGCACCGCCGGTGTGGGTGAGCGCGACGAACACATCGTGGTCAAGCCGGGCGGGATCGTCGCGGTAGTGCATTTCGGCGTACACGGTCCCGACCGGCCCGAGGAGCTGGAGGGCCTGGTCGACGAGATGGCTGCCGAAGTCGAGCAGGGTGCCACCGCCGGCGGTGGGGGGACCGTCCTGGCGGCGCTCGAATCGTGACTCGAACCGGGTGATGTCGCCGAGGGTTCCGCTGTCGGCGAGGGTGCGGACGGTGCGGAAGTCGGAATCCCAGCGCCGGTTCTGGTAGACCGACAGCGGCACAGCGAGCCGGTCGGCGAGCTGGACGGTTGTGCGGGCGTCGGCAGCGGTCAGCGCGAACGGTTTATCGACGACGACCGGCAGGCCGAGCTGGAGTGCTTGGCGACACAGCCGAACGTGGGTATCGGCGGGGGTCGAGACGGCGACTGCCTCGGCACCGGCGGCCACAAGTCCGGGAAGGTCGTCAACCACGGCGGCAGCGGGGTGTTCGGCAGCCACGAGCGCGCCACGCTCGGCGGAACGGGTAGCGACCGCGACGAGCTCGCATCCGGGCGCCGAGGCGATCAACGGGGCGTGGAAGTAGCGGGCCCCGAAGCCATAGCCGATCAATCCGAACCGTACCGGGGCGACGGCGCCCCCCAATCCAGCGGAGGAGTTCACCCACCACCGGTTCCCGTTCACCCACCACCGGTTCCCGCGCAGACCGGACGGGAATCCCTTGAGCGGCTCGGGCCCGCAGCGGTGGCCACAGCGGTGTTCCGCGTCGAACAATTGGGAGACCTCGGGCTCGGGACAGTCCGGGTTTTGATCTTTCTTCTGTTGTTCTCCGCAGGCTCTTGGGCGCGCCGGGGTGAGGCGTTGGGGTTAAGGATCGAGGTGCCTGGTGCCTGCGAGGTCGATCTGCTGGCCCTGAACGCCCTGGCCGGAGGCTGTGTCACGGTTCTCGGCACCCACAGGGCGGTGACCCCGAGGATGTGCACGCGGCGGGTGGCGTGCTCGATGACGAAGAA
>JAQSWF010000310.1 GCA_029266775.1 Pseudonocardia sp.
GCGAGCGCGTCCGCGAGGCCGGAGGCGAACCCGTCGAGCCCCGCCTTCGCCGAGCCGTACACGTAGTTCGCCCGTCGCACCCGCACGCCCGCGACCGACGAGAACACCACGACCGTTCCGCTCCCCTGCGCCCGCAACAGCTGGGCGAGGTGGGTGAGGACGGCGACGTGCGCGACGTAGTCGGTGTGCACGACCGCGAGGGCGTGCGCGACGTCGGACTCGGCGCGGGCCTGGTCGCCCAGGACGCCGAAGGTGATGAGCACGACGTCCAGCGGACCGAAGCGAGCCACGACGTCGTCGAGCACCTCGCGTTGGCGGTCGAGGTCGTCAGCGTCGAACTCGACCGCATGGACCGCGGTCGCCCCGGCGTTGCGCAGGCGACGCTCTGACTCGTCGAGGTCGTCGGCCCGACGAGCGGCGAGGACCACCGGCACGCCACTGGCCAGCCGCCGCGCCACCGCCAGCCCGATCTCGCTCCGCCCGCCCAGTACCAGCACGGTTCCCGCCACACCGCGCAGTCTGCCGGCCTGCTCACCGACGGCCGCAGGGGCCTCACGGCGGAGCGAGACTCGCCGTACACGAACGCATCACTCACCGTGCCAAGATGCGCAACTCGCCGTGCACAGATGGACAACTCGCGGGTCAGTCGCAGACGGCCCCGCGGGCGGCGGTGCCGACCAGCTTCGCGTACTTGGCCAGGACACCCCGATTGTGCTTCGGCGGCGGAGCGCTCCACTGCGCGCGGCGGCGGGCGAGCTCGTCCGCGTTCACGAGCAGGTCCAGGCTCCGGGTCGTCATGTCGAGCACGATCTCGTCGCCGTCGCGGACGAGCGCGATCGGGCCGCCCTCGGTCGCCTCGGGCGCGACGTGCCCGATGCACAACCCGGTGGTCGCCCCGGAGAACCGGCCGTCGGTCACCAGCAGCACGTCCTTGCCCAGGCCCGCGCCCTTGATCGCTCCCGTCACCGCGAGCATCTCCCGCATGCCGGGACCGCCCCGCGGGCCCTCGTACCGGATCACGACGACGTCGCCCGCCTGCAACGTGCCATCCTCGACCGCCGCCATGGCCCCTGCCTCGCCCTCGAACACCCGGGCCCGGCCGGTGAACCGCGTCGAGTCGAAACCCGCGCTCTTCACCACGGCGCCCTCGGGCGCGAGCGAGCCGCGCAGGATGCTGATGCCGCCGGTGGGGTGGATCGGGTCGTCGAGGCGGCGCAGGATCGCGCCATCAAGGTCGGGCGGGTCCATCGCGGCGAGGTTCTCCGCGACGGTCGCGCCGGTGACGGTGAGGGCGTCGCCGTGCAGCATCCCGGCGTCGAGCAGCGCTCGCATCACCACCGGCACCCCGCCGACCCGGTCGACGGTGCTCATCACGTGCGCACCGAACGGCTTCACGTCCGCCAGGTGCGGGACGCGGTCGCCGACGCGGGTGAAGTCGTCGAGCTCGAGCGGGACGCCGGCCTCGTGGGCGATCGCGAGCAGGTGCAGCACCGCGTTCGTCGACCCACCGAAGGCCATGACGACGGCGATGGCGTTCTCGAACGCCTCGCGCGTGAGGATCTGCCGGGCAGTGATGCCCTTCTCGATCATCGTGATGACCGTCTCACCGGACACGCGGGCGATGCCGTCGCGGCGTCGATCCACCGCGGGTGGACTCGCCGAGCCGGGCAGCGCCATGCCCAGCGCCTCGGCCGCGCTGGCCATCGTGTTGGCCGTGTACATCCCGCCGCAAGCACCCTCGCCCGGACAGATCGCCCGTTCGATGGCGTCGACCTCCTCGCGCGAGATCAGGCCGCGCGCACACGCCCCGACCGCTTCGAAGGCGTCGGCGATGTTCACCTCCCGCTCGCCCACGTACCCCGGCAGGATCGAGCCGGCGTAAACGAACACCGCCGCGAGATCCAACCGCGCCGCGGCCATGAGCATCCCGGGCAGGCTCTTGTCGCAGCCGGCGAGCAGGACGGTGCCGTCGAGCCGCTCGGCCTGCACCACCGTCTCCACCGAATCGGCAATCACCTCACGGCTGACCAGCGAGAAGTGCATCCCGACGTGGCCCATCGAGATGCCGTCGGAGACCGAGATCGTGCCGAACTCCATCGGGTAACCGCCCGCCCGGTGCACGCCCTCCTTCGCCGCCTGCGCGAGGCGCTGCAGCGACAGGTTGCACGGGGTGATCTCGTTCCAGGAGGATGCGATGCCGATCTGCGGCTTGGTGAAGTCCTCATCGCGCATGCCGACCGCGCGCAGCATTCCTCGCGCGGCCGCGCGCTCGAGGCCGTCGGTGACCTCGCGGCTGCGCGGCTTGAGATCGGACTGGGTCGGGGTCACGGTCATCGATGGCCTCCTGCGGGTGCGGTCCCGTGCGTGTCCGGCCTCCCCGCCCTCGACGAGCAGGCGGGCAGACAGGCGGGTAGGCCGGTAACAACGCCGACAGTCTGCCCGGTGCCGGGACGTGGTGCGCTTCGATGGCCGTCATGGACGACGCAGAGTCCCGTTTCGCCGCGCTCGTCGCGCATTTCGCCCAGCGACCCGGGGTCGCGCCGCCTCAGCCCGGTCGCCGACGCTTCGGGTCTTCCGCGCTGACGGTGGACGGCTCGATCTTCGCGATGCTGCAGGAGGGTCAGCTGGTGGTGAAGCTGCCGCGCGAGCGGGTGGCAGCGCTCATCGCCGATGGCACGGGGCAGTCCTTCACGGCCGGCAAGGGCGGTCCGATGAAGGAGTGGGTCGCCGTGCCGGACGGGGACGACGCGACCTGGCAGCAGCTGGACGAGGAGGCACTGGCATTCCTGCAGCGCTGAGCGCCGGTTCGTAGCGACTCGCGCGCCGGTTCGTAGCGACTCGCGCGCCGGTTCGTAGCGACTCGCGCGCCGGTTCGTAGCGACTCGCGCGCCGGTTCGTAGCGACTCGCGCGCCGGTTCG
>JAQSWF010000143.1 GCA_029266775.1 Pseudonocardia sp.
GGGCCCAGCGTCACCTTGACGGCGTCGGCGAGGGTGTTCATGCCGCGCTCGAGCCCGCGGCGCGCCTCCTCGTCGAAAGCGATCATCTTCGCCATGGGGTTTGTTGTCCTCCGATTGGGATGAACCCAAAGTCGTCGATGTCGAGCACGGCGCCCGCGACGGACGGCCGGCAACCCTGCGCCGGCCTCACCGACCCGACGTTGGCACTCGCATGAGCCGAGTGCCAGTACCCCGTTTTTAGCACTCGCCTGTGTCGAGTGCAACGAGCGGGGGGTGCGTGCCGCGGCTGAGTACGACGAAGGGGTCCGGCGGGATGCCGGCCCCCTTCGGGTACCGATGTGCGATTTCAGCGGCGAGATGCCGGGTCCGACACTCGCAGGCGCCGGGGCCGATGGTCCCAGGGCCGGGACCGCGCGGTGGGAGGCGACCTTGTCGTGCTGTCGCGGTCGTTCTGGTGGGAGTTCTCAGATCCGGCGGACGGCGTCGGCCTGGCTGCGGCCGTCGCGTCCCGCCGTGGTCTCGAACTCCACGCGGTCACCCTCCTCCAGAGTCCGGAAGCCGTCCATCTGGATCGCGCTGTAGTGGACGAAGACATCCGGCCCGCCGTCGGTGGCGATGAAACCGAACCCCTTCTCCGAGTTGAACCACTTGACCGTGCCCTGAGCCACGGCACCTCCACGTTGCATGTGTTGCGATCGGGACGGACGCATGCGCGCCCGGTCCCGACGCTACCTCAGGCCATCTGAGGCAGGATGCGCGTGTGCCTGCCGAGCCGCCCACGGAGCCGCGGCCGACCCCGCCCTTCGCGCCGGCCGCCGGACGTGCCAGGACCTGGGCCGAGCACCGCGCGGTCGTCGCCGCGTTGCTCGCGCCGATGCCCGCCGAGCTCGTGCCGCTGGCCCACGCGCGCGGCCGCGTGTTGGCCGAGCCGCTCCGGGCGGGGGTGGCGCTGCCGCCGTTCGACAACTCGGCGATGGACGGCTACGCGCTGCGCGCGGTCGACGCGGTCGACGCCACCCAGGACGACCCCGTCGTGCTGCCGGTGCCCGCCGACATCCCCGCAGGGCGCACGGACGTCCCCTCGCTGCAGCCCCGCACTGCGCACAGGATCATGACTGGCGCGCCGCTGCCCGCAGGCGCGGACACCGTGGTGCAGGTCGAGCACACCGACGGCGGCACGGAGCGGGTGCGGATCTTTCGCGCGGCGGGCGTAGGCACCTCCGTGCGGCGGGCGGGCGAGGACGTCGAGCTCGGGACGGACGTGCTACCCGCGGGCACACTGCTGGACGCCCCGCAGGTCGGGTTGGCCGCAGCGCTTGGTGTCGCGGAGCTGTCGGTGCGCAGGCGGCCGCGCGTTCTCGTGCTCTCCACCGGCTCGGAGCTCGTCGCACAGGGCACGCCGCTGCGGCCGGGGCAGATTTACGAGTCGAACGGGCCGATGCTCGCCGCGGCGGTGGGCGAGGCGGGCGGAGTCGGGGAGCTCTTGCGGTTCGTGCCCGACGATGTCGCCGACCTGCACCGCGAGCTCGACGCCCGGCTCGCCCTCGGCGCCGCGGACCTCGTGCTCACGACGGGCGGCATCAGCGCGGGTGCCTACGAAGTAGTCAAGGACGCCCTGGCCGGTCAGGGCATCGAGTTCGTGAAGGTCGCGATGCAGCCGGGCGGGCCACAGGGCGCCGGAAGGTTGACACACACGGCAGGGTCGGTCGGGGTCGTCGCCCTGCCCGGCAACCCGGTCAGCGCGCACGTGTCCTTCGAGGTCTTCGTGCGGCCGGTGCTGCGCGCCGCGCTCGGGCACCCGTACCCGGAACGGCCGAGGGTGACGGCACGGCTGGCGGCCTCACTGACCTCCACGCCGGGACGGCGGCAATTCCGTCGGGGCGTACTCGATGCGGTGGCGGGGACCGTGCGGGAGAT
Organism: Pseudonocardia sp.; assembly: GCA_029266775.1. GTDB lineage: Bacteria > Actinomycetota > Actinomycetes > Mycobacteriales > Pseudonocardiaceae > Pseudonocardia. Next base: position 1,918 of record JAQSWF010000143.1, read on the forward strand.
CGGTGGCCCGCCTTCACACCTGCTCGCCGCGCTGGCCAGGGCGGACTGCTTCTTCGTCGTGCCGGAACAGGTCACCGCGCTCCCCGCAGGCGCGCCCGTCGAGGTGTGGCTGCTGGGGGCATGAGATCGTTCGATGTGATGTAGCTCACAGTTGCTACCCGCAACGATGGCGGCGCGGGGAGCGTCTTATCGAGTGCATTCGGCCGATCGGGCACATCGCAGGCTTCCTCTGCCCGCGACCTGGACGATTGGTCGTGCGCTCGGGGATACTGGACATGCAGGCGGGTATCCGCCGCACGACGCAAAGGACCTACCGCCCGTCGCTGGGGAGCGGACGAGCGGTTCCCGGCCGGGGTCGCTGTCTCGGGGGATGGCGGCCCCGGCCCTTTGCGTTCTTGCGTTCTTGCGTGTTCGGACCCGAGGTTGCGCTGCACGCCGTGCTGACGCGGACCGGGCTGGCGTAGCGTTGCCGCCGCACGCGCGGCTCCCCGGGGCCGCCTCACCGAGGAGCCACCGATGCCCCCGCCCGTCGCCGCATCGCGCGACGTCACCTCCGCCTCTGAGCACGCCACGCAGCCCCCGGCCGTGCGGCCCGACGATCGGGTGCCCTCGACGTCACCCGCGCACGTCGCCGCCCTGATCCGCGCCGCCGTGCCGCCGCTGCACCCGGGCGGTCGACCGATCGTCGCCGCCGTCGCCGCCGTCGCCGGCATCGTCCGGCTCGCCACGGGCCGCGGTGCGCTCGTCGGCGCCCTCGCGACCGCCGCGACCGCCGCGTTCTTCCGTAACCCGAGCCGCGTGCCCCCGGGGCGCACCGGCGTGGTCCTGTCCGCAGCGGACGGCACGGTCGCGAGCGTGTCCGAGGTGGTCCCGCCGCCTGAGCTGGACCTGCCGCGGGTGCCGTCGCCGCGGGTCAGCGTGTTCCTCTCCGTCCTCGACGTGCACGTGCAGCGCATTCCGGCCGACGGCCGCGTGCTCGACGTGCGGTACCGGCCGGGCCGGTTCCTGTCGGCCGACCTGGACAAGGCCAGCGAGGAGAACGAGCGCACCGCCGTGCTGCTCCAGACCGTGGACGGCGCTCGGCTCGGGGTCGTGCAGATCGCCGGGCTGCTGGCCAGGCGCATCCGCTGCGACGTCACCGCCGGGGATGAGGTGGCCGCGGGCGAGACCTACGGGTTGATCCGCTTCGGCTCGCGCGTCGACACGTACCTCCCGGCGGGATCCACCGTCACCGTCGTGGTCGGGCAGCGCATGATCGGCGGCGAGACGGTCGTCGCCGCGCTACCCGACGTCGCTGCGCTGCCGGGCACCGGCAGGCGTCCCCCGGCCGCGGTCTGACGGCGGTGGCCACGTACCCGGCGAGCGTGCGGTTGCTGCCGAACGCCGTCACGCTGCTGGCGCTCTGCTCGGGGCTCACGGCCGTCCAATTCGCGCTGGCCGGCCGGTTCGACCTCTGCGTCGTCGCGATCACCGCCGCTGCCGTCTTCGACGCGCTCGACGGCGGGCTCGCCCGGCTGCTCGACGCCAGCAGCAGGATCGGTGCGGAGCTGGACTCGTTGTCCGACCTCGTGGCCTTCGGGGTGTCGCCCGCGCTGCTGTTCTACATCTGGCGGCTCGACGGGTACCGGCTCGGCTGGGTCGTCGCGCTCGTCTTCGCCGTATGCATGGCCCTGCGGCTCGCCCGCTTCAACACGCTGATCGACGCCGAGCAGCGCTACCCGTTCGCCAAGGAGTTCTTCGTCGGCGTACCCGCGCCGGCCGCAGCGCTGATCGGGGGGCTGCCGCTGCTGTTGTGGCTGCAGCTGGGGGACGGCTGGTGGTCAGCGCCGCTGACCGTCGGGCTCTGGGCGCTGTTCGCGGCGGGGCTGATGGTCAGCCGGCTGCCGACCGTCTCGCTCAAGACCGCGCGCGTCCCGCCCCGGCTGGTCGCGCCCACGCTCGTGCTGGTCGGGCTGGGGTTCGCGCTGCTGATCGCGGCGCCGTTCCTGCTGATGAGCGCGATCGCGGTCGGCTACCTGCTGGTGCTGCCGTACACGATCTACCGGTACGAGTGGCTGAAGCGGCACCCCGAAGCGTGGGACGTGCCCACCCGGGAGCGTCGGGCGATCGCCCGGGCTGCCCGTTCGGCCCGGCGGCTCGGCCTGCGTTCGCCGCTGCGCCGTCGGGTGGCGGGCGGAGCGCGGACAGTGGCCCGGGCGGTGTTCCGGCCGGCCGAGCCGCCGCGGCTGCCCCCGAGCGTCGCGGGCACCGGCGGGACGAATGGAGGCCCGCCGAACGGGACGGTCCGGCGCGGCGCCCACGCCCGCGGCAGGCGGCTGGGTCTGCGGCGACGCTGACGACGGGGCCGTTCCCGCTGACGGCATCGCGCGGCGTAGATGCGTTGATTGACTAGCGTGGCCCTGTGCTCGACTCCTCCGTCACCCTGGTCGCCCGGCTCGCCGCCTCCGCCGGTGACGCCCGCCGGGGAGTCGTCCGGCTGCATCCCGAGGTCCTCGACGCGCTCGGGTTGCACTCCTGGGACGCCGTGACCCTCACCGGCGCCCGCATCACGACCGCGCTGGCCGCTGCGGCGGCGGCGGGCGCGCCTGCCGGACAGGCGACGGTGGACGACGTGACGCTGTCGAACACGGGCCTCACCGACGGGGCGGCGGTCGCCGTCGCGCCCGCCCGGGTCGACGCCGCTCGCCGGGTCCGGCTGACCGGCTCTCGATTGGCGCGCGCGGCGCTGAACCCGGAGACGGCGCGGCTCGCGCTGCTGGGGAAGGTCGTGACCAGCGGGGACGCCGTGTCGTTGCTGCCGCAGGACGTCGAGCCGCCGCCGCAGCTCGACGTCGCCACGGCCCGCCGTCGCCTCGCGGCCGCGGTGGGGGGCGCGTGGACGACCGAGTTGCTGACCGTCGCGGCGACCGAGCCTCCCGGGGCGGTGGCGGTGGTGCCGTCGACGGTGGTCGGTTGGGAGGGCGACGGAGAGTGGGGGTTGACGCAAGGTGGCCATCCTGCAACGGGGGCGGAGCAGGGCCAGCCCGCGGCGACGGCAGCGGCGCGTCGCGCCGGCACGCAGCCCGCGAGCCCGGGCGCGCCGTCCACCGGTAGGGCCCACGGCACGGGGCGCCGGCCGGTTTCGCAGGCAGGTGGCCGTGCGGCAACGGCAGCTGCACCCTCGGACGCCACCGAGTCCGGACTCGATGTCGCCGAACCCGATGTCCCCGTCCTCGACATCGAGGAGCTCGTCGGACACATCGACGCCGCGCGCCGCCTCGTCGAGTGGCTCGAGCTGACCTTCCGCCGCCCCGAGCTGCTGGTCAGCCTGGGTGGATCTACCCGCCTCGGCGTGCTCGTCGTCGGGCCGGAGGGGGTCGGCAAAGCAACGTTCGCCCGCAGCGCCGCCGCCGCGGTCGAGGCGCACTGCGTTGAGCTCGCGGCGCCCGGCGTCGCTGCGCTCGAACCAGCCGCGGCGTCGGCGCGGGTGCACGAGCTCATCGACACCGCGCGCGGCAGCGCCCGTGCCGCCCAGCCGGTCGTCCTGCTGGTCACCGACGTCGAGGCGCTGCTACCGGCCGTGTCCCCGCCGCCGTTGGCGACCCTCGTGCTCGACGCCCTGCGCGCCGCCGTCGCCACCCCGCACCTCGCCCTCGTGGCCACCACCTCGGCACCGGAATCCGTCGACCCCCGCCTGCGCGCGCCGGACCTCGCCGACCGCGAGCTCGGCCTGCCGCTGCCCGACCTGCTGGCCCGCACCGAGCTGCTGCGGCGCCTGCTCACCGCCGTTCCCCTCGCCGAGGGGGTCGACCTGCGAGCGGTCGCCGAGCGCACGCCCGGCTTCGTCGTCGCCGACCTCATCGCCGTCCGCCGCGAGGCCGCGGTCGCGGCCGCACTGCGCCACGCGGCGCGGCCCGTCGTTCCACCTGTGGATCTCCGCCTCGCTCCGCTCGGCGTTGATCCACAGGACAGGCATGGGGCGTCGGCCGGCACCGACACCGTCGAGGAGCAGCCGCGCATCTCCCAGGACGACCTGCTCGACGCGGTCGCCGCCGTGCGTCCCATCTCCATGTCGTCGTCGGCCATCCTGCGGACCGGAGGAATCACCCTCGAGCAGGTCGGGGACATGGCCGAGGTCAAGCAGGCGCTGACCGAGGCCGTGCTCTGGCCGCTGCGCTACCCCGACTCGTTCGCCCGGCTCGGCGTCGCGCCGCCTCGCGGGGTGCTCGTCTACGGCCCGCCCGGCTGCGGCAAGACGTTCCTCCTGCGTGCCCTCGCCGGCACCGGCCAGCTCAACGTGCTCGCCGTCAAGGGCGCCGAGCTGCTCGACAAGTACGTGGGGGAGTCCGAGCGCGCGGTCCGGGAGCTGTTCCGCCGTGCCGGGGACGCCGCTCCCGCGTTGATCTTCCTCGACGAAGTCGACGCGCTGGCGCCGCGGCGCGGGCAGTCGTCGGACTCCGGCGTCGCGGACCGCGTCGTCGCGGCGCTGCTCACCGAGCTGGACGGCGTGCAGCCGCTGCGCGACGTGGTCGTCGTCGGCGCGACGAACAGGCCCGAGCTGATCGACCCCGCCCTGCTGCGGCCGGGCCGCCTCGAGCGGCTGGTGTACGTCCCGCCGCCGGACGCCGCCGCTCGCGCCGACATCCTCCGCGCCGCGGCGGCCCACACCCCGCTGGCTCCCGACGTCGACCTCGACGCGCTCGGGGCGGAGCTCGACGGATACTCGGCGGCGGACTGCACCGCCGTCCTCCGCGAAGCCGCGCTGACGGCGATGCGGGAGTCCCTGGACGCGACGGTGGTGACGGCCGGGCACCTCGCCGCGGCACTGGCCGCTGTGCCGCCCTCCCTCGACCCCGGGCAGCTGGCGGCCCTGCAGGCCTACGCCGAGCGGAGGCTGTGAAGGACGTCAGGGTGCTCGCTCAGGGGCTGGTGGGCGAGACGTACTCCTTCGTGATGATCACGATGACGCCCGGCGACGAGTTCGCGATGCCCGCGAACCGCGGCTCGACGCGCAGGCCGAACTCGCGGCCCAGCTCCTGGGCCTGTTCCTCCTCGTTCGTGCCCGGCGTGTAGTAGACGGTGCTGGTCGGGATGACGCCCGGGTAGCCGCCGATCTCCGTGACCGTCCAGCCCGCCTGCTCGAAGTCGTCGCGGGCCTGCGCTGCGAGGCCCCCGATCAGGCTGTTGTTGTAGACGCGCAGCTCGCCGCGCTCGCTGTAGCCGCTGCCGCTCTGCACGCCGCCACTCGACCTTGCCCCTGCGCCGGGAGCAGCGACGGCGGAGCCTGGCGACGCCGTGGCGGGTGACTGCGCTCCGTAGCTCGGAACCGGTGACGGAGTGGCGGCCGGCGGCCGGGCAGCGAGCGGCGGCGACGTCGCGATCGGGGGCCGCGGCGGCGGGGGCTGGACCACCCTCGATGGGGACGGCTGCGCGACCGGCTCGGGGCTCTCGCCTCCCACTAACGTCGTGACCAGCCCGACCGCGCCCGCCGCGACCGCGACCCCGAGCAGGGCGAGGCCGCCGATCCGCAGCGCAGAACGGGAGCCGGGCGGGGGCGGCATCACCACGGCCGCGCACCCGGACGTCGAGCGGCGCGCGTCCGCTGCCGGCTCGTCCGCAGGCGCCGGAGCCGACGGACGAGCAGGGGGTCGGTGGCGAGCGCCTCCGGGCGGTCCAGCAGCGCGTTCAGTACCTGGTAGTAGCGCGTGGGCGACATGCCGAACAGCTCGCGGACGGCCTGCTCCTTCGCGCCCGCGTACTTCCACCACTGGCCTTCGAACGCGAGGATCTCCCGCTCGCGGCGCTCGAGCGCGCGGCCCGGTGGCACAGCGGGCAGACTCCGGAAGCCGGTCGCGGACTCCATGTCGCTCCTTGCGGGGTCGAGCCAATGCAGTCGGGCTAATGACACTGTTGTCATTCAGCGAGGATTGAAGCACGGCTGGCCGACAAGATCGGGCAATGACGCGCCACCTCGGGCTCGCGAGGGCGGCGGTCGGAGTGGGACGCGGGTGACGGGCGCTCGTCGCCCCGTCGGAGCGCCTGCCGCGGATCGTGTCGCCGTTTCGGTGCGCTCGCTGCTGGTGATCACTGCTGGTGGATCAAAATGCTGGTGGATCAACAGTGTGCGCACGCAACCGGTGATCAGGGCAGCAGCAGGTCCGCTACGGGCAGGTGAGGGGCGCCGCCGGGAGCGACGCTCCCGCCGTCGACACTGTGCCGGTGGCCGTCCGCCCGATCCGCATCGTCGGTGACCCCGTCCTGCACACCCCGACCCGCCCCGTCACCGAGTTCGACGGCGCGCTGCGCGAGCTCGTCGAC